>NZ_JBFRDI010000001.1:0-447660 GCF_052113505.1 Pseudarthrobacter sp. TAF60_1
AAGCCCTCGGCTACACCGTCACCCTGACACCCGCAGCCTGACCCCGTCTTCATACCCACACCAACACCCGCCAGACCATCACGGGGTGAACCAGTGCGCACCGACCGCGGTCACGTCCCCTCCATTTTCGGACTAGTGAGAGAGCGTCCGGGGGTGGGGCGGGTTAGCGCTCCAGGTCGCCGCGGATGAAGGCCTCGACCTTTTCGCGGGCGAGGTCGTCGTTGAACTGCTCCGGCGGGGACTTCATGAAGTAGCTGGAGGCAGAAAGCAGCGGGCCGCCAATGCCGCGGTCCAGGCCGATCTTGGCGGCACGGATGGCGTCGATGATCACGCCGGCGGAGTTGGGTGAGTCCCACACTTCGAGCTTGTATTCCAGGGACACGGGGGCGTCGCCGAAGTTGCGGCCTTCGAGGCGGACGAAGGCCCATTTGCGGTCATCGAGCCACTGTACGTAGTCGGATGGGCCGATGTGGACGTCGCGCGGGGCGATGTCGGCCTCGACGTTTGAGGTCACGGCCTGGGTCTTGGAGATCTTCTTGGACTCGAGCCGGTCACGCTCCAGCATGTTCTTGAAGTCCATGTTGCCGCCGACATTCAGCTGGTACGTGCGGTCCAGGGTGACGCCGCGGTCTTCAAAGAGCTTGGCCATGACGCGGTGCGTGATGGTGGCACCGATCTGGCTCTTGATGTCGTCGCCCACGATCGGCACGCCGGCCGCGGTGAACTTGTCGGCCCAGGCCTTGGTGCCGGCGATGAAGACGGGCAGGGCGTTGACGAAGGCGACGCCGGCGTCGATGGCAGCCTGCGCGTAGAACTCGGCAGCTTCCTGGGATCCGACGGGCAGGTAGCAGACCATGACGTCAGCCTTGGCGTCCTTGAGGGCCTGAACCACGTCAACGGGCTCTTCGGTGGACTGCTCGATGGTCTCGAGGTAGTACTTGCCGAGGCCGTCCAGGGTGTGGCCGCGCTGGACGGTCACGCCGGTGGGGGGAACCTCGGCGATCTTGATGGTGTTGTTTTCGCTGGCCAGGATGGCATCGGCGAGGTCAACCCCAACCTTCTTGCCGTCCACATCAAAAGCGGCAACAAACTGCACGTCATTGACGTGGTACTTGCCGAACTCGACGTGCATCAGACCCGGGATCGTGGCCTGGGGATCGGCGTCGCGATAGTAGTGCACACCCTGGACGAGCGAGGCGGCGCAGTTACCTACACCAACAATGGCAACACGAATCGGATTTGCAGACACGGAACTCCTTTGAAGACAACCTCAGCCGCCAGGACGGTCAGCACCGGAACGTACGACGGCGGCGCGCTGGCAGTGCGCCAAACGGCGCCTTATCATCTTACCCAACCAAGTGGGGGCCGGGATTGTTCCCGGCCCCCGCAACCTTAAAGGTGCAGTACGTTACTTCTGCTTCCAGAGGTTGATGTCCGATTCCACGGCGAACTCGTCGATTGCCTGCAGTTCCTCATCGGTGAATTCAAGGTTGTTGATGGCGGCGAGGCTGTCTTCGAGCTGCCGGACGCTGGAAGCGCCAATAAGGGCGGATGTCACCGAAGTGCCCTTGCCCTGCTCGCGGAGGATCCAGGCAACGGCCATCTGCGCCAGTGTCTGGCCCCGGCCTTCCGCAATGGCATTGAGCCCGCGGATGCGGCCCAGGTTCTCGTCCGTGATCATGCCCTGATCCAGGGACTTGTCCTGCGCCGCGCGTGAATCGGCGGGCACGCCGTTGAGGTAGCGGTCGGTGAGCATCCCCTGGGCGAGCGGGGAGAAGGCGATGGATCCGGCGCCCACCTCTTCAAGCGCCTGGTGCAGGTTGGGCGAACCGTTCTCCGTCCAGCGGTTCAGCATGGAGTAGCTCGGCTGGTGGATCAGCAGCGGCGTGCCCAGTTCCTTCAGGATCCGGGCGGCCTCCAGGGTCTGCTCCGGGGTGTAGGAGGAGATCCCGGCGTAGAGCGCTTTGCCCGATCGGACTGCAGAATCCAGTGCGCCCATGGTTTCTTCCAGCGGCGTCTGGGGGTCCGGGCGGTGGCTGTAGAAGATGTCCACGTAATCCAGGCCCATGCGCGCCAACGACTGATCGAGGCTGGCCAGCAGGTATTTCCGGGAACCCCAGTTGCCGTACGGCCCTGGCCACATGTCGTAGCCGGCCTTGCTGGAGATGATGAGTTGGTCCCGGTACGGCTTGAAGTCGGCCTTGAAGTGGCGGCCGAAGTTGGTCTCGGCGCTGCCGTAGGGCGGGCCGTAGTTGTTGGCGAGGTCGAAGTGGGTGACGCCCAGGTCGAAGGCACGGCGCAGGATGGCGCGCTGTGTCTCGAACGGCTTGTCGTCGCCGAAGTTGTGCCAGAGTCCCAGCGAGATGGCCGGGAGCCTCAGGCCGCTGCGTCCGACGCGGCGGTAGGGCATGGAGTCGTAGCGGTTTTCCGCGGCTGAATACGTCATGTGTTCCATCCTGCCATCCGTGACGCGGGCAACGGCCGAGTACGGAGGTGTTACGCCGCGGGCTGACTGGTGCCAGCCCGCGGCCAACAAGCCTTAGTCCAAGACTATGGAGGCACTCCACGATGCGAGGGTGAGCGAGCCGCCGTCCTGCTGGGCGGCGCCCTCAGTACTCAGCAGCACCGTTCCGCCCACGTTCTCAAGCCGGACCGGCTTCGAGGCGAAGTTCACCAGCACTTCCACTGGCCCGCGCCGGAAACGCAGCCACCCGGCGTCGTCGTCGAATTGGACGTGGGTTTCCCCGAACCCGAGCCGGGCCAACTCGGGGTGCTCACGCCGCAATGCGGTAAGTGACCGGTAGAGCGACAGGAGCCGCGCGTGGTCGCCTTCCGAAACTTCGGCCCAGTCGAGCTTGGAGCGCCGGAACGTTTCGGGATCCTGCGGATCGGGCACGACGGCGGGATCCCACCCCATGCGCTCGAACTCGTGGATCCTGCCTTCCGCCGTCGCCTTGCCCAGCTCCGGTTCGGGGTGGGAGGTGAAGAACTGCCACGGCGTGGAGGCCCCGAATTCCTCGCCCATAAACAGCATGGGCGTGAACGGCGATGTCAGTGTCAGGACGGCGGCCACGGCCAGCGGCCCGTAGGGCAGTGACTGGGACAGCCTGTCCCCCACGGCGCGGTTGCCGATTTGGTCGTGGTTCTGGTTGCACACCACCAGGGCTGCGGGGTGGACCAGCGAGGTGTTGATGGTCCGGCCGTGGTGGCGTCCGCGGAAGCTGGAGTAGCTGCCGTCATGCAGGAAGCCGTCGTTGAGGACCTTAGCCAACACGCCGAGGGACGCAAAGTCCGCGTAGTACCCCGTAGTTTCGCCGGTGACGTTGACGTGCACGGCGTGGTGGAAGTCGTCGCTCCACTGCCCGGCGAGCCCGTAGCCGTTGGCGTCACGGGGGTAGAGCAGCCGCGGATCGTTGAGGTCCGACTCGGCAATCAGGGTCTTGGGCAGCCCGGTCTCGGCCGAGATGGCGTCACCCAGCGCGCCCAGGTCCTCCAGCAGATGCACGGCCCGCTCGTCCCGGAGCGCGTGCACGGCGTCGAGGCGCAGGCCGTCCACATGGTAGTCGCGCAGCCACAGGGCCGCGTTGTCCAGGATGTACTCACGAACGACGTCGGAGCCCGGGCCATCGAGGTTGACCGAGTCACCCCATGTGTTGGCGTTGCCCTGCTTCAGATAGGGCCCGAACCGCGGCAGGTAGTTCCCGCTGGGGCCCAGGTGGTTGTAGACCACGTCCTGGATGACGCCCAGCCCGGCGGCGTGGGCGGCATCCACAAAGCGCTGGTAGGCAGCAGGCCCGCCATAACCTTCGTGGACCGCGAACCACTGCACGCCGTCGTAGCCCCAGTTGTGGGTGCCGTTGAAACCGTTGACCGGAAGCAGTTCCACAAAATCGACACCGAGGTCCGCGAGGTAGCCGAGCTTGCCGGCCGCCGCATCCAGGGTTCCTTCGGGGGTAAACGTTCCAACGTGGAGTTCGTAGATGACCGAGCCGCGCAGTTCCTTCCCGTGCCAGCCGGCGTCCTGCCAGACGTGAGAGGCGGGATCGTAGGTCCGGGACAGGGCATGGACGCCGTTCGGAACCCGCCGCGACCGGGGGTCCGGCAGCGGCTGGGTTTCGCCGTCGAGCAGGTAGCCGTAGTCAACCTCGGCATCCGCGGGGGCGTCCGGCGCGGACCACCAGCCCTCCGCGCCGGGGGCCGCGGCCACCTGCTTCATCGGGTACTGCTGCCCGTTGGCGAGCAGGACCACCGCAGAGGCGTCCGGCGCCCAGACATCGAACCGTTCGGATCCTGCATTGACCAGGGTCATTCGCTTTCTCCATCCACCGGCACCAGCAGAGCCACCGGGTAGGTACCCAGGACAGCGGCAACCGAAACGGTTCCGGCCCCGTAGCTGGTTCCGGTAAGTTCGTCCCGCATCGCCGCGGGGATTTCGACGGCGGTGTCCCGCCACCCGCCGTCGCGCTCCAGTGCCACGGGGAGCCTGGTGGCGAAGGTGATGATGCCGGACGCGCCGCGTTGGAAGGCCAGCAGATGCTGCGCGGCCGCACCGGTTGCGGTCAGCGGGCTGTAGCCCTGGAAGAGTTCAGGCCGGTCGCGGCGCAGCCGCAGTGCGCGGGAGGTCACCAGCAGCTTGCTGGCTTCCGTACCTGCTGCAGGCACGGTGCCGGCGTCGATCGCAGCCAACTCCTTGACCCGCTGCGCAAAGTCAACGGGGCGCCGGTTATCCGGGTCGGTCAGCGACCGCTCCCAGAACTCAGAGCCCTGGTACACGTCCGGCACGCCGGGCATGGTCAGCTGGATGAGCTTGGCCGCCAGTGAGTTGGACGCCGCAGCGGCGTCGATCTTCGAAACGAAGTCCTCAACCACCTTGGCGACCCGGGCGTCGTCGAACGCCGCATCCACGGCCGCCGTGACGCTGGTTTCGAACTTCTCATCCGGGTTCGTCCACGTGGTGGAGTTGCCGGCCTCACGGGCAGCCTTCTGCGCATAGCCCTGCAGGCGTTCACGCGAAGCCGGCCACGCGCCGATGACCGCCTGCCACAGCAGGTTCTCGAACGGACCGTCGGGCACCGGGGCCAATTCGCGGAGGGTGTTCAGCGTTGCCGTCCACTCGTCCGGCAGTTCGGCGATGACCGAGATCCGGGCACGGGCGTCCTCGCTGCGCTTGGTGTCGTGCGTGGACAGCGTGGTCATGGAGAGCGGCAATACCTCCTGCCGGCGTTTCATCCGGTGGTGGAATTCCTCCATAGACACAGCGAACTCGGTGGGCTCGGCCCCCACTTCGGTCAGCGTGCCCAGCCGCGTGTAGCGGTAGAACGCCGTGTCCTCCACGCCCTTGGCCATGACCATCCCCGAAGTCTGCTGGAAGCGCACGGCAATGGGGTTGGCGGGATCGAGCAGCAGCGGCAGGAGCGTGCCAACAGCCGGCGCCAGGTCCGGCCGGTGCTCCGCCGCCGAACTGCAGGCTTCCTTTAGCACTTCGGCGCCGGCCGGCAGGTAGCTGCGGTAGACCGGGAACGAGGCAATGATTTCGGCGATGGCGTCCGCCGCGAGCTCCAGGGCAAGCCCCTCGGAAGCCGGGACCAGACGGGCCAGCCGCAGCACCTCGGACCGCAGAATTCCGTCGGCAATCATCCGTTTGGTGCCGCGGATCATGTCCGCGTAGTCGGCCGGCGCGCCGGAGCCCCGCAAGGCGGCGTCCAGCGCGTCAAGGGCCGGTTCCCCCGAAGGGTCCACCAGAACACGGTCCACGTCCGCCAGGGCGTCGTAGCCGGTGGTCCCCTCGCAGCCGAAGTCGCCGGGAAGTTCCTCCCCCGGTTCCAGGATCTTCTCCACCAGGACGTACGCGCCGCCGCTGACTTCCTTGAGCCAGCGCAGGTACCCGGCAGGATCCGCCAGGCCGTCCGGATGGTCCACACGGAGCCCGTCCACCAGGCCGTCGTCGAACCAGCGCTTCACCTCGGCATGGGCCTGGTCAAAGACCCAGCGGTCTTCGACCCGGATGCCCGCCAGCGTGGTGACGGCGAAGAAGCGCCGGTAGTTCAGCTCGGCATCCGCGCGGCGCCAGTCCATCAGCTCATAGTGCTGGCGGCCGTGGACCTCCTGGGCGGAGTCGCCGTCGGAATAGGAGCCCGGTGCGAGCGGGAAGCGGTGGTCGTAGTACCGGAGCTCCCCGTCCTTCACTTGGAGCTGGTCAACGTCCCCGTCCGAGCCCAGCATCGGCAACCGGATCTTCCCGCCCCCCAGGTCCCAGTCGACGTCGAACGCTTCGGCATAAGGCGAGCCGGGGCCCTCCCGCAGCAGCGACCACCACCATGGGTTTTGCGCCGGAGAGGCCACCCCCACATGGTTGGGGACAATGTCCACCAGCACGCCCATGCCGTGGGCGCGGGCAGCCTTGGAAAGCGCCAGCAGCCCTTCGGGGCCACCTCGGTCCGGATCCACCGCCGACGGATCCGTCACGTCATAGCCGTGATCGGACCCGCGTTCAGCGGTCAGGATCGGAGAGAGGTAGACCCAGTCGACGCCCAGTGACTTCAGGTAGGGAACCGTTTCGGCAGCGTCGAAGAGCGTAAAGCTGCTGCGGATCTGGAGCCGGTAGGTGGACGCCGGAACCTTCACTTGGCGGGACCCTTCGGCTCGCTGACCTTCTTCGTTTTTGCGGGTTCCGGGGTGGTGGGCGTGCTCAGGGCGGCGGTTTCCGCGGTGGCGGTCTGCGAGAGGGCCGCGAGCGACGCCGCGACGGAGTGATCCGGCTCGGTCTCCTCAACGGTGTGGGCGCGGAGTACCACCAGGGACTTCGCGTCAACGGGCAGAGCCTCGCCGGCCTTGACCGGCTCAGTGTCGGCATTGTGGCCGGCGGTGTCGATGATGATGTCCCAGGCCGGCGCGTACTCGTCGGACGGAAGGGTGAACTTCACCATGTCGTCGTGGGCGTTGAAGTACAGGACGAAGTTCACGTCCGTGATCCGGCGGCCGCGGACGTCCTTGCCCTGGATGCCGTCGCCGTTGAGGAACACACCGACGGAGCGGCCAAAGCCGCTGTCCCAGGCTTCCGGCTTCATGGTTTCGCCGGAGGGGTCCAGCCATACGATGTCCGGCAGCCGCTCGCCTTCGCCTCGCAGCACGGGGCGGCCGTCGAAGAACCTGCTTCGGCGGAAGGTGGGGTGCTTGGCGCGAAGCGCGTTGACGGCGGAAGTGAATTCAATGAGGGGCTGGTCGATGCTGTCCCAGTTGATCCAGGTCAGTTCAGAATCCTGGCAGTAGCCGTTGTTGTTGCCCTGCTGGGTGCGGCCCAGTTCGTCGCCGTGCAGCAGCATGGGCACACCCTGGGACAGCAGCAGCGAGGCGATGAAGTTCCGCTGCTGGCGGGCGCGCATCCCGAGGACAGCCGGATCGTCGGTGGGGCCTTCGGCACCGCAGTTCCAGGACCGGTTGTGGGATTCGCCGTCGTTGTTGTCCTCGCCGTTGGCGTCGTTGTGCTTCTCGTTGTAGGACACGAGGTCCGCGAGGGTGAAGCCGTCGTGCGCGGTGACAAAGTTGATGGACGCCACGGGGCGGCGGCCGGAATGCTCGTACAGGTCCGCGGAGCCGGTGATGCGGGAGGCGAATTCGCCGAGGGTGGCCGGTTCGCCGCGCCAGAAGTCCCGGACGGTGTCGCGGTACTTTCCGTTCCATTCCGTCCACTGCGGCGGGAAGTTGCCCACCTGGTAGCCGCCGGGGCCGACGTCCCACGGCTCGGCGATCAGCTTGACCTGGGAAACCACCGGGTCCTGCTGGATGAGTTCGAAGAACGTGGAGAGCTTGTCCACGTCATAGAACTCGCGGGCCAGGGTGGAGGCGAGGTCGAACCGGAAGCCGTCCACGTGCATCTCGGTGACCCAGTAACGCAGCGAGTCCATGAGCAGCTGGAGGGAGTGGGGCTGCCGGACGTTGAGCGAGTTGCCCGTGCCCGTGTAGTCCATGTAGTGCTTCTCGTCGCCCTCCATGAGGCGGTAGTAGGACTGGTTGTCGATGCCCTTGAAGGACAGGGTGGGCCCCAGGTGGTTGCCTTCGGCTGTGTGGTTGTACACCACGTCCAGGATCACTTCGATGCCGGCCCGGTGCAGCGAGCGGACCATGGCCTTGAAGTCCTGGACCTGCTGGCCGGTATCGCCTGTGGAGCTGTAGGTGTTCTGCGGGGCGAAGAAGCCGATGGTGTTGTAGCCCCAGTAGTTGTTCAGGCCCTTGTCCTGCAGGGTTCCGTCGTTGACGAACTGGTGCACCGGCATCAGTTCGATGGCGGTGACGCCCAGCTTCTGGAGGTGCGAGATGACGGACGGGTGCGCGACGCCGGCGTAGGTGCCGCGCTGCTCCTCGGGGATCTCGGGGTGGAGTTGGGTGAGGCCCTTGACGTGGGCTTCGTAAATGACCGACTTGTGGTACGGGACGCGGGGCAGGTGGTCGCCGTCCCAGTCGAAGAAGGGGTTGATGACCACACCCATCATCATGTGCGATGCGGAGTCATCGTTGTTGATGGTGTCCGGCTCTTCGCCCAGGTTGTAGGTGAACAGCGACGGGTCCCAGTCGATCTGGCCGTGGACGGCCTTCGCATACGGGTCCAGCAGCAGCTTGTTCGGGTTGAACCGGTTGCCCGAGGCCGGGTCATACGGCCCGTAAACGCGGTAGCCGTACTTCTGGCCGGGCTGGACCTGAGGGATGTAGCCGTGCCACACGTAGCCGTCCACTTCATCGAGCGGGAACCGCGTTTCCACGCCGTCGTCATCGAAGAGGCACAGCTCCACCTTTTCGGCGCGTTCGCTGAACAGCGCGAAGTTTGTGCCAGTCCCGTCAAAAGTGGCGCCAAGCGGGTAAGCCGATCCGGGCCAGATTTCCATGCGTGCTCCTCGTTGTTGTTCGACATCGGGGCGGGCGAAACCATCGCCGCGCCATCCAGCCGGTGCAGAACCTATGCCTACGGTAGCGGGTGGGTGTGACTATTACGTTTCTACGCCCCGTGTTTACTAAGCAGGCTGACTTTACCGCACACCTCTGCTATGGCAGCAATCCTGGGGCCGGGTCAGCCGCGTAGCCGGCCCCAGACCTCCGGCACGGCGTCAGCAATCCGGCCCGCGGTCAGCGGTCCCCCGCCGGCCGCGGCGGTCCCCGCCAGGCCGTGGAGGCTGGCCCCCAGCGCCGCGATCGCCGCCCAGCGCTCATCCGGATCGATGCCCGCGTTCCGGAAGCGCCCGACGTCGGACCCCACCTGGGCGAGGAGCGCACCGATGATCCCGGCCAGGACGTCCCCGCTCCCCGCGGTGGCGAGCCACGGCGTGCCGTCCGCCTGACTGTAGAAGTCCTGGAAGGGCGAAGCGACCAGGGTGGTGGCGCCCTTGAGCAGGACGGTCGCCTCGGTCAACACGGCCGCCTGCCGGACGGTTCCCAGGGTGTTTGCCTCCACTGCGGAGCGGTCGTCGTCAGCGCCGAGCCGGCCCAGGAGCGATGCCAGTTCGCCGGCGTGCGGGGTCAGCACCACCTGCGGCGCCAGGACTTCGGGAAGGGCCGGCAGCGCACCGGCATCGGCGATCACCGGCAGGCCCGATTCGACGGCGTCGCACGCGCGCTGGAGCTGCTCCGAGTCACCGGGCCCCATGCCCGAACCCACCAGCCAGGCCTGGACCCGGGTGTCCGCCACGGAGCCGGTGCTGCAGACCACCTCGGGGCAGGACTGGCGGACCAGGTCTGCCACCTCGGGCGGGCCGAGGTAGCGGACCATGCCCGCCCCTGCGGCCAGCGCCCCGCGGCAGGCCAGCACCGCGGCGCCGGGGTAGTCTGCCGAGCCGGCCACGACGCCCAGGACCCCGCGGGAATACTTGTGGGAGCGCCTCCCGGGCTGCGGCAGCAACCGTGCGAGGTCCAGGGGCTCAAGGCGGCGCAGCGAAGGCCACGGCAAATGTTCCTCGATGCCGATGGGGACCACGTGGACGCGGCCCGCGTAGTCCGCGCCGGGGTCGGCCAGCAGGCCCACTTTGGCGGCGCCGAAGGTTACGGTCAGGTCCGCGGACAGGACCGGCGCGTGCGCCTCACCGGTGTCGGCGACCACCCCGCTGGGAATGTCGCAGGCCACCACCAGCTGTGGCCCAGGTCGAGCGGCGGAAAGCCCGGTCACCAGCGTGGCAGCAGATCCCCGCAGCCCGCCTTGCGCGCCCGTCCCCAGGACCGCGTCAAGCACGACGTCGGCACCCGCCACGTGCGCGGCGAGCTCGTGGGCGTTCCTGTCGGTGAGGAAATGCACCCGCCCGCCGCCACGCTCAAAAGCAGCCAGCGCCTCGGGGTGGGCGGAGTCCCCGGTGAGTACCGCCGTCGTACGCATTCCCCTTGCAGCGAGGAACGACGCGGCGAAGAGGCCGTCTCCCCCGTTGTTGCCTTTGCCCGCGAGGACGGCAACGCTGGCGCCGTAGAGCCGCCGGCCGCGGGTCCGCAGTTCGTGGACCACGGCGTTGGCGAGCCCGTAGGAGGCGCGGTGCATCAGCACGGCGCCCATCCCGGTGGCCAGGAGCGGCTGTTCGGCTGCCCTGATCTGGGTTCCGGTGTAGGCGCTGATCATGGTGTCAGGTGCGTGGGCGTCCCGGCGTGGGAGCGCTCAGCCTTCGGCGAGGACCGTGGCGGTGGCGATCCCGCCGTCGTGGCTGATGGACACGTGCCAGCGCTTGACGCCCTTGGCCTCGGCCACCGCCAGGACGGTGTCCTTCACCTGGATGGTGGGGCCGTGCTGGTCCAGGCCGATCCAGCAGTCCTGCCAGTTCATGCCGGCCGGCGCCCCAAGCACCTTGGCCACGGCTTCCTTGGCGGCGAACCGTGCGGCCAGGGACCGGGTGTTCAGCTCGCGTTCCGCCGGAACGAACAGCCGATCCCTGAGCCCCGGTGTCCGTTCAAGCTGACGGCCGAACCGCTCGATGTCTACAACGTCTACCCCAATGCCAACAATCATGGCTCTACTCTACGGTGACGCCGGACAGGGCGGGCCATATGACAGAAGCCCCGAGGCGCACAGCTTTCAAAATTCAAAGAACTTGTGTCCGCCGCCACATTCACACCCATCCGTCCGTGGTGCTGCTCCGAATTGCCTGCGTTCCCTGTCCGACTGGCACCAGCATCACGTGCACCCAATGAGGAGATTTTTCATGAATAAGACCCTTCGCTTTATGGCAGTCCCCACGCTGGCTTTGGCCGCGCTGGCCCTTTCCGGTTCTCCCGCGATGGCCGCGGATCAGTCCTACCAGTCGACGTTGAAGCAGCTCAATGGCAGCGCGGGTTCGGGCACTGTCACTGTTGACGTCACCGGTAATCAGGCCCACGTCGTCCTGAAGGTTTCCGGCATGCCGGCGACGTTCATGAACGCACCGTACCCGCACGTCCAGCACATCCACGGCGGGGCCAAGGGCGTCTGCCCGGACCCTTCCGCCGACACGAACGGCGACAAGGTCATCTCCACCACCGAAGGGGCACCGTCCTACGGCGGAATCGTCACCACGCTGTCCACCAGCGGCGACACCAGCCCCGCAGCAGGCCTTGACCTGAAGGTCGGCGGTCAAGGCGCTGCCTACACCGTTGACCGTACGTTCGAACTGAACGCTGAAACCAAGGCAGCCCTGCAGGCCGGCACCGCCGTCGTGGTGGTCCACGGGCTTGACCCCGCTACCCTCAGCCCGGAAGGGCAGGCCGCCAAGAGCGACCTCGCCCCCACCCTCCCGCTGGCCGCGACCTCCCCTGCCCTGTGCGGGACCTTGACGGCCGGTCAAATGAAGATGCCCGCAGGCGGCGCTAACACCGGCATCACCCAGGAGACCGGCACCGACACCGGAGCCCTCGCCATCGGTTCCGGCCTGGCCCTGATCGCCCTCGCCGGTGGAGCTTACGCTGTCCGCCGCCGCAACGCAGCAGCCTAAGCCAAAGCCGGACGGATCAATACTGTGACAATCAGGAATCCCGGCAGCCGTAGAGGTCGAGGGGCCTCCACGGCGGCCGGGGTTCTGCTCCTGCTTTCCCTGGCCGGCTGCGGCGCGGGAACCACTGGCACCCCCGACGCCGGTTCGGCACCTTCCATTTCCAGCTCACCATCAGCCACGGCGAGCGCGGTTCCTACTCCGGCCCAGGCACCCGTTGCGCCACCACCCGTTGCCCCGGCGGCCGCCCCGCAGCTTCAGGTGCTGGGCGCGTCTGCTCCCGCGACCCTGTCCATTCCCTCGATCGGCGTCCGGACGGACCTTCTCCACCTGGGACTGGAAGAAAACGGATCCCTTCAAGTCCCGCAGGACAGCGGCCACGGGGCACCGGCTGGCTGGTATAACGGCTCCCCCACTCCCGGGGAACGCGGCCCGGCCGTGCTGCTGGGCCATGTAAATGCGCTCGGCGGCGCCACCGGCGTGTTCGCTAACCTGCGCAAACTCACTCCGGGCGCCGAGATCAACGTTTCCCGAACCGACGGCAGCACGGCCGTGTTCACCGTTGACCGCGGAGCCCTATACAGCAAGAACGACTTTCCCACTCTTGAGGTTTACGGCAACACCCCAGGGGCTGAGCTGCGGCTCATCACGTGTGACGGATACGACGCCGCGACCGGACTTTTCGACGACAACTACGTCATATACGCCAAACTCAAGGCCTGACAACGGACCTGCCACTCAGCGCCACCCCGGCGGGCCGGGCCGGTCAACGAAGGATACGCAATGAAATACCCAGTCCACACATTGGCCGCCCTGGCAGCTGCTTCCCTGCTGCTGTCCGGCTGCGCCGCTGCGGCGGGGTCGGTGGGCCCGGCGCCCGCACCGCCGTCGGGCGCTTCAGCACCCGCCGCGACGTCCCCGGCAGCCGGCGGCCACGCCGGCGGGCACCACGGCAGCGCCTCGGTCGCTCCTCACGGCACCCCTGCCGGGCCCAGCGAAGCTGCCCTGATGGTGTGCGGGGACCAGCCGATGGACAGGCTCACGTCTATCCTCGGCCTGGACTACCGCCCGCATACGGTCAACCGCTGGGCAGACAGCACCTACACCTGCACCTACCACCTGCAGGAAGGCGCGTTAAACATCTCCGTCCAGGAAGCTGCGGACCAGGCGTCTGCACGGAAATACTTCGATGCAATGCAGGCCCTGGCCAAGGACGCCAAACCCATCGAGGGCCTCGCTAACCTGGGATTCCCGGCCTACGAAACCGCTGACGGGTCAGCGGTGTTCCAAAAGGACGCCTTCATCCTGCACGTGGACGCCTCCGGCCTGCCGGCCACGCTGGGCCGGGACAGCATGAGCAGGAATGCCGTGGCCTACCAGCTCTCCACCACCATCCTGGCCTGCTGGGTGGAGCACCACTGAGGATGAGTCGCTACTCGACAGTGACGCTCTTGGCGAGGTTGCGCGGCTGGTCCACGTCGTAGCCCTTGGCCGCGGCGAGTTCGGCGGCGAAGATCTGCAGCGGCACGGTGGTCAGCAGCGGCATCAGCAGCGTGGGCGTTTCGGGGACGTAGAAGACGAACTCGGCGTAGGCCTTCACGGCTTCGTCGCCTTCCTCGGCGATGACCAGGGTGCGGGCGCCGCGGGCGCGGACTTCCTGGATGTTGGAAACCACCTTGGCATGCAGCGAGTCACGGCCGCGCGGGGACGGGACCACCACGAACACCGGCTTGCCTTCCTCAACCAGCGCAATGGGGCCGTGCTTGAGCTCGCCGGCGGCGAAACCCTCGGCGTGGATGTACGCGATTTCCTTGAGCTTCAGTGCGCCTTCCAGGGCTACGGGGTAGCCCACGTGGCGGCCCAGGAACAGGACGGACTGCTCGTTGGCCATGCTTCGGGCAAGTTCGCGGAGGGGGCCGGCGCCGTCGAGGATGGTCTGGATCTTGTCCGGGATCTTGCCCAGGTCCGCCAGGACGTCCTTGATCTGCCCGGAGAACATGTTCCCGCGCAGCTGCGCCAGGTACAGGCCCAGCAGGTAGGCCGCCGTGATCTGCGCCAGGAATGCCTTGGTGGAGGCAACGGCGATTTCCGGGCCGGCGTGGGTGTAGAGCACGGCGTCGGACTCACGGGGAATGGTGGACCCGTTGGTGTTGCAGATGGAGATGGCCTTGGCGCCCTGTTCGCGGGCGTACCGGACAGCCATCAGGGTGTCCATGGTTTCGCCGGACTGGCTGATGGAGACCACCAGGGTGTTCTCGTCCAGGATCGGATCGCGGTAACGGAACTCGTGCGCGAGCTCCACCTCGGTGGGGATCCGGCACCAGTTCTCGATGGCGTACTTCGCCACGGTCCCGGCGTACGCGGCGGTGCCGCAGGCCAGCACGATGATCTTGTTGACCTTCTTGAGCTCCTCCGGATCGATGCGCAGCTCATCCAGGGTCAGGTTGCCGTTGAGGTCCGAGCGGCCCAGCAGGGTCTGGCGGACAGCGTCCGGCTGATCGTGGATTTCCTTCTCCATGAAGGAGCTGAAGCCGCCCTTGGTGGCCGATTCGGGATCCCAGTCAACGTGGTATTCCTTGCCCTGGGCCGGGTTGCCGAAGAAGTCCGTGATCTCCACCGTGTCGGCGGTGATGGTGACAATCTGGTCCTGGCCCAGCTCCACGGCGCGGCGGGTGTAGTCAATGAACCCGGAGACGTCCGAGCCCAGGAAGTTCTCGCCCTCGCCCAGGCCAACCACCAACGGCGAGTTGCGGCGGGCGGCCACCACAACGTCCGGCTGGTCAGCGTGCACGGCGAGGAGGGTGAACGCACCCTCCAACTGCTGGCAGGCGAGCTGCATGGCCCTGGCGAGGCCGCCGTCGGCAGCGCTGCCGTTCAGCTGGTTGCGGAAGATATCGCCAAGGAGCACAGCGGCGACCTCGGTGTCCGTCTCGGACGCGAACTTGTAGCCCTTGTCCACCAGGTCCAGCTTGAGCTCGGCGAAGTTTTCGATAATGCCGTTGTGGATCAGGGCCAGCTTCCCGCCGTCGGCCAGGTGCGGGTGCGCGTTCTGGTCCGTGGGTCCGCCGTGGGTGGCCCAGCGGGTGTGGCCGATGCCGGTCAGGGTGTCCGGCAGCGGGTGTTCCTCCAGCTCGGCGCGGAGGTTGCTCAGCTTGCCGGACTTCTTCCGGGACTCGATGGCCCCGTCCGAGACCACGGCAACGCCTGCGGAGTCATAACCCCGGTACTCCAGGCGCCGCAATCCTTCAAGGACTACATCCAACGCGCTGTGACCGGCATTGCCACGGCCATCAGCATGACCCACATATCCCACGATTCCACACATGCGCTACAGCTTATCGGCAGCTGGGTTCAGATTTAAACATCAGGGGCCCATTTCGCTCTCGGGCGCGCGCGGGGCAGAATCTCTAAAGTGACTTTGCAACGCAACGAAGCGAACGGCGAGGGTGTCTCCCCGTTCGTTGAGCTGGACCGCCAGACCTGGTCCCGGCTCGCCGCCCAGATGGAGCAGCCCCTTAACGAAGAGGACATTGTCCGTCTGCGTGGCCTCGGCGATCCCCTGGACATGAAGGAGATCCGCGAGGTCTACCTTCCGCTGTCCCGGCTCCTGCACCTTTATGTCGAGGCTGCGGGCCAGCTGCATTCGGCCACCACCACCTTCCTGGGGGAGAAGACGCAGCGTACGCCGTTTGTTATTGGTGTGGCCGGGTCCGTGGCTGTGGGGAAGTCCACTATTGCGCGTGTGCTCCGGGAGATGCTGCGGCGCTGGCCGGGCACCCCGAACGTTGAGCTGATCACCACGGACGGCTTCCTCTATCCCCTGGCCGAGCTCCAGCGGCGGCAGCTGCTGGAACGCAAAGGCTTCCCCGAGTCCTACGACCGGCGTGCGCTGCTGCGTTTTGTGAGCGAGGTCAAGGGCGGCGCGGAGGAGGTCCGGGCGCCCTGGTACTCGCACGTCACGTACGACATCGTGCCGGAAAAGGAAGTGGTGGTCCGCCGCCCCGACGTGCTGATCGTGGAGGGCCTGAACGTCCTGGCCCCGGCCCGCCCGCGGCAGGACGGCCGGCAGGGCCTGGCCGTGAGTGACTTCTTCGACTTCTCCATTTATGTGGACGCCAAGACCGCCTACATCGAGGAGTGGTACGTGGAGCGGTTCCGCAGGCTCCAGAGCACGGCGTTCGCGCAGCCGGAGTCCTACTTCCACCGGTACGCGTCGCTGTCCCCCAGCGAGGCCGAAAGCACTGCCCGGGACATCTGGAAGCGCATCAACGAGCCGAACCTGGAGGAGAACGTCCTCCCCACCCGCGGCCGGGCGCAGCTGGTGCTGTCCAAGGACGCGGACCACTCCATCCGGCGTATGCTCCTGCGGAAGGTTTAACACACGTGCGCCACGACTGCGTGGACGGCTCCTCTTCGGGAGCGAGCCGCCGTTCCTTCGCCCGGTTCCTCGCCGCAGGAGCCGGACTGACTGTTTTGGCAGCGTGCACGCCGGAGGCACCCGGGGCGGCACCGTCGTCGCCCTCCCCCGTTCCTGAATCCCCTTCACCCGCCTCTGCCGCCGCGGTGGAAAGTACGACGGCGGCAGCTGAGCCGCCTGCCCCAACTCCCGTTCCGCCGTCGGCGGCTGCGTCACTGCCGGGGAAATTCTCGCTGACGGATCCTGCCAGCCCCTGGGTGGTGGTGAACAAGCACCGTCCGCTGCAGCCGGCGGACTATGCCCCGGCGGACCTGGTGCAGCCTGCTGTTAGGTTGGCGGTGTCCGGCGAGGCGGCGCTCCTGAACAGCACGACGGCGGCTGCGGCGGAAGCGATGTTCGCCGCGGCCGCGCGGGACGGCGTGGTGATGACGCTGGCGAGCGGCTACCGCTCGTATAGCACGCAGGTGGCCACCTACAACGGCTACGTGGCGGCCCGCGGCCAGGCGGATGCCGACACAGCCAGCGCCCGGCCAGGCTACTCGGAGCACCAGACCGGGTGGGCCTTCGACATCGGCGACGGCGGCGGGGCATGCAGCTTCCAGCCATGCTTCGCGGACCAGCCGGCGGCCGTGTGGGCGAAGGCGAACGGCCACCGCTTCGGCTTTGTGGTGAGGTACCCGTGGATGTTTCACCCGATTACGGGCTACTACTACGAGCCGTGGCACCTGCGGTACATCGGAGTGGCGGCCGCCACCGACATGGCGAACCGGGGCATCAACACTGTGGAGGAGTACTTCGGGGTGGCGGCGGCGCCGGGGTACGCATAAACGATGGGTGCGTCCATTTGGTTCCCGACACGGACGAAGAATTTACTTTGCCGTCATGTGCCGCGTCTCTTTAGTGCGCTAGCTTTGGTCCTATGTTGACAGGATTCAAGAATTTCATCATGAAGGGCAACGTCGTAGACCTTGCCGTCGCCGTCGTGATGGGTGCCGCTTTCGGCGCCGTCGTGACCTCAATTGTCGAGGGCCTGCTCACACCGCTGATCGGCCGTCTGTTCAATGCCAAGGGCATTGCGGAAATGCAGTGGGAGGGATTCATGTATGGATCCGTCATCTCCTCCATCATTTCATTCGTGCTGGTGGCCGCCGCCATCTACTTCATTGTCATTGTGCCGATGAACCACATGATCGAGCGCCGCAACCGCCGCCTCGGCATCAACCCCGACGTCAAGGAAGAATCCGCGGAAGACCCGCAGATCGCCCTGCTCACCGAAATCCGCGACTCGTTGCAGAACCGGGCACTGTAGGTTCCCCGACGCACCAACCAAGTGTGGCCCGCTTCCGGACGGAGGCGGGCCATAGTCTTATACATCTCCGTGCTTACTACATTGACACGCCAGCCTGCGACACCGAAAGATTGCTCAATGGGGGAATTTGGGGCTATGCAGCCGTTCAAAGTCATGCAGCCTGTCCGACGCTATCCGACTTGGACGATCGTAGTCGTCGGAATCCTTGCCCTCTCGGCGCGCCTGACGCTGTTCCCATACGTCAGCGGGGATTCCAAAATATTCTTGTTGCCCTGGATGCAAGAGTTCCGCGATAACGGCGCTGCCGCCCTCGGAGGACAATTCTCCAACTACAATTTTCCGTACTTGTTTCTAATGTTCCTAGGAAGCTTGCTTCCCTTGGAACCGCTGTTTGCTATTAAACTTGTCTCCCTCGCCGGGGATTGCATGCTCGCGCTCTCGGTCGGCGCACTCGTAGCGCAGTTCCCAACTGCAAGACTCTTGCCGGTGACAGCAGCCGTGGTAGCGCTGTTCCTGCCCACGGTGTTGCTGAACGCCAGCATGTGGGGGCAGTGCGACGCCATCTACACGTCATTCCTGATAATGTCCCTCAGAAGCCTGATGCGGAACGATAGGCACGGCGCGTGGTCGTGGTGGGCAATCGCCCTTTCCTTCAAGCTGCAGGCCGTGTTTTTTCTGCCAGCCTTGGCGCTCATTGCCCTCCGAAACCGTCATAGTCCAAGGCTGCCAGCCATGGCTGTAGTCATTTGGATCTTACTCAGCATTCCGCCCGTACTATTCGGACGTTCGCTAAGCAGTACTTTCAGCATCTATTTCCATCAGACTCAGGAGGACCGCCTAGCGGCTGGCGCCGCTAACATATATGCGTGGTTTCCCGGGACCACCGCAGCAGAGGGCAAGTTCCCGGCAATCGCAATCTGTGCTTCTGTCCTACTGCTTGCCGCCCGCGCATACTGGCGGGGACGGGATTCTAGGGAACGGCAGGTTCTTTTGGTCGTCACCGTGTTGGCGGTCTGCCCCCTCCTACTTCCACAGATGCACGATCGCTACTTTTTCGCTGCCGAAGTGACATCTCTACTCCTCCTGAGGCATAAAAGGCTCTTCCCCGTGCCATGGGTTTTCTCTGCGACTGGTCTCTTTGTTTATGTGCTTTACTTCCTGAACAACCAATTCGTTTGGCCTTTGCTTCTGGCCTCAATCGTCCAGTGTTGGGCCGTCGGAAGGCTGCTGTTAGCGCTCTGGCGTACAGGACGCGCAGCACCGACGCGGGTGGCCGCAACTAGTCCGTGACGAGCTCGAGAGCGAGTTCGGTGCGGACCACTTGGGCGAGCCGCTCGGCGATGGACTGGGCCGTGGCTTCGTCCCCGGCCTCCACCATCACGCGGACGACCGGCTCTGTCCCTGACGGGCGGAGCAGGACGCGTCCGGTGTCACCCAGTCCGGCCTCAGCAACGGCCACAGCCTGCTGCAGGACATCAGAGCTGGCCACCCGGCTGCGGTCAACGCCCTTGACGTTGATGAGGACCTGCGGGAGCTTGGTCATCACGGCGGCCAGTTCCTTGAGGGGTTTACCCGTTAGCGCGATTTGCGCCGCCAACTGTAGGCCGGTGAGGACTCCGTCGCCGGTGGTTGCATAGTCGGAGAAGATGACGTGTCCGGACTGTTCGCCGCCGAGGTTGTAGCCGCCGCCGCGCATGCTCTCGAGGACGTAACGGTCCCCAACTGCCGTTTCCCGGATGCTGATGCCGGCTTCGCGGAGCGCGATCTTGAGGCCGAGGTTGCTCATGACGGTGGCGACGAGAACGTCGTCGACCAGCTTGCCGGAGGCTTTGAGGGCAACGGCCAGGATCGCCATGATCTGGTCGCCGTCCACCTCGTTGCCTTCGTGGTCCACGGCAAGGCAGCGGTCGGCGTCGCCGTCGTGGGCAATTCCGAGGTCGGCGCCGTGTTCCACGACTGCGGTCTTGAGCTGGCCCAGGTGCGTGGACCCGACGCCGTCATTGATATTGTGGCCGTCCGGATCGGCGCCGATGACCACGACGTCGGCGCCGGCGTCCTTGAAGACCTGGGGCGAGCAGCCGCTGGCGGCGCCGTGGGCGCAGTCCAGCACCACTTTGAGGCCGTCGAGGCGGTGCGGCAGGGTTCCGAGCAGGTGCACGACGTAACGGTCTTCGGCGTCCGAGAAGCGCTGGATGCGTCCGACGTCGGCACCGACCGGGCGCGTCGGCTCCTTGGTCATCTGCTGCTCGATGGCGTCTTCAACCTCGTCAGGGAGCTTCTGGCCGCCGCGGGCGAAGAACTTGATGCCGTTGTCCGGCGCCGGGTTGTGGGAGGCGGAGATCATGACGCCGAAGTCGGCGTCGAGATCCGCCACCAGGTAAGCAGCGGCCGGGGTCGGCAGAACACCGGCGTCGTAGACGTCAATGCCGGAGCTGGAGAGCCCGGCCTCAACGGCCGCGGCGATGAACTCGCCACTCGCCCGGGGGTCGCGTGCCACCACGGCGCGGGGCCGGCTGCCGTTGGTGTTGCGGTCATGACCCAACACGACGGCGGCTGCTTGGGCGAGCTGCATGGCGAGCTCCGCCGTCAACAGGCCGTTAGCCAGGCCCCGGACTCCATCTGTTCCAAATAATCTAGACATCGGGGTCAAGTCTAGGGGATGGCTACGAATGGCACGCCTACTCCGACGCTCCTACTTGCCGTCATCGGTCGCGCTACCTGCACCCGAGACGGTCGAACTACATGGACTACTTGGTTCTTAGAAGGGGTACTTGTCTTTGCCTAAAAGCCTCGCCAAGGGTCTTTTGACGCTTCTACTCTCAATGCATGACACCTAGCTATGGGGGCTTGGCGCTCGAAATTGTAGTACCGGTTTTCAATGAGGAAGCCGTACTCGACAACAGCATCCGAAGGCTCGCCGAATACCTGACGCACGAAATGCCTTCGACGTGGAAAATAACCATCGCCGACAATGCAAGCACTGATCGCACGCCGCTGATTGCGGCTAGACTCAGCGAGCTGTTGCCAAATGTTGAGTATCGCCGTCTCGAGGTCAAAGGACGCGGCTTTGCCCTTCGCAATGCTTGGAGCGCCTCGGACGCGAAAGTTTTAGCCTACTTGGACGTGGACCTCTCAACTGACCTTGCTGCACTCCCGCCACTTGTTGCGCCACTGCTGTCCGGTCATTCTGACATCTCCATCGGAACGCGCCTGGGCCAGAGCTCTCGCGTCAGCCGGGGCCCGAAACGGGAATTCATTTCTCGCTCCTACAATTTCTTGCTCCGACGGACCATGCAGGTCCGGTTTTCTGATGCGCAATGCGGGTTTAAAGCCATCCGCGCCGATGTTGCACGCCGACTGCTTCCACACGTTGAGGACAACGGCTGGTTCTTTGACACAGAACTGCTGATTATTGCAGAACGTTCCGGGCTGCGAATCCACGAAATTCCAGTTGATTGGATTGATGACCCGGACAGTCGCGTCAACATCAAGCAGACAGCTCTTGATGATCTTCGCGGGATGGTTCGCGTAGCCGGCTCCCTGGTCAAGGGATCCATACCAGTCGCGGCCATTTATGCCGAGCTTGGCCGCCGCCCGATTGCGGCCCCAGGCAGGCCAAGTTTCTTCGGCCAGGTCATTCGCTTCGGCCTCGTTGGCGCCCTTTCAACACTTGCGTTCGCGCTATTGTATTTAGTCCTGCAGGGCCCCTTCGGCGCACAACAAGCCAACTTCCTGGCGCTGCTCCTGACAGCCGTGGGTAACACGGCCGCCAACAGGAGATTCACATTTGGCATCAGTGGTCCGGCCAAATTGTTCACCCAACAGTTCCAGGGCCTTGTAGTCTTCCTCCTTGCGTGGGGCATAACGTCTGCCTCGCTGATGGTCCTGCATTCGGTCAACTTGGACGCCGCGCCAGGCGCCGAACTACTGACCCTGACCAGTGCTAACGTCTTCGCCACGCTGATGCGGTTTGTCCTCCTCCGGCTCTGGGTCTTCCGCGAACGACGGAACTTCTCACGTTCCGGCATTCCGCTTACCGCCGCTCTGACGTCGGCCGGTCGCGTCTCGTGAACCGGGAAATGGTGGCGGCTGACGCCGCGCCCGCTGCAGCGGAGGGGAACTTCCGGTGCGGACCCGCCCGGAACGAGGCCTGGGAGCGGCCTGCTCTCCTGTGTCTCTTGGCGGCAGCGGCAGCGCTCTACCTCTGGGGCCTGGACGCGAACGGCTGGGCAAATCCCTACTATTCAGCTGCAGCCCAAGCCGGCGCCAACGACTGGAAGGCTTTCTTTTTCGGCTCCTTTGAATGGGGCAATCTCATCACGGTGGACAAGACACCGCTGAGTCTCTGGGTTATGTCTCTTTCGGTACACATCTTTGGCCTCAGCAGCTGGAGCATCCTGGTTCCCCAGGCACTCATGGGGGTCGCCACCACTTATCTGATCTACCGCCTTCTCCGGCGTGGGTTTGGTCCCCGCACTGCCCTTTTCGCCGCGGCCCTGTATGCCACCACCCCCGTGGTGGTATTGATGTCCAGATATAACAATCCTGAACCTCTAATGGGGCTCCTGACCGTAGCCTCCGTTTTGGTGACCCTAAAGGCCATGGAATCCGGCCGGCTCAGGAGTTTCGCCCTGGCCGGATTCCTCCTGGGCCTGGGATTTATGGCCAAGCAGGTCCAGGCGCTGTTGGTGCTCCCTGCCCTCGGAGCGGCAGTGCTGGCGTTCAGCCGCGGCCGCTTCACACACCGCGTCCGTCAGCTGTTCGTCGCAGGCGGAACGCTGCTGGCCACGTCCGCTGCGTGGCTCGTCACCGTGGACCTCATTCCTGCAGACCAACGGCCGTATATTGGGGGCTCACTTAACAACAGCGCCGTGGAACTCACCCTGGATTACAACGGCCTTGCCCGTTTCATCCATATCCCGATGAACGCCCAAGGTGGGCGGGCAACATCGGCCCAGAACGACGTCTCGGCCGGAGGCGACGGGCTGCGGCGGCTCCTTAACGGAAACTTTGCCCCAGAGATCGGCTGGTTGCTCTTTACCGGCGTCGCCTGTTGCGTGGTCATTCTGGTCTTGAACCGGTCTCTGGGCCTCTCCGCCCCGCAACGCAACATCACTACCATCGCTTGCCTGTGGTTCACCTCCGTACTGTTGGTCCTCGCATCCATGGGCTCCATGATCCACACCTACTACACCTACTCCTTAGCCGCACCACTGGCTCTGGTGGTGGCCATTGGGATCTCATCATTGTGGAAACATCGACACCGGATGGCTCTTCGTGCAGTTGGTGCAGTCCTCATTGGCTCCTCCGCCTACTTGGCCCTGCGGGTGATGGAATACAGCCACGAATGGCCGTTCTGGGGGCGGTTGCTTGTGGGCTTGGCCGGAATCAGCGGAAGTCTGCTGTGGCTCAGCCCCCGGCTCAGCCCCCGCCTCCCAAGAACCAGTGCCGCAGCCCTGCTAGTCTGCCTCCTGCTGGGACCGATGGGCAGTGCACTGTTTACGATCGCCACCCCCCAGCAAGGCTCTAACCCCCAGTCCGGCCCGGTTGGAGACGATCCGGTTTCCTTGTCCAGGCTGTTCCTGGCAATTAAGGACGGCCAGCCTCCTTGGGCGCAGCAGATTGCCCTTGGCGCACCGCCCTCACAGTCTGTCCTTGACCTTCTGGAGCACCACTCCTCGGGCCAGCAGTGGGCGGCGGCTACCTACTCGGCCGCAAATGCGGCCCGGTATCAACTCGAATCCGGACGGCCAGTCATTCCGCTCGGTGGCTGGCTAGGCACCGACCCCACCCCCACTCTGGAGCAATTCCAGAGCCTGGTGGCGCAGCACCGTATCGGCTATTTTATTTGGCAGCAGGACTTGCTCAAGCGAGGGGAACTCAGTGCAGAAACCCGGGGCATCACTGATTGGGTCCGCAGCAACTTCACGGAGCAGGTGGTCGACGGTGTCCACCTCTACGACCTCCGGGGCTAAGCAGGGCTACGCCTCTGCGCAGCGGGCTCCGGTGGCCGGCAGGATGGCGGCCCTCGGGATCTCTCTGTGGCGCGGCCGCCTCAAAGATCCGGCTTGGGAACGTCCTGCCCTGGTGGCAATCTTGGCAACCAATGTGCTGCTCTACAGTTGGAACCTCGGCATCAACGGCTGGGCCAACTACTTCTACAGCGCCGCTGTCCAGGCAGGCACCATGGACGCCAAGGCGTTCTTCTTTGGGTCATCGGACTGGGGCAATTCCATCACCGTCGACAAGCCGCCCCTGAGCCTGTGGGTGATGGGCCTGTCGGTCAGAATCTTCGGCTTGTCCCCCATCTCCATGCTGCTCCCACAGGTGGCTATGGGTGTGGGGACAACCCTACTGATCTATTTAATCCTGAGGCGCTGCACGTCAGGCGCGGCTGCCCTCACGGGCGCAACGGTGTTCTTCACGACGCCAATCGTCACGCTAATGTCCCGCTACAACAACCCGGATCCTCTTATGCTGCTGCTTATGGTGGCAGCCGTCTGGTTCGTCCTGCGAAGCGTTGAAACCGGCCGCGGGCGTTTCTTCGTTGTGGCCGGGGCATTATTAGGGTTGGCATTCATGACTAAGCAATTGCAAGGAATGCTTAGCGTTCCCGCTTTGGGTCTTGCCTTCATCATGTTCAGCCCCCAACAGTGGACCAAACGGTTGCTGACGGCGGTCTACGGTTTAGGCGCTTTGGTCGTCACCGGCGGCCTTTGGATGACTATTGTGGACCTGATTCCCGAGGACCAGCGCCCTTATGTGGGTGGTTCTTCTTCCAACAGCGTCCTTCAACTCACCTTTGCCTATAACGGCATTGACCGTATCGCTGGTGGCGATGCTGTCCCCGGCGCACAGCAACTTCCATCGCAATTTCGCCCGGTCGACAGCGATGCCGGGTTCCTAAGGCTGTTGAATGCTAACTACAACCAGGAGGCTACTTGGCTATTGCTGGCTGCTCTGATGTCTGCGGTGTTACTCGCTGTCGCCTGGCGTCGTTTCCTGACGAACCGCGTGGCCCGGACGCTTAGCTTGGTGGCTGTCCTTTGGTTGTTTACAGCGTTTCTATTGCTGTCTTTTATGGGTAACCAGATCCACACGTACTACACGGCTGCGCTAGCGCCCCCGCTTGCATTCGTGCTCGGTCTAGCCGTTGAAGCGCTGGGAGTCGCGCGCGGGTCGCTGAAATTCCGACTATTTGGGGCAATCATTGCTTTGAGTGCGTTGCTATCTTCGTGGCTCATTCTGTCGGGCACCACGGGTTGGCCGGTCTGGCTACCCACAGTTGTCCTTAGCCTCGGAATTGCGTGCCTTTCCGCGCTGGTTCTGAAGCCCCCTACTCCTAAAATCGAGGCCATCGCGGCCAGCCTCCTTGCCGTGTCACTACTGTGTGGTCCGGTAGTTACGTCCATCCATAATGTTACTGTGCCATTCAACGGTTCGAATCCGCTCTCGGGGATGCTGTCGAAGAACCCGGCAGCTATTAGCCATCTCTTGGCGCAATTGCATAACAACGAAATCGTCTGGGCTCACGATATTGCGTTCGGCCGGGATCCCGACACCGTAGTTGTGGACGCCTTGTCGGCCTCCACTGGCTGCAAGTGGGCTGCAGCCAGTTACGCTAGCCAAACAGCAGCACGGCTTCAACTGGAATCCGGCCGCCCTGTCATGCCAGTTGGAGGCTTTGTTGGGAGCGACCCCTCACCTTCGCTTGACAAGTTCAAGGAACTGGTGGCCGCCGGTGAAATTTGTTATCTCATTCAGCAGGAAGCCTTCGTAGAAGTGCAAGAACCGAATTCGTCGGCAATGGCGATCTCCAATTGGGTACAGAAATACTTTCATTCGGAAAGGCTCGGCAACACCAAGGTATATCGTCTCACCAAAGAGTAGGGGCCGAAAAAATACAGAAGCCCGCCCCGCCGACTGGCGGGACGGGCTTCTATGCAAGCGGGTTTAGCGCTTTGAGTACTGCTGAGCCTTGCGGGCCTTCTTGAGACCAGCCTTCTTGCGCTCAATGATGCGGGCGTCGCGGCGCAGGTAACCGGCCTTCTTCAGGGTGGCGCGGTTGTTGTCGACATCGATCTCGTTCAGTGAACGGGCGATGCCGAGGCGCAGTGCGCCAGCCTGGCCGGAGATGCCTCCGCCGTGGATGCGGGCGATGACGTCGTAGGCGCCTTCAAGATCGAGGATCTTGAAGGGCTCGTTGACGTCCTGCTGGTGCAGCTTGTTCGGGAAGTAGTTGTCCAGCGCGCGGCCGTTGATGGTCCACTTGCCGGAACCCGGTACAACGCGGACGCGGGCAACGGCTTCCTTGCGGCGGCCAACAGCTGCGCCGGCAACGGTCAGGGCCGGGCGCTCCTTCTTCGGCGCAGCAGCTTCCGCGGCTCCGCTTTCAGAGGTGTAGCTGGTCAGGGTTTCCTCAGCCTCAACGGCTTCGGTGGTCTCTTCGTTCTGAGCCACGATTCTCCTTGTATAGATAAGTTGTTTGGTGGCCAGGACTACTGGGCGACCTGGGTAATTTCGAAAGTCTTGGGCTGCTGGGCGGCGTGGGGGTGCTCTGCACCGCGGTACACCTTCAGCTTGCCCAGCTGCTGTGCAGCGAGGGAGTTCTTGGGGAGCATGCCCTTGATGGCCTTCTCAACGGCGCGGACCGGGTTGGATTCCAGGAGTTCCGCGTAGTTGACGGAGGTCAGGCCGCCCGGGTAGCCGGAGTGGCGGTATGCGCGCTTCTGCTCCAGCTTGGCGCCGGTCAGGGCTACCTTTTCAGCGTTGATGATGATGACGAAGTCGCCCATGTCCATGTGGGACGCAAAGGTGGCCTTGTGCTTGCCGCGCAGCAGGATTGCGGTCTGGCTCGCGAGACGACCAAGGACAACGTCTGTGGCGTCAATGACGTGCCACTGGCGGTTGATATCGCCGGGCTTCGGGGTGTACGTACGCACGGTTTTTGCCTCGTTCTTGTTCTGGCGTTCTTGTTTAGGTGTCACTCAAACGTGTGCACCTACTATCTATGCGCTACCGGAACAGAGGTGAGGGCTCCATGTAACCAGTCATCCAGAAGTCTCGAATGTGCTCGTTGAGTAGTTATCCTGCAACCGGATTCTCAAGCGGGCACGCATCATCGAGAAAGGACACGCACAACGACTACCAATGTTAGCTTGAACCGGGCCTCAGGGTCAAAATAAGTGAGCCGGACAGTCTCCACAGCCCGCCGGCCTGACGTATGCAGGGGGATTCGATGGCTTCTTTAGGTTACGCCGATTCAACGGTGCCGCTGTTTGTTATCGGGCTGGGGCTCCTGGGACTCCTTCTTTCACCTGTCGCCGAGGTGCTGATTGCCAAGCTCCTCCCCCGCATCGGCGGACTGCCCACCCCAAGGGTCCGGATGACGACGGCGGTGATCACCGGGGTCCTTTGCGCCGCCTTCGCTTTGCGCTTTGGCATCGAGGCAATCCTCCCGGCTTTCATACTGCTTGCCGTTCTTGGTGTGCAGCTGGCCAGGATTGACATCTCGCTGCATTTGCTACCGAATCCCCTTGTTTTGTGCCTCTTATTTGGCGGTCTAATTGGTCTTTTGATAGCGGTTATTGGTGGGTCCCCGTGGCCAGACGCGTTCCGAGCGGTTGCCGGTGGGGCGATACTCTTCGTCATCTACCTGATTTTGGCCTTAATTTCGCCCGCCGGCATGGGAATGGGCGACGTCAAGTTCGCGGCACCCATCGGCCTTTACTTGGGGTACCTAGACTGGAGCCATCTGCTGTACGGCGGCCTCCTGGGATTCATCGTAAACGGAGTTGTAACGGTCGTCGTCCTTCGCCGTAACCGCGCAGAAAGCCCCTCTGAGGTGCCTCACGGGCCCTCAATGCTTGCTGCCGCAGCCAGCGTAGCGCTCCTCTTACCCTAAGCCGCGACGCTCCTCAACACCGCTAGCGACCACTTATGCCGCCGCGTCCAAGTAGTGCCGTGCGTACATACATCGCCAAAGCGAGTACTCACGATTGCGTTTCGAGTACGTCATTAAAACAAGCCTAGAAAAGTCGGGTACCTCTACGCATTGTTGCCGAAACGCCCAAATGACAACCTCTTCTTAGCGAAGTCCAGCCGCTAGGGATTTATGGGGGCAGCTGGAAATTCGTTGAAAAGTATCCAAACCAATTTCATCGAATTAAGGAAACTAAAATGACTTCACTTATGGTCTCAATGACTGCTTTTATCGCCGGCGTCAAGGATCGTTTCACCTCCGAAAAGGGTGCGACTGCCACGGAGTACTCCCTGCTGGTTGGACTCATTGCGCTGGTCCTCGTGGTTGGTGTGGGCGCCTTCGGCGGAGCACTCAACACCTGGTTCAGCACCCTTGGCACGACGGTCAAGGGCTGGTAGCCCAAAAGCGGAGCGGAGCGGACAAATGAAGAATCTCCTTCTCGTAATTCAAACCCTCGAGGGGTGGCTTCAAACCGACTTCAAGTCGCAGAAAGGCGCGACCGCTACGGAGTATTCACTCCTTGTCGGGCTAATTGCGTTGGTCCTGGTTGTTGGTGTCGGCGCCTTTGGTGGCGCACTCAACACCTGGTTTAGCAACTTGGGTACAACCGTCACTGGCTGGTAACCAAGCCTCCATCGGTGTGCCGCGCTGCACGGCGCGGCACACCGGTCTTTTCCAAGCTGCAACTGTCCAGGGGGACCCTTTGAAACGCAGCCGCAGAACTTCAATGAACGGCGAACGAGGCGCGGTAGCCGTGGAACTTGCACTGGTTGCCCCGCTCCTACTCGCGTTGATCGCCGGCATCGTTGAGTTTTCCTACATGTACAACACCCAGATCTCGTTGTCTCAGGCAGCCCGTGAGGCGGCCCGCACCTACGCTGTCACGACTCGGTGGTCCGATGCCACGACGGCTGGAATCAATGGCGCGCCCGGAAGCGGACTCACGCCCGCCGACTTCACCTTGGCGCCCACCAGCACCTGCACAGGTACAGGCTTAACCGTCCAGGTCACGGTGAAACACACGTTCAATTCACCGACAGGCTTCGCCCTCAACGTTCAGGGAACCAACATCTCCTTCTCAAAGACATTCGTCACCACCGGAGTAGGTGCGATGCAATGCGGCGGATAATTTGGAGGCTCCGTCAGCGTGGGGAAGACGGCGTAGCCGGCGTTCTTGTGGTCCTGATTATGCTGGTCCTCATCGGAGCCGGAGCCATGGCCGTGGACGTCGGGCAAATCTACTCAGAACGAGCACAACTGCAAAACGCCGCGGACGCTGGCGCCTTGGCCGTCGCCGACAGTTGCTCAAAAGGCACATGCGTGGTCGGCTTGGCGGCACCACTGGCCGACGCAAACTCGCTTGATGGGAAGAGCGAGGTCATCACACCGGTCGATCTGTCCGTGGCGGGTCAAGTGACAGTCAGGACCAAGACACGGAACGGCGCCGGAACCAGCTCGACCCTTTCCAAGCTATTTGCAAGCGCGCTCAGTTCCGCTCCAGCAGCTACCGTCGGAGCAACGGCCACCGCGATCTGGCAGAAAACACCACCATCTGGGGCGTTCCCTTTGGTCTTCGACCAGTGCCAGGTCGGGAGCACGTATGCACCGCTGGGCACTACGGTGCTCATCAAGGAACATGGGAAAAGCCCATGCGTAGGCAGCCCCTCCGGTCATCATATTCCGGGCGGTTTTGGCTGGCTGGACCCGGACCCAATCCTTCCCTGTAATGCAAATACCGATTCGAACGGCTGGGTAGGTTCCAACCCCGGCAACAGTAAGACGCCCAGTGATTGCACGTCGCTCCTGGACGCCTGGCGTGCCACCATCGACAACTCCATGAAGCAATATGCTATCGGCTATTTCCCGCTCTTCGACGATGGCGCTGGTAACGGGGCAAACGGCAGCTTCCACATAGTCGGCTACGCCAAGGTTGAAATCCACGGCTGGTCCTTCGTCCAGGATGACGATGGTCTCACGGGCAGCAAGGCAGATCCGGCCTGCGTGGCACTGTTCAAGAAGGGCAGCGACCGTGGCATCTGCGGTCAATTCCTAAAGTTCATTCCTTGGTCTGACCGGGCTTCTGTGGACGGGCCACTATTCCAACAAACAGTTGTGAAACTCATCAAGTAGCTCGGCTAAGGGGAAAGAAATGAAAGCACGCCTACTGGGAGGCATCGCCGCATTGGTTGTCGCAATCATTGGCACCGTCCTTCTATTCACATACGTCCAAGGCGCGGATCGACGCGCTCTGGCAAACACAGAAACGCAGGACGTACTCGTTCTCAAACAGGACGTCCCGGCGGGAACGCCGGCCGGTCAGCTCGCGCAGTTCGTCGTCACAAAAGCTGTCCCCCGAACCGTCGTCGCGGCCGAGGCTGTAACCGATCTGGGCTCGCTGGGTACGAAAGTCACTGCCGTGTCCCTCGTTACGGGTGAGCAGCTGCTCAGCAGCCGTCTAGTGGACTCAAATGCCTATCTAGGCCCGGCGAGAATAGCAGTTCCAGCGGGCCTCCAGGAAGTCACCGTCCGGCTCGGCATCGACCGGGTGGTCGGCGGACATCTTCAAGCCGGCGACACCGTGGGTATCTTCATATCCATGGGCGGTGCAGGGGTCGTCACCCCAGACGGAACTGCAGGGAATGCAACGCAACTCGTCTTCCACAAAGTTTTGGTTACCGCCGTCCAATTCAGCTCCGGTGCCGCTGCCCAAACTCAGGCGGCTGCAACTCAGCCATCAGGCCAGGGAGCCCTTAACTCGAGCAGTTCCGACAAGCCGGCAACAAGTGACTCTTACCTGATCACCTTCGCCAGGAACGCGGTCGACACGGAAAAAGTGGTCTTTGCCGCCGAATTCGGAAAGATCTATCTGTCCAAGGAACCAGCCGATGCTCCTGAAAACACAAGTGGAGCCGTCAACCAGACAAGAGTATTCCGATGAGCCGGTTTATCCTCATCTCCCCCTCGGCGGACTACGAGCGGAAGGTTCGGGCGTCCATCGCTCCGCTCCACGGCTCACTGCAGTTCTATCAGGCGGCTTATTTGCCCGACGCCCCCGAGGACATCCTGCGGCAGCAGACCGGTGAGCCACCCGAGGTCCTCATCCTCGGCCCAGGCCTACCCCTCGACGAGGCTCTGAAGTTCGCCGCCGTCATGGACCTCCAATACCCGGAAATCAGCATCGTTCTCACAGCTGAGGACGACGGCGAGACTGCGCTGAGTGCCATGCGGTCGGGCATCCGCGACATCATTTCGCCGTCGGCTGACGCTGACGCTGTCCGGGCCTTGGTGGAGAGGGCCAGCCTTTCGGCTGCCGGCCGTCGTCGCGGTCTTGCTCCTACCGCCGGGGTAGGAACCAATGCGGATGGTGGCCGGATCATTGCCGTGATGTCGCCGAAAGGAGGGGTCGGTAAGACCACCATCGCCAGCAACCTTGCCGTCGGGTTGGGGCAAATCGCCCCAATGAGCGTCGTTATCGTGGACCTGGACCTCCAGTTTGGCGACGTAGCAAGTGGTCTGATGCTGGAACCGGAATTCACCATCACAGACGCTGTAGTGGGTGCCGCCAGCCAGGACGCTATGGTGTTGAAGACGTATCTGAGCCTGCATCCGGCGAGCATTTACGCGCTGTGTGCCCCGCGCAATCCCATTGAGATGGACAGGATCACAGGCGAACACATCAGTCATCTGCTTCGGCAGTTGCGTTCGGAATTTCAGTACGTGGTGGTGGACACTGCACCAGGACTTGGTGAACATGTTCTCGCGACGCTCGATCAGGCGACCGACGCTGTCTGGGTCTGCGGTATGGACATTCCCAGCATTCGTGGTCTACGCACCGGATTCCGAATCCTTTCGGAACTCGATTTGCTCCCTGACAACCGGCACATCGTGCTGAACATGGCCGACCGCAAGACAGGGCTGACGGTTCAGGACGTCGAGGCCACCATCGGCGCCCCGGTCGACGTCGTCCTCCCCCGTTCGCGGACCGTACCGTTTTCCACCAACAAGGGTGTCCCGCTTCTGCAGGATGGCAGCCGAGACCCTGCCGCTAAGGGCCTCCGGCAGCTCGTTGAGCGATTCAAACCCAATTGGGAAGCGCGTCCCCACAAGAAGCTGCACCGAAGGGCGGTAGTATCATGAGTCTTTCTAACCGATTTGCCAAGTTGCGCGGTGACGACGACCAAGCTTTGCCCGAAAGCACATTTGCTGGCGGCATACCCGTCATGCCGCCGGCTGCACCTTCGACACTCAGCTCAATCCAGCAAGCTCAAGCCGCTGAGCAAGCAGCTGTGCCGGTGAATGTCCAAGTCACGGCCGGCAGCGCGAGCGAAGCCCTTTCGAGCCTCAAGGAGCGGGCCAGCCAAGCATTGTACGAGCGCTTGGGATCCAGGATCACAGATTCCTCCATGGAAGAGTCCGAGCTGCATCAGTTCGTGAAGGATGAACTGAAAGTAGTGGTTGACGAGGAACAGGTGCCTCTGTCGACGGGAGAGCGGCAGCGGCTGACGCGGGAGATCATTGACGATGTCTTGGGGCACGGTCCCATGCAGCGGTATCTGGATGATCCCTCTGTTACAGAAATTATGGTCAACCGCGCCGACCAAATCTACGTTGAGCGTCACGGTCAGTTGTTCCTGACGGACACAAAGTTCGCAAGTGAGGACGCTCTCCGACGAGTGATCGAGCGAATCGTCACTCGGATCGGCCGAAGAATTGACGAGTCATCCCCCTTGGTGGATGCTCGTTTGGCCGACGGTTCCCGCGTCAACGCCATCATCCCGCCCCTGGCCGTCAACGGCGCCTCCCTGACTATCCGAAAGTTCGGTCGCGAAGCTCTCACAGTCCAAAAACTCATCAGCTTTGGAAGTTTATCTCCGGAGATGGCCGAATTGCTCCAGGCGTGCGTGCTCGCCAAAATGAACATCATCGTCTCTGGAGGCACTGGCACGGGAAAGACCACGATGCTCAACGTGTTGTCATCCTTTATTCCCGCCTCGGATCGCATCGTGACCATTGAAGACGCAGTTGAATTGCAACTCCAGCAGGATCATGTGGTCCGGTTGGAAAGCCGACCGGCCAACATCGAAGGTAAGGGAGAAGTTTCGATTCGTGACTTGGTCCGCAACTCCCTCCGGATGCGACCCGACCGAATTGTTGTGGGCGAGGTCCGCGGTGGCGAGTCGTTGGACATGCTTCAGGCGATGAACACCGGTCACGACGGTTCAATCTCGACGGTTCACGCGAATTCTCCCCGGGACGCGGTGGCGCGCCTCGAGACCCTGGTGCTGATGGCCGGCATGGATCTTCCCCTCCGAGCTATCCGGGAACAGATTGCCTCGGCCGTGAACCTGATCGTGCACATCTCACGTCTGAGGGATGGCTCCCGCCGGGTGACTCACATCACCGAGGTCCAGGGCATGGAGGGCGATATCGTCACCCTCCAGGATGCCTTTGTCTTCGACTACTCAGCCGGCATCGACGCAAACGGCCGCTTCCTCGGTAAGCCGATACCCACGGGCGTACGGCCGCGCTTTACGGACAGGTTCACCGAATTAGGGATCCAGATTTCCCCCGCCGTCTTCGGTGCCCAACCAGTCAGGAGCCGGTGATGGACGCCGCAGAGGTGCCAGTAAGCGTCTTTGCAGCGGGGATACTGATGGTCTTCGCGGCAATCGTGCTTGTGTTTACCGTTGTCTTCAAACCCCAGAACCTCATACCGGTTTCGCGTCGGCGCCCTGACGTTGTTGCAACAGGCGCCGGTGGGCTGACCCGGCTCACGGATTCAGCTGTTGCGTTGATCAACAAGCGCCTCAAAGGCAGCAGCAGGGGCTTCTTGGTGGACCGCGACAAGCTGGAGCGTGCGGGGCTTAAAACACAGCCTGCAGACTTCTTGTTGATGATGGGAGCCGGCGCTTTTGTTGGAGCTATCCTTGGGTACCTAGCCGGCGGTCCTTTCTTCGCCATGGTGATGCTTGCTGCGGCACCGGCCGGAATGCTCGTTTACCTGTCGGTCCGTACCTCACGGCGCCGGACCAAGTTCGATGAACAACTGCCTGACACGATTCAGATGCTCACTGGTAGCATGCGCGCCGGGCACAGCCTCCTGAGGGCTATCGACGCCTCCGCACGGGAAACGGATGCGCCTATGTCCGAAGAACTGACGAGGATAGTCAACGAAACAAGGATTGGGCGCGATCTAGGCGACTCGATGCTGGACGTAGCTGTCCGGACATCCAGCGAAGACTTTAGCTGGATTTCCCAGGCGATCGAGATCCATCGAGAAGTTGGTGGAGACTTGGCCGAAGTGCTCGATCATGTGGGCGAAACTATACGTGACAGGAACCAAATCCGGAGGCAGGTCAAGGCGCTCAGCGCCGAAGGCAAAATGTCCGCCGGCGTTCTTATGGCGCTTCCGATTGTGCTTTTCTTCGCCCTCATCTTGATCAACGCCTCATACGCCAAGACTTTCACATCCACAGTTCCTGGCTTCATGATGCTGGGCGCCGCCGGAGTGATGTTGACTGCCGGTGGATTCTGGCTCAGCCGACTCATCAAGCCGAAGTACTAGGAGGCCGACATGTCACCCATCGCTCTTGGCGCCATGCTCGCCATCGTCCTTCCCATCTCATACCTAGTCTGGATCGCGTTCGCTACTGACCGGGTAGCCCTACGCAACATTCAAGCCAATCTGGGGAATCGGGCCCGGGAAACAACGCAGCAGAGCTTTGCAGAGCAATTCAGCGTACTGGCTCACCGGATCACGCCCGGCAGTTACGAAGCGTGGCTGGACAAGCAACTGGCCGCAGTCGGGCGTCCCAAAGAGTGGCCTTTGAATCGAATGCTTGCCATCAAGCCGCTCCTGGGTCTTACTGGGGGCGTCCTAGGTCTGTTCTACCTGATGGCCGAGCCAGCCCCTAGCCGGTTGGCAATCATGCTCGGTGCCATCGCTTTCGGATACTTCGCTCCGGATCTGCTGCTCCGCAGCAACGCCCAGAAGCGGCGGGAAGCGATCCGGCAGGAGTTGCCCAACGCACTGGACCAAATGCTCATCTCAGTGCAGGCAGGGCTGGGGTTTGAGGCGGCCATGGCACGGGCCGCCCAGAACGGACGGGGGCCGCTCGCCGAAGAGTTCATTCGAACGCTTCAGGACATTCAGGTGGGCCGGTCGCGCAAGGAGGCCTACTTGTCGATGTCGGACAGGGTGGATGTTCCGGATCTGCGGAGCTTTATCCGCTCCATCGTCCAGGCAGACGCTTACGGCATCGCCATCGCCAAAGTGCTGAAGTCGCAGGCCCAGGAGATGCGGTTGAAACGCCGTCAACGAGCCGAAGAACACGCAATGAAAATCCCGGTGAAGATCCTCTTTCCCCTCATTTTCTTTATCTTCCCCACTTTGTTCATCATTCTGCTTGGTCCAGCGGTCATGAACATCATCGCGGCGTTTTCCTAGGAGCAGCGATGAGCATGTTGATGGAATTTTCATCCCGAGCACAAACTTGGCTGCATCGACTTCGCGGCGAAGAACGCGGCGCAACGGCCACTGAGTACAGCATTCTCGTCGGGTTCATCACCATGGTCATTGTGGCCGGAGTTGGGCTCTTTGGTCTTTCCCTGAACGACGTGTTTACGCACCTCACCACAGGCGTGAAAACGGCACTCGGTCTTCCGTAGCCTCGACACACCTGCCTGACCCGCGGCGCCACTCGGCGCTCCACATACCGGACCCCCTCGGCACCCAGAACCGAGGGGGTCCGCTTGTGTGCCTAAAAGCGCCAATTTCCAAGGTTTCCCGCAGCTTTCGCCGATAACAGACGCGAGGTACGCCGTATATGGGCAGTTTTCGCGCAAGATATTCCCAGATCGCATGTGAATGGAGCAACCGATTGCTAGCTTCGTGGTTGTGCTGGTGCAGGACCAGCCACCCCAACTCGCTCAGGAGTCCCCGTGCTTTCTCTCCACACCAACCTCATGATCCGCCTTCGCAGTGAAGAAAAGGGCGCCACGGCCGTCGAATACGGCATCATGGTCGCGCTCATCGCCGTCGTCATCATCGTCGCCGTCAGCCTACTCGGAACGACCCTTACCGAGACATTCAATAGCGTTGCTTGTGATGTCAAGGGTGGCAAATGGACTGCAACGGTCGCCGCTGCTGGCTCCACTGCTGCTGTTCCGGGTAGCTGCTCAAAATAGTCAAGAACAGGGAGGGGCGGTTGCGATACAGCGTCGCAGCCGCCCTCTACCCCTTTTTCGAGGATCACGTTTTCGAAAGGTTCCCGCATTGTCCAGGGCATCCGAACGCGGCGCAGTAGCGGTTGAGTTTGCGATCGTGGCCCCCGTTCTGGTCATGCTGCTTCTAGGCATTATGGAATTCAGCCGTGCTTACAACGCACAGGCCTCATTGTCGGCAGCAGCCCGCGAAGGCGTCCGCGTCATGGCCATCACGGGCAACGCATCCACCGCCAAGAGCGTAGCCAAGGCTACGGCTTCGTCCCTTAACCCGGCGTTGAAGGACACAGATTTTGCTTTGGGGACGCCATGCCCGCCGACAATTCCCCCCGGCACAAGCCCACAAACCACATTCACCGTCAATTACACCCTGTCCACCATCACTGGTATCGCTGGCCCATTCAACATGAGCGGAACGGGAGCCATGCTGTGCGGCGGTTGACACACAGAAACAGAAAGAACGACGGCGAGCGCGGCGCAGTGAGCGTAATCGTGGCTCTTTTGCTGGTGGTTTTCTTGGGATTTGGTGCCATGGCAGTAGACGTTTCGATGATGTTTGCCGAGCGCACTCAACTGCGGAATGGCGCCGACGCGGCCTCCTTGGCGATCGCGCAGACTTGTGCAAAGTACCCGAGCAATGTGGGCTGTACCAGCCCTTCAACCCTTGCAGCGAGCCTGGCCAATAGCAACGCCAACGACAAGCTCAGCAACGTCCAGTCGGTAGACCTGAAAACGCCCAACACCGTCACGGTAACCGTCGGCGCCCAAGAAGCCGGTCACACGCCAAACCAGGTTTCGCTCTTTTTTGCGCGGGTCCTTGGCATTAACGCGGCCGAGGTCACAGCCACCTCGACCGCTCAGTGGGGGACGCCGGCCAAGGGTCCCGTAATCATGCCCCTGGCGATCGCCTACTGCAGGCTGGACCTGACAGCCGGTTCCCCGTCCGGCGCCGTGCAGGTTCTACAACAGGCAGTCAACGATTGCGGAGGAATAGCGGGCGGATTCGGTTGGATCGATAATCCAGGCGGCACCACCTGCACGCTGACCCTCAAGGCTGGTATGTCAACTGATTCAGGCATTTGGTTCAACAGCAACACCGGGGCGAGTACACCCGGAAATTGCACAACGTCCGACTTCAACAAGATGAACGATCAGACGGTGCTCTTCCCCCTTTACGACCTCGCGACGGGGAACGGCTCCAGCGGCAAGTACTACGTCAAAGGTTTTGCCGCCTTTCACGTCACTGCCTACCGCTTTCCAAGCATCAGTTGGACCACCGGAGCGTCCGTCCCGAACAAGGCCATCAGGGGCTACTTCGTAAAGTTCGTTTCCCTCTCCCAAGCCTTCGAACTCGGCAACACCCCCGATTACGGCGCGGCCATTGTCCGCCTCACCCCTTAGCAAGAACCGAAACACCAGGAGCAGTCAGTGAAGTCACGTTTGTTGGCAGGAGTGGTGGCAGTGCTGCTGGCCATCGTCGGGGCAGTCATCGTTGTCTCCTATGCCCAGGGCGCGGACCAGCGGGCCGTCAAAGGCCTGGATCCGGTGGATGTCCTGGTGATCACGAAAAAGGTCCCGGCCGGTTCCACGGCGGAAGTCCTCAAAGCATCGGTGGCCCTTCAACAACTGCCCGGCACCGCCGTCGCGAAGTCTGCCCTGATGACCCTTGAAGGGTCCGCCGGCAAAGTCACCTCCGCGGACCTTGTCCCCGGGGAACAGCTGCTGAAAGAACGCCTCGTCTCCCCCGAGGAGCTGAAGACCTCGGGCTCGGTGCCGGTCCCGGCCGGCCTCCAGGAGGTCTCGTTCCAGCTCGAGCCGCAGCGCGTCATCGGCGGCCGGCTGGCCCCAGGCGACAACGTCGGCATTTTCATTTCCATGCCCACCGGCGGCATCGAGGCGAAGGCAGATAAGGAAACCGTCCAGCTCTCCATTCACAAGGCACTGGTCACAGCTGTCCAGCGCGCACCCGAAGGGGCTACCGCAAAGCCTGCCCCCGCCGCCAGCGCGGCGGCAGAACCTGATCCGCGCGACGTGAACCTTCCCACAGGGCTCCTCATGGTCACCGTGGCCGTGAACGACGTCAACGCCGGCAAGATCGTGTTTGCCGCGCAGTACGCATCCCTCTGGCTCAGCCGGGAACCCCTCGACGCTGCGGAAAGCGGCCCGCGGATCATGACCAAGCAGGACCTGTACAAATGAGCCGCTTCGTCCTCATCACCCCAGACGTAGACTTCGACGCGCGGCTCCGCCAGGCCGTTGCCGGCGGGCTGCAAGGCGGCGTGCAGACGTTCTTCACCAACATGCTCCCCCCCGATCCCTTCGAACTCTTCTCGCACCTGGACCACGGACAGCCCGAGGTCCTCGTCCTGGGACCGGAAGTCCCCATCGACGACGCGCTCCGCCTTGCCACCGTGATCAGCGTCAGGTTCCCCGAGCTCAGTGTCATCATTTCGGCCGAACCTGACCCCAATTTCCTCATCCAGGCCATGCGGGCGGGCGTCAGGGACATCATCTCCCCGGATTCCGATTCCGCCCAGATGCGGGTCCTCTTGGAGCGCGCCAGCCAGACCTTCGCCAGCCGCCACCGCACACCCACGCCATTGCAACCGGCCGAGAGCAACAAAGGCCTGGTCATCGGCGTGTTCTCGCCCAAGGGCGGGGTAGGCAAAACGACGATTGCCACGAACATCGCCATCGGGCTGGGCAAGGTGGCGCCCATGAGCGTGGTGATCGTTGACCTCGACCTCCAGTTCGGCGACGTCGCCTCCGGACTCTACCTGGACCCCGAGCACACGGTCACCGACGCCGTCTCCCCCGCCGCGAGCATGGACTCCCTGGTCCTGAAAGCATTCCTCACGGTCCACCCGGGCAGTATCTATGCACTCTGCGCCCCGCCAAGCCCCATCGATGCGGACGAAATCACGCCGGAACAGGTACGCCGGCTGCTGGAACAGTTGTCGGCGCAGTTCCAGTACGTTGTGGTGGACACCGCCCCCGGGCTGCCCGAAATCGGACTCGCGGCCATGGAAAAGTGCACCGACGTGGTCTGGGTCAGCGCCATGGACATCCCCAGCGTGCGGGGTCTTCGCTCCGGCCTTGAAATCCTGCGCCAACTCGACATCTTGCCCGAATCCCGGCACGTGGTGCTGAACATGGCCGACCCCAAAATCGGCCTCACCGTCCAGGACCTTGAATCCACCATCGGGGCACCCGTCGACGTCAGCATCCCTCGTTCCCGGGCGGTGGCCCTCTCGACAAATCGCGGCATCCCCGTTCTCCAGGACCCGCAAAAGGACCCGGCAACAAAGGGGCTCAACCAACTCGTGGAACGCTTCAACCCTGCCCGCCGGGAGAAAACCCAGCGCAGGCTGCACCGAAGGGTAGTGGTCTAGATGAAACTTTCAGAGCGCATCAATGCCGCCCAGTCGCGGGTCCAGTCCGGAACCCAGCCGATGCCTGCCCGGGCGTCATCGCCCACGCTCGAACTGCCCCGCCCTGAACTTCCTGCCAAACGCACCCAGTGGTTTGAGCAGAAAACAGAACAAGAGACGACGACGGCGGCGCCCCCCGCCGCTGTCGCCGACCTGCCCGAGGAAGTGCGTCCGAAAGCCCAGCAGCCGGTGGACGTCTTTGCCGCCCTCAAGGAAAGGGCCGCCACCGCACTCTTCGAGCACCTCGGCGCCCGGTTCAACGACTCGGCCATCACGGAGCAGGAACTGAAATCATCCGCCCGCGACGAACTCACCAGAATCATCGACGCCGAGCAGGTGCCGCTGTCTGCCGATGAGCGAACGCGGCTGGTCCAGGACGTCGCCGATGACGTGTTGGGCTACGGTCCCCTGCAGCGGCTGCTCGATGATCCCGCCGTCACTGAAATCATGGTCAACCGGATGGACCAGATCTATGTGGAGCGCAAAGGGCACCTGACCCTGGCCGAAACCAGGTTCAGTTCCGAGGAGCACCTCCGCCGGGTCATCGAACGCATCGTGTCGAAGGTGGGCCGCCGCATTGACGAGTCATCCCCGTTGGTGGATGCCCGGCTCGAAGACGGCTCCCGCGTCAACGCCGTGATCCCTCCCCTGGCCGTGGGGGGATCCTCGCTCACCATCCGTAAATTCAGCAAAGTCCCGCTGACGGTCCGCAACCTTATCGATTTCGGCACCCTGACGCCTGAAATGGCGGAGCTGCTGAACGCGTGCGTCAAGGCCAAGCTGAACATCATCGTGTCCGGCGGAACAGGAACGGGCAAGACCACCCTGCTGAACGTCCTGTCATCATTCCTGCCGGCCAACGAACGGATCGTGACGATCGAGGACGCGGTGGAACTCCAGATCCAGCAGGACCATGTGGTCCGGCTGGAGAGCCGGCCCCCAAACACCGAGGGCAAAGGCGAGGTGACCATCCGTGAACTCCTCCGGAACTCCCTGCGTATGCGCCCGGACCGGATCGTGGTGGGTGAGGTCCGCGGAGGCGAATCACTGGACATGCTCCAGGCCATGAACACCGGCCACGACGGCTCCCTCTCCACGGTGCACTCCAACTCACCGCGCGATGCTGTGGCCCGTCTGGAAACCCTGGTGCTGATGGCGGGCATGGACCTGCCGCTTCGGGCCATCCGCGAACAGATAGCATCCGCCGTAAACCTCATTGTGCAGATTTCCAGGCTCCGCGATGGGTCACGAAGGATCACCCACGTCACCGAGGTCCAGGGAATGGAGGGCGACATTGTGACCCTCCAGGACGCGTTTGTATTCGACTACTCGGCCGGTGTGGACGCCCACGGCCGCTTTCTTGGCAGGCCTGTGGCAACAGGGATCCGTCCACGGTTCATTGACCGGTTCGAGGATTTGGGTATCCACGTGTCCCCTGCTGTGTTCGTCTCTCCCCTGGGCCCGGCAGCCGGCGACGGCAAGGGGTAGGGCCATCATGCTGATCTTTATTGGAGCTGCGCTCCTTTTCCTTGCTCCCATCCTGGTTGGCTTCGCACTGGTGCTGCCCAAGATCCCCGATATTGCCCTGGACCGCCGCCGTCCCTATGAGGCGGATCCGCCGTCGGGCCTTACCCGGCTGGCCGATACCACGGTGGGTGCCCTCGACCGGTTCCTGGCCAACAGGAACGTCCGGCTGTACAACCGTGAGGCCTTGGAGAACGCCGGTGTCCGCCTGAGCCAGGCCGAGTTCATGGTGCTGGTCATAGCGGGGGCCATCGTCGGGGCCCTGGTGGGACTGGTGATCGGCGTACCGTTCGTCTCTTTCCTCCTAGTGATTCTGGCGCCGTTCGTGGGCCACCTGGTCTTGGGATTCCTGGCCGGCAAGAGACGTGCGAAGTTCGATCAGCAGCTGGGCGACACCCTGCAGCTGCTGTCCGGCGGCCTGCGCGCGGGCCACAGTATCCTGCGAGCCATCGACGCCGCCGCGACGGAGTCCCAGAGCCCGACTTCCGAAGAAATGCGCCGCGTCATCACCGAGACAAGTCTGGGCCGGGACCTGCTGGATTCCTTGACTGACACCTCTGAGCGCATGCAGAACGAGGACTTCGTCTGGATCGCCCAGGCCATCCAGATCAACCGGGAAGTAGGCGGAAACCTGGCGGAGGTCCTGGACCAGGTCAACGAGACCATCCGCGAGCGCAGCGAGATCAAGGGCCACATCAAGTCACTAGCGGCGGAAGGTAAATTTTCCGCCTACATCCTCATCGCCATGCCATTCGGCATTGTCCTGATGCTCATGGTGGTAAACCCCGGCTACATGAACTCGATGTTCACCCACCCGCTCGGGTGGGGCATGATTGCGGCGTCCGTCATCCTGATGACGATCGGCAGCCTGTGGATGCGCAAGATCATCGATCTGAAGTTCTGACGACGCCATGAGTCCACTCGTGATTTTCTCGCTGCTGCTAGTCTCGCTGCCCATCGGGTACCTGGCCTGGTCCATCCTCTCGGTCGATCGGAAGGCCCGGACGGCCACCGTTGCCATCCTGAACCGCGGCAGACGGGCCCTCGAAACGCCCGAAAAGAAGACCGCAGGCCTCCTGGCCGGCCTGGGCTACCGCCTGACGCCGCCCGCATACGTCCGCAAACTGGACGGCCTGCTTGCGCTGGCCGGAAGGCCGAGCGGCTGGCCCCTGGGCCGCATCCTGCTAGCCAAACCCGTACTGGGACTCGTTGGCGCCGTTCTCTGCTTCCTCATCAGCACCAGCAGCCCGCAGCCCATCATCAAGCTGGCCGGGATCTTCCTCCTCTTCCTCGGCTACTTCATCCCGGACCTGCTCCTGTACAGCAAGGGCATGGAGCGGCAGAAGGCAATGCAGCTGGAACTGGCCAACACCCTGGACCAGATGCTCATCTCCGTGGAGGCCGGCCTTGGCTTCGAAGGGGCCATGGCCCGCGCCGGCGAAAACGGCAAAGGCCCGCTGGCCGAGGAACTGGTCCGCACCCTGCAGGACATGCAGGTGGGGCGCAGCCGCCGCGAGTCCTACCAGGCCCTTGCCGAACGGACCAACATTCCGGAGCTGCGGAGCTTCGTCCAGGCCGTGGTCCAGGCCGACACCTACGGCATTGCCATCAGCCGGGTGCTGCGGATCCAGGCGAAGGTCATGCGGGTGAAACGCCGGCAGCGGGCCGAGGAAAAGGCCATGAAACTGCCCGTGATGATTCTTTTCCCCCTCTTGTTCTTCATCTTTCCCGTGCTTTTCATTGCAATTCTGGGGCCGGCGGTTATCAACACGGTTGTCACGTTCAGCGGTAAGTGACCGCCAATCAAGCAGGGGCAAGGATGACTCAAGGTTTCCACAGCTTCTACCGAAAATGGACTCCGGCCGGACTCTAGGAAGTAGCCTTGCAGCATGGACAGTCCATCAATTGCCTCCAGCAGCGGGGGTGTTCCCACGTCCCCGGCGGATCCGGCATCCGCCGGGGACGTGGATGGTGGGGTGCGTCCGGGCGTACCGACGGCGGGCGGCGAGCCTGCCCGGTGGGTTGAACTGGAGGTCCTGGCTGAGCTGGAAGCCGAACTGGACGGCCCCGAACTCGCCCGCGGATTCGCCCGAGATTACGCCACCATGTGGGACCAGCGCTTCAGCCGCCTGGCTGCAGCCGTCCGCGCCCACGACCGCAAGGCGGCCCTGGACGCCGTCATCAGCCTCCGGATCGCCTCCGCCATGGTGGGCGGAGTCCGCTTGGCCATGCTGGCCCAGTCACTGGAGGACGCCATCCGCCACGACGACTTCGTCCAGGGGCAGGATCTCTTGGCGGGTGTGGCCGAGCACGGAATCAGTACGGTTTTCGAGCTCCAGAACACCTACATCCTGAAGAACTAGCAGCGGTCAGCCCAGGCCGTGCCGGGCCGGCACGTCCGTCCGCTGGGGTGCCAGGCGGTAGCCGACTCCCCGGACGGTCTGCAGCCAACACGGTGAATGGGGATCTTCCTTGAGCTTGCGCCGAAGGTTCCCGATGTGGACTTCCACGGCACGCTCGTCGGCTTCACTGATGTACGCGTCGGCCTCGTAGAGGTCACCGCGGACCGCACGGACCAGGTCCGACCGTGTACACACAGCGCCCTCGCCCCGAAGCAGGGTGTGCAGCAAGTCGAACTCACTGCGGGTGAGCCCAAGGGGCGTCTCGCCAACCACCACGGTGCGCGTACGGTAATTCAGGACCAGTCCGTTGTGCTGCAGTACTCCCGCCGGGACCGAAGTTGACCCGGCTGGAGTCTGACCCAGTGCGTGGCCGAATGATGCCGGTGCCGCCGGAGCCGCCGCCCAGGAGCGCGGAGCGTGCTGCGGCCGGTTCATCTCATACCGCGGCCGGCGCATCATTGCCGCCACCCTTGCCCGCAGCTCGCGCGGCCGGAAAGGCTTCGCAATGTAGTCATCCGCGCCGGCGTTCAGGGCCGAAAGCAGGTCCGGCTCCTCCGTCCTGCCGGTCAGCATCACCACGTAGGCGTCGCTGAAATTCCTGATACGACGAAGGACTTCAAAGCCGTCAATGTCCGGTAAGCCGATGTCCAGAGTGACCACGTGGGCCTTGTTGTTCCGGACCACTTCCACGCCGTCCCGTCCGTCGACGGCGGTATGGACCTCGAATCCCGCCTGGCGCAGCACCCCCTCCAGGAGGTTGCGAATGTCCGCATCGTCTTCAATTACTACCGCTACCCCAAGATCGTCCATTGCTATCCCTGATGCCAGGTGGAAAAGGCCCCCATCAGCCCAGCGCCAATCTCTAATCCACTCCAACTCTCTATACCGTACAAGCATGAACACCAGATGACACCCCTGGCCGCGTTTACTTTTGAAAAGTCAATTATCATGACAAAGATCACCGATTAAGATTCGGAAGGCTGATTGTGTCGGCCTGCAGAATCCGGGTGGCGGTATTCATTGGTGACGGATGGGGGCCGTCGGGAAATTTGGAGATCCCTATGGCTGTACGACCCGCACCGCGGGGAGTGGCACACTTCTTCCGGAAGCTCGGCCGCCGCACCCAGGTAGCACTGTGCCAGCTTCCGCTGTCCCTGATTGTCAGCCTTCTGGGCGTGGCCACACCGTTCACCTGGCCGTCCCTCCTCGCGAGTCCCGCCTACGTGGCCGGAATCGGCCTCCACCTCGTACTGTTCGCAGCCTGCTTCGTGATCCCTTGGGAACGGATGCGCGGCGGCGCTTATCTGAGCATCCCCGTGCTTGACCTGCTGGCGATCGGCCTGCTGCGGAACGGCGCGGCACCCCATCTGCCTGGGTTGGCTATTCTGGTGGTCTTTCCGATCATCTGGCTGGCTGCCTCGGGCATGCTGGTCCGCAGCACCCTGGTGCTCAGCGCGGTGGGCCCGTTCCTGATCATGCTCCCTACAGCTGCCGTCAGCCTTCCCCACCTCACGGCGGCGGACATTACGTCCCTAGTCCTCTTTCCGCTGATGATGCTGGCCGTTGCACTGGCAATCCGCTTCGCAAGTCTCAACATGCGGATTCAGCAGCGCGAGCTGCGGACAATGGGTGAGGAACTGCGGGAGCTGCTCTGGGCGAGCAGGGAACGCGAGGAACTCCTCACCACCATCCTGGCCGCGACCGACGTCGCCGTTGCCGCCGTCGACCGCTCCGGACGATACCTGCTAACCAACAACCGGCAGCGGGTCTTTCGGCAGGCCACCGGCGTGGAGGATGAAATGCCGGGCCAGGGGCACCAACTCCTCTTCGGGCAGGACAGGCAGACCCTGCTGCCGCCGGACAAGCGGCCCATCAACAGGGCCATCGCCGGCGAATCCTTCGCCGATTACCTGGTCTGGGCCGGCGAGGAACCCGCCCAGCGTGCCTATTCCACCGCTGCGCGGCCGTTGACGAGCGAGAATGGCCGCCTCAACGGTGCGGTGGTCGTCTACAGCGACGTGACCGGCTGGGTGGAGGCGCTGGCTGCGCACGAGGAGCTGATCTCCAACGTCTCCCACGAGTTCAGGACGCCGCTGAACTCCATCCTCGGCAACGTGGACCTCGTCCTCGAAGACGACGCCGAACTATCGGCAACCACGGCCCAGCGGCTCACGGTTGTGCAACGGAATTCCGAACGCCTGCTGGCTCTGCTGTCCGATCTGTCGGCCACCGCCTCTGCCGCCCTGAAGGTCCACCCAAAACGCACGGACCTTGCCAGCCTCGTGGAAAGCAGCCTCAGCTCCGCCCGGGCCGAAGCAGACCGATCAGGGGTCGGGCTCGCGGCGGACGTCCCCTCTCCTCTGTGGGCGTACGCGGATCCTTTGCGGATCGGGCAGGCGCTGGACAACCTGGTGTCCAACGCCATCAAGTACTCCCCCGACGGCGGTGTGGTGGACATCAGTGCGGGCGCCAGCGGGGACTTTGTGCAGCTTCGCGTCCGCGACACCGGCATGGGAATGAGCGCGGACGACGCCGCCAGGGTCTTCCGCCGCTACTTCCGTACCGATGCCGCCCGGGAGGCAGCCATCCCGGGAGCTGGACTGGGCCTGTCCATCACCAAGATGATCGTGGAACGCCACGGCGGCCGGGTGGCGTGCACCAGCGATCAGGGCAAAGGCAGCACCTTTACGGTGACGCTGCCGGCGGACGGCCCGCCGCCGTCGTTCTAGCGCAGCAATCGAGGGGTCAGACCGCTAGTGCTTCCGCACAGCCCGGGTCAGCTCCGCGCGGGCCAGCATCTCGTCGTCGGACGGGTAGGCCACTTCCTCGAGGACCAGCGGGTGCGGCGCGGCAAGGACTGACTTGGCGTCCCGCTTCTTCGCGAGGAGCCGGTCATGCAGCCAGCCCGGATCCTCCACGCCCTCGCCCACGAACAGCGCCGAGCCCACCAGGGAGCGGACCATGTTGTGGCAGAAGGCGTCAGCTTGAACGGTGGCCACAATAACCCCGTCCTCGCCGCGGCGGAACTCGAAGCGCTGCAGCTCGCGGATGGTGGTGGCACCTTCCCGCGGCTTGCAGTAGGACAGGAAGTTCTGCAGGCCCAACAGCTGGGACGCACCCTCATTCAGCAGATCAACGTCCAGCGGGTTCTTGTGCCAGAGAGTGAAGTAGCGTTCCAGCGGGTCCCACAGGGCAGGACCGTCGGCAACGCGGTAGCTGTAGCGGCGCCACAGGGCTGAGAACCGGGCGTCGAACCCCACCGGCGCCAGCTGCACCTGATGGACTTCAATGGCACCGGCGAGGTCGCCCAGGCCCCGACTCAGCGCGCCCCGAAGCCGGCGAAGAAGCGCGACGCCCGGATCCAGTTCGTGGCCACGCGGCAGCCGCAGCCACTCGGCTTCTGTGAGGTCCAGGTGGACCACCTGGCCGCGCGCGTGCACGCCGGCATCGGTGCGCCCTGCAACGGTGACCCGGATGGGTCGCCGGACCAGCAGCGCCAGCGCCTCCTCCAGAATTCCTTGGATGGTCCGTAGGCCAGGCTGCACCGCCCACCCATTGAAGGGGCCGCCGTCGTACGACAAATCAAGGCGGACACGCAAAAACCCGCCGCCCCCTGTAACGGGAGCCGCGGGTTTTTGGTGGTTCATAGAACTAATTCTATGCGAAGACAATCAGCGAATTACTTCGCGTCCTTCTTCTCTGCAGCGGGAGCTTCAGCTTCCTCAGCGGCCGGAGCCTCTTCGGTTGCAGCTTCCTCGGCCGGAGCCTCGGCAGCTTCGGTCTCGACAACCTCAGCCTCGGGAGCTTCAGCAGCTTCTTCAGCGGCCGGAGCGGCAGCAGCAGCTTCCTTCTTGTCGGCGTCGCGCTTGGCAGCGGAAGTAGCCTCAGCTACAACAGCCTGCTTGGCGGAAACCGGCTCGAGGACCAGCTCGATGACAGCCATGGGAGCGTTGTCGCCCTTGCGGTTGCCGATCTTGGTGATGCGGGTGTAGCCGCCGTCGCGGTTCTCCACTGCCTGTGCAATGTCGGTGAACAGCTCGTGGACAACGCCCTTGTTGCTGATCAGGCCGAGTACACGACGGCGGGAAGCGAGGTCGCCGCGCTTGGCGAAGGTCACCAGACGCTCGGCGTACGGCTTCAGGCGCTTGGCCTTGGTCACCGTGGTGGTGATCCGCTTGTGCTCGAACAGTGCTGCTGCCAGGTTCGCGAGCATGAGACGCTCGTGAGCCGGGCCGCCTCCGAGGCGCGGACCCTTAGTGGGGGTAGGCATAATTGTTTCTCCTCATATGGAAGCCGGTGGTGGGCACACCCTGGTGCCCGCCGGCCAAGATCTGTTTTAGAGTTCGTCGTCGCCGAAGGCGGCGTCGTCCTCTTCAATTGCTGCTGCGCGTGCTGCGAGGTCAAAACCGGGAGGCGAATCCTTGAGGGACAGGCCCAGTTCAACCAGCTTTGCCTTGACCTCGTCAATGGACTTCGCACCGAAGTTACGGATGTCCATCAGGTCAGCCTCGGAGCGCGCAACGAGTTCACCCACGGTGTGGATGCCCTCACGCTTGAGGCAGTTGTAGGAACGGACGGTGAGGTCCAGATCCTCGATCGGCAGTGCCATGTCTGCTGCCAGGGCAGCATCCGTCGGCGACGGGCCAATCTCGATACCTTCAGCTGCGGTGTTCAGCTCGCGTGCCAGACCGAAGAGTTCCACCAAGGTGGTACCTGCGGAAGCAACAGCATCGCGCGGGGCGATGGCCTGCTTGGTCTCGACGTCGACAATGAGCTTGTCGAAGTCGGTGCGCTGCTCAACACGGGTTGCTTCCACGCGGAAAGTAACCTTCAGCACCGGCGAGTAGATCGAGTCGACCGGAATACGGCCGATCTCGGCGTCGCCGGACTTGTTCTGAGCTGCCGACACGTAGCCGCGGCCGCGCTCGATGGTCAGTTCGAGTTCGAACTTGCCCTTCGAGTTCAGCGTGGCAATGTGCAGATCCGGGTTGTGGAATTCGACGCCGGCCGGCGGAGCGATGTCCGCGGCGGTGACGACTCCGGGGCCCTGCTTGCGCAGGTAAGCAACAACCGGCTCGTCGTGCTCGGAGGAAACCGACAGGCTCTTGATGTTCAGGATGATCTCAGTGACATCTTCCTTGACACCCGGAACCGTGGTGAACTCGTGCAGCACGCCATCGATCCGGATGCTGGTTACAGCGGCACCGGGGATGGAAGAGAGCAGGGTACGGCGGAGGGAGTTTCCGAGGGTGTAGCCGAAGCCCGGTTCCAGCGGTTCAATGATGAAACGCGAGCGGTTTTCGGAGACTACCTCTTCGGAGAGGGTGGGGCGCTGTGCAATGAGCACTTAGGTTTCCTTTCGGCGAGCATCCGCTATATGACGCAACACAGGTGGTGGAAATTCGGTCTGAAGACTTAACGCGGCTGGGCTTGCCCGGACCGCAACGGTCCGGGCAAGCTCAAACTGCTGGAAAGGCTTAGACGCGGCGGCGCTTCGGCGGACGGCAACCGTTGTGCGCTGCGGGGGTGACGTCCTGGATGGAGCCAACCTCGAGGCCAGCGGCCTGCAGCGAGCGGATTGCGGTTTCGCGTCCGGAACCCGGGCCCTTGACGAAAACGTCAACCTTGCGCATGCCGTGCTCCTGCGCACGCTTGGCAGCGGCTTCGGCAGCCATCTGGGCTGCGAACGGGGTGGACTTACGCGAGCCCTTGAAGCCAACCTCACCTGAGGAAGCCCAAGAGACAACAGCACCGTTCGGATCCGTGATGGAAACGATGGTGTTGTTAAACGTGCTCTTGATGTGCGCCTGGCCCAGCGCGATATTCTTTTTGTCCTTCTTACGCGGCTTGCGAACCGCGCCACGAGTCTTTGGGGGCATTTTTTTCTCCTACAGAAAGTTATCGGGGAAAGCCGTGTAAATCCCGGAGGATTTAACGGGCCTTCTTCTTGCCTGCGACGGTGCGCTTCGGACCCTTGCGGGTACGGGCGTTGGTCTTGGTACGCTGCCCGCGGACCGGCAGGCCCTTACGGTGGCGAATACCTTCGTAGCTGCCGATTTCAACCTTGCGGCGGATATCAGCTGCTACTTCGCGGCGAAGGTCACCCTCAACCTTGTAGTTGCCTTCGATGTAATCACGCAGCTCAACCAGCTGGGCATCGGTGAGGTCCTTAACGCGGACGTCAGCGCTGATGCCAGTGGCAGCCAGGGTTTCGTGTGCACGGGTCTTGCCCACGCCGTAGATGTAAGTAAGCGCAATTTCCAACCGCTTTTCGCGGGGAATGTCTACGCCAGCGAGACGAGCCATAGTGGCAGTACTCCTTGAATAAACCGGAGGTCGTAGGCAGTACACCCGCACGTTCTGTGCGGCCCCAGCCTCCGACCGGGGGTTAGCTGTCCGGGCTCATGCGTCCCAATTCAGCTTGTGCTGCCTTTATTTACTTGCGTGGGTTAGCAACCCAGGGTTTTCCTTCAGAAGAAGGAAATTAGCCCTGGCGCTGCTTGTGGCGCGGGTTCTCGCAGATCACCATGACCCGGCCATTACGGCGGATCACTTTGCACTTTTCGCAGATCTGCTTGACGCTCGGCTTGACCTTCATGGCATTCCTTTGCGTGTGGCAGTTGATCACTGGAGCGGCCGTGCTGAGGCCGCCCAGAATTTACTTGTAGCGGTAGACGATACGACCCCGAGTGAGGTCATACGGGCTCAGTTCCACCACTACGCGGTCCTCAGGGAGAATCCGGATGTAGTGCTGGCGCATCTTCCCTGAGATATGCGCGAGTACGATGTGCTTGTTGGTCAGCTCAACGCGAAACATCGCGTTAGGCAGCGCCTCAGTCACAACGCCTTCGATCTCAATGACCCCGTCCTTCTTGGCCATACCCTCCGCTAACTGTTGTTGCCGCGGCCCTGCCGGATTGCACCAGACATGACCACGAACGTTTTTGTTGGATCGGTTATCACCTCCGGCCCCAAACAGGGCACAGCAGGGCAGACAACCAACAAGCAACACTACCCTTTTTCCCGGCAAATGTTAAATCGAGCATAGTAACCTACTCCGCCCTGTACGCACCATATTCACCGGCGGGAGTGCTCACCGCCTCGGCGCTCCGCACGCCATCCAGAATGGCCAAACGGACGACGTCGGCTGCCGCGCTCTGCAGCGTGATGAGACTTACCTGCCGCGCCGTCTCGGTGCTTCGGTCCAGCGCCACGTCGCCGGTCGCAAGGCAAAAGACAGTGTCCCCATCGGCCAGAGTGTGGGAAGGTTTGAGCGCTCGCGCCAGGCCGGCGTGAGCAGCAGAAGCAGTCCGCTTACATTCGGCCACGTCGAGCACAGCATTCGTTGCCACGACTACCAGCGTCGTGTTCAGGGGAGGCGGACCGGCATCTGCCGAAGGGGAATCGGGAACCCGGAAGCGCGCGTCTAAGGGAAGAACGACCGAGCGCGCGGAGGGTTCGGGATTCCCCTGAGACATCACCGGCAAACCCAGGGCGTTCACGACCGCGATCGCACCAACAACAACGCCGTTTTCCAGGGTGACCGAGGCCGTGCCCACTCCACCCTTGTAGGTCCTGGCGATGACCGCGCCCGTTCCAGCGCCAACGTTGCCGCGTTCGACGGCGTGACCTTCCGGTTGTGCCGCGGCGGCCACCGTTGCCGCGTAGCCCATGTCCGCCGTCGGCCGCGCCGAAAAGTCACCCCCGCGGCCCAGATCGAAGATGGCTGCGGCGGGGACGATCGGCACTACTCCCCCGGTCACCGGGAAGCCCCTCCCGTTTTCTTCGCACCAGCGCTGCGCACCGTGGGCCGAGACGAGTCCGTAGGCGCTGCCTCCGGTGAGGACCACTGCGTCCACGGTGGACACCAGGGTGGTGGGATCGAGGGCGTCGGTCTCATGCGTGCCCGGACCCCCGCCTCGGACGTCCACCGACCCCACTGTCCCCGGCGGCGGCAGCACCACCGTCATCCCGGTCAGCCAACCGTCGTCGTTCTTCTGCACGTGCCCCACACGGATTCCCGGTACGTCGGTAATGGCTCCCATACGCTCCATTCTGCCGTGCGCCTCAACACCCTTTTTCTGCTCCCCGTGCCGGAAGCGTCAAATCCGAACGTTTCGTGAACACGCTCCGAAACCTTGGCCAACAATCCACTGCCGGGCCGAATCTGGCCCTGAGGGGTCCCGGCGATGTGATGGAGTGATCTCAAATCCTCCCAAAGCCCTGCCCCCGCAGGCCTCCCGATAGGGATCCATGACTCCACAGCTCACGGCCAAGCCCGGCAGTTCGCCGGCACCGGCGGCCACCGGCAGAGCCACGCACGGCGGCCCTGCTCCCCACAACAGGAAGCGCTGGTCGGGCCGGTCCCGCCGCGACTTCTTCGTCTTCCTCGCACTGGCACTGCCGAACCTGCTCCTCATCGCGGTGTTCACGTATCTGCCGCTGATCAACAACATCTACTACTCCACGCTGAACTGGACGCTCGGATCAGCGTCAGCGGCCGTCGTCGGACTCGAAAACTACGTCACCTTCTTCACGGGCGCCGATGCCGGCAGGGTCCTCGGCACCACGGCGGTCTTCACCGCCGCGACCGTGGGCGGCTCGATGGTGCTCGGCCTGCTGATTGCCCTGGCGCTGAACTCGAAAGTCCGCGGCACCACGTTTGCCCGGTCGGCAGTTTTCGCACCCTACGTGCTGTCCGGCGTGGGCGTGGGCCTGGTGTGGCTGTTCATCTTCGACCCCGGCTACGGTGTGCTCGCCTGGATTCTCCGGGGATTCGGCCAGCAGAGCCCGCAGTGGATCAACGATCCCCAACTCTCCCAGGTGATGGTCATCATCGTGTACGTCTGGAAGAACCTTGGCTACTGCGCCGTGGTGTTCCTCGCCGGACTGCAGTCCCTGCCGCAGGACGTGATGGAGGCGGCGTCGCTGGACGGAGCGGGCGGTTTCCGCCGCTTTGTCAGCATGTCCTTGCCACTCCTCTCCCCCACCACGTTCTTCCTGCTGATCACCACCATGCTCAGCTCGCTGCAGGCGTTCGACCTCATCCGGATCATGACGCCCCTCGGCGCCGGGACCAGCACCCTCATCTACGAGGCGTATCTGCAGGCCTTCGGCGCCTACAACCGTGCCGGCTACTCCGCCGCGATCTCCGTGGTCCTCTTTGTCATCCTGCTGGTCATCACAGTGCTGCAGCTGCGGTTCGTCGAAAAGAAGGTGCACTACTCGTGAGCGCTCCCGCCCCCACCGTCGTACCGGACGGTTCAACGCCCGACGCCGTGCCGCCCCGTGAGCGGCCGTTCTCCCGTGCCAACATGGTGCAGACAGTGATTGGCGGCTATGTGCCGCTGGCCGTCGCCGTCCTGGTGGTCTTCCTGCCTCTGCTGTGGATGGTGCTCAGCTCGTTCAAGCAGCCCGGCGAAATCGTCACGATGGATCTGCACGTGCTCCCGGCGGCACTGGACCCGGAGAACTATCGGGTTGCCATGACCACGGTGCCGTTCGGGCAGTTCTTCCTGAACAGCACCATCGTCACCGTGGTGGGTTCCGGCATCAAGGTGATCCTTGCCTTGCTGACCGCCTACGCGCTGGTGTTCGTGCGCTTCCCTTTCAAGAACCTCATCTTCATCCTGATCCTCGTGGCACTGATGGTCCCGCCCCAGGTGTCCATCCTCCCGAACTACATCCTGATCGCCGGGATGGGCGGCAAGAACACTCTGTGGGGCATCATCCTGCCCGGCCTGGGCACGGCCTTCGGCACGTTCCTGCTGCGCCAGCATTTCCTTACTCTGCCCGGCTCCATCCTTGAATCCGCCGAGATCGACGGCGCCGGCCACTGGCGGCGGCTCTGGCAGATCGTGGTGCCGGTGTCCGTTCCCTCGATCGCCACGGTTGCCCTGGTCACCGTGGTCAGCGAATGGAACGAGTACATCTGGCCGCTGATCATCACGGACAAACCCGAAAGCATGACCCTTCCCGTCGGCCTGACTCTCCTGCAGAACTCCGAGAGCAACGGTGCAGGCTGGGGAATCATGATGGCCGGCGCCGTCCTGGTGATCATCCCCATCCTCATCATCTTCGCCATGCTCCAGCGCTACATCGTCGCCGGCCTGACTCAGGGCAGCGTCACCGGCTAGCACCCGGGCGAGTGCCGCCGTCGGGCACTTCCTCCAACGGTGCCGCCGGGCACCCAGTCCGCCGCCGCCGTCGGACCCTCACACCATCCACCACCGCATCGCATTACCAAGGCACCCATCGAAAGGCAGCACCATGACGTTCACCCTTGATCGACGGTTTTTCCTCACCCTGGCCGGAGCCGGAGCAGGAGCCACCGCACTGGCAGCCTGCGGCGGCCCGTCAACCATGCCAGGCGCGGCCACCACCACCGCTGCCGACATCGACTTCACCGGCGTCAAGCCCGCAGCGTCCATCGACTTCTGGTCCAACCACCCAGGCAAATCGCAGGACGTGGAGAAGAGCATCATCGAGAAGTTCCACGCCAAGTACCCGGACATCAAGGTGAACCTGGTGACCGCCGGCGCGAACTACGAGGAAATCGCGCAGAAGTTCCAGACCGCCCAGGCTGCCAAGTCCGGCCTGCCATCGCTGGTGGTCCTCTCCGACGTCTGGTGGTTCCGCTACTACCTGAACGAGAGCATCATCCCCATCGACTCGCTGGTCAAGCAGCTGGACATCAAGCTGGCTGACTTCCGCACCTCGCTGGTGGACGACTACAAGTACGCCGGCAAGCAGTGGGCACTCCCCTACGGCCGCTCCACCCCGCTGTTCTACTACAACAAGGACCACTTCGCCGCCGCAGGTCTACCCGACCGCGCACCCGCCACGTGGCAGGAGTTCGCCGGCTGGGCCCCCAAGCTCAAGGCAGCTTCCGGCGCGCAGTACGCCTTTATGCACCCCGCGCTGGCCGGTTACGCCGGCTGGACCCTGCAGAACAACCTCTGGGGCGAAGGCGGCAGCTGGTCCAAGGGCTGGGACATCACCTGCGATTCAGCCGAGTCCGTTGCTGCGTTGCAGGCCGCGCAGGACTCCGTGTACAAGGACGGCTGGGCCGGCGTCTCCTCCAAGGAATCGGCCGACGACTTCGCCGCGGGCCTGGCATCGGCCACCCTGTCGTCCACCGGATCCTTGATCGGCATTCTGAAGTCCGCCAAGTTCAACGTGGGCGTCGGCTTCCTGCCGGGTGGCTCCAAGGAAAAGACCGGGGTATGCCCCACCGGCGGCGCCGGCCTCGGCATCCCCAGCGGTGTGACCAAGGAGGAGCAGCTGGCGGCAGCGATGTTCCTGCAGTTCATGACCGAGCCGGAGAACACCGCCGCATTCTCGGCCGCCACCGGTTACATGCCGACGCGGACCTCCGCTGATATGACCGCGGTGCTGGCCAAGACCCCGCAGATCAAGATCGCCCTGGACCAGCTGGCCGTCACCAAGGTCCAGGACAACGCCCGCGCGTTCCTGCCCGGCGCAGACCAGGAGATGGCCAAGGCTGCCGCCAAGATCCTCACGCAGGAGGGCGACGTGAAGGCCACCATGACCGAGCTGAAGGCAACGCTCGAGGGAATCTACACCAAGGACGTCAAGCCCAGGCTCAAGGCCTGACGCTTCGCTCCAACCGTGCGGCCGCGGTGGGCACCTCACTGTCGCGGCCCCGGGGCCCAACTGGGTCGCAGTTAATGTCGTTTTGAACGCTCATAACGACATCTACTGCGACCCAGTTGGGTTAAGGGATGGATTAAGGGATCGGGACGGGGACGACGCCGAGCGGCACCAGGTGCTCCGCGCCGCCGTCGGGCGCTGAAAGAACCCAGATTCCCCTGTCGTGGACTGCCACGGAATGTTCCCACTGGCAGGAGCGCTGGCCGTCTGTGGTGACCACGGTCCAGTCGTCAGCCAGGACTGCTGTGTCGATGCTGCCGCGGACCAGCATGGGCTCGATGGCGAGGCACAGGCCGGCCTTGACCTTGGGTCCGCGGTGGTTGGTCCGGTAGTTCAGGACGTCCGGCGCCATGTGCATCTCGGAGCCGATGCCGTGGCCCACGTAGTCTTCCAGGATGCCCAGCGGCTTGCCCGGGACGGAGGACACATAGTCGTCGATCGCCGCTCCGACGTCGCCGACGTGGCCCCTCTTGGCCAGCGCCGCGATGCCGTGCCACATGGCAGCCTGCGTGACGTCGGACAGGCGCTGGTCTTCGGGATCGGCTTTGCCAACAATCACGGTCCGGGCGGAATCGGAATGCCAGCCATCAACAATCGCGCCGCCGTCGATCGAGATGATGTCGCCGTCGTTGAGGACCTTGCTGCCGGGGATCCCGTGGACAACTTCCTCATTCACGGACGTGCACACCGTGGCCGGAAAGCCGTGGTAACCCAAGAAGTTGGACTTGGCGCCGGCCTGGTTCAGCACCGCGGCAAAGACGTCGTCCAGGTGCTTGGTGGTGACGCCGGGCACGGCCGCGGCGACGGCGGCGTCCAGTGCGCGGCTCAGGACCAGGCCGGCCTCGTGCATGGTGCGCATCTGGGCATTGGTCTTGTATTCGATACGGGGCTGGCCGAAAGCCATGGTGTGTCCTCTCAATGGCTGAGGCTCCTCCCGGATTCCGGGAGGAGCCTCGAATAACTTGCTGCCTGGGTCAGGCGGCCTGGGCCGTCTTGATGGCTTCCATGACGCGGTCGGTGACCTCGTCGATGCCGCCGATGCCGTCAACCTTGGTCAGGATGCCGCGCTCGGCATACTTGGCCACAACTGCCTCGGTCTGCTCGTGGTAAAGGTCCAGACGGTGACGGATAACGGCTTCGTTGTCGTCGCTCCGGCCGGTTTCCTTGGCACGGCCCAGGAGGCGGGCCACGAGTTCCTCATCGTCGGCAGTGAGCTGCAGGACGACGTCGAGCTTCTCTTCGCTGGTGGCGAGGATTTCGTCGAGGTAGTCCACCTGCGCGGTGGTGCGCGGGTAGCCGTCCAGGAGGAAGCCGTTTTCGACGTCGGACTCGTTGAGGCGGTCGCGGACCATTTTGTTGGTCACGCTGTCCGGAACGAAGTCGCCGGCGTCCATGTACTTCTTGGCCTCGATGCCAAGGGGCGTTTCGCCCTTTACATTGGCGCGGAAGATATCGCCGGTGGAGATCGCCACAACACCGAGGCGCTCCGAGATACGTTCCGCTTGGGTTCCTTTACCGGAGCCGGGCGGCCCAATAATCAACATTTTTGTCATCGCAATAGCCCTTCGTAGTGACGTTGCTGTAGTTGCGCATCTATTTGCTTGACGGTTTCAAGGCCAACGCCCACCATGATCAGGATCGAGGTGCCACCGAACGGGAAGTTCTGGTTCGCGTTGATCAGTACCAGTGCAATCAGCGGAATCAGCGCCACGAAGCCCAGGTAAAAGGCCCCGGGGAGCGTGATCCTTGAAAGCACATACTGCAGGTAGTCCGCGGTCGGTTTACCGGCACGGATACCCGGGATGAAACCGCCGTACTTCTTCATATTGTCGGAGACCTCTTCAGGGTTGAAGGTGATCGCGACGTAGAAGTAGGTGAAGAACACGATCATGGCGAAGTACAGCGCCATATAGATCGGGTGGTCTCCTCGTGTGAGGTTGTTGTTGATCCACTCAACCCACGGCTGAAGCTGCTCGCCGGCCTTGGGCTGGTTGAACTGTGAAATCAGCCCCGGCAGGTAAAGCATGGAGGAAGCGAAGATCACGGGGATCACGCCTGCCATGTTCACCTTGATGGGGATGTAGGTGCTGGTACCACCCACTGTGCGGCGTCCGATCATGCGCTTGGCATACTGCACCGGAACGCGGCGCTGGGATTGCTCCACAAACACCACCAGGGCAACTGTCACCAGACCGATAGCCAGCACCAGGAAGAAGGTCCCCGGTCCCTGCGAGGTCCAGATGGCACCAAGCGAAGTGGGGAACTGCGCAGCGATGGAGGTGAAGATGAGCAGCGACATACCGTTGCCCACACCCTTTTCGGTGACAAGCTCGCCCATCCACATGATGAGCCCGGTGCCGGCGGTGAGGGTGATGATAATCAGGATCGTGGTGATGATGCTGCTATCAGGAATGATCGGCAGCGCACAGCCCGGTAGCAGCTGGCCTGAACGCGCCAGCGACACCAGCGTCGTTGCGTTCAGCAGGCCAAGGGCAATGGTGAGGTATCGGGTGTACTGGGTGAGCTTGGACTGCCCGGAGGCGCCCTCCTCGTACAGCTCCTGGAAACGGGGAATGACCACCCGGAGCAACTGCACAATGATGCTGGCCGTAATGTACGGCATGATGCCCAGCGCGAAGATGGACACCTGAAGCAAGGCACCACCGCTGAACAGGTTGACGAGCTGGTAGAGCCCGCCTGACGTCTGACCGTTGTGCAAGCATTGCTGGACATTCTGGTAGTTCACACCAGGCGAGGGAATGAAGGCACCCAAGCGGAAGATTGTGATGATTCCCAGCGTGAACAACAACTTGCGTCGCAGATCAGGCGTGCGAAAGGCCCGGCCAAATGCGCTAAGCAAGCGTCCTCCTGTGTTGTAAATGGGGTGGTGTGATGGGTGTCAATAATCCCAACAACCGAGTCTAACGGGTGGATCGGCCATGCGAATAATCCGCTAGGCCAATCGCGCGACGGACGGCGGGAATTATTCGGCGGGCGGATGCGAAAAAACTCCCGGCGTACAGGGCCCTGGGGTCCTGCACGCCGGGAGTTTCACAACGGGCTACTGCCCACCGTCTCTAGAGAGCGGTGGTGCTTCCGCCGGCTGCAGCAATCTTTTCCGCGGCGCTGGCCGAGAATGCGTGGGCGGTGACGTCAACCTTGACGGTGATGTCGCCGGTGCCCAGCACCTTGACGGGCTGGTTCTTGCGAACGGCACCCTTTTCGACCAGGTTCTCCACGGTGACAGCGCCACCTTCGGGGAACAGTTCGTTGAGCTTGTCCAGGTTTACAACCTGGAACTCAACGCGGAACGGGTTCTTGAAGCCGCGCAGCTTCGGCAGGCGCATGTGCAGCGGCAACTGGCCGCCGGCAAAGCCAGCCTTGATCTGGTAGCGGGCCTTCGTACCCTTGGTACCGCGACCAGCGGTCTTACCCTTGGAACCTTCACCACGACCAACGCGGGTCTTGGCGGTCTTGGCACCCGGGGCGGGACGCAGGTGGTGGACCTTCAGAGCGTTCTGCTTCTCAGCTACCTCTGCGGCGGTCTTTTTCTCTGCCATTTACTTCGCCTCCTCTACCTTTACCAGGTGCGGAACCGTGTTGAGCATTCCAACGGTCACGGCGTCGGCGGTGCGGACAACGGTGTGTCCGATCCGCTTCAGGCCGAGGGACCGAAGGGTGTCGCGCTGGTTCTGCTTGCCGCCAATGGCGGACTTGATCTGAGTGATCTCCAACTGGGAGTCGGAGGGAATCAGGTTCTTAGCCATGACTTAGACACCCGCCTTCTGGTTCAGGATTGCCTTCACCATTGCCGGCGGAGCAACCTCGTCGAGAGGCAGGCCGCGGCGTGCTGCCACTGCTGCCGGCTCTTCGAGGCGCTTCAGGGCATCAACGGTCGCGTGAACGATGTTGATGGCGTTGGCGGAACCGAGCGACTTGGAGAGGATGTCGTGGATGCCCACGCACTCCAGTACTGCACGGACCGGGCCACCGGCGATAACACCGGTACCGGCGGAGGCCGGACGCAGCATTACGACGCCTGCGGCAGCCTCACCCTGAACGCGGTGCGGGATGGTGTTGCCGATGCGGGGAACGCGGAAGAAGGACTTCTTAGCCTCTTCAACGCCCTTCGCGATTGCGGCAGGAACTTCCTTAGCCTTGCCGTAGCCAACGCCGACCATACCGTTACCGTCACCAACGACGACCAGAGCGGTGAAGCTAAAGCGACGACCACCCTTGACCACCTTGGAAACGCGGTTGATGGTGACAACGCGTTCGATGAACTGGCTCTTCTCAGCTTCACGGCCGCCGTCGCGGCCGCCACGGCCACCACGGTCGCCGCGGCCCTGGCCACGGTCTCCACGCTCGCCACGACGAGCGCCACCACGGCGGTCATCAGCAGCGGCCGCGGGAGCAGTGGTCTCAGTGGCCGGAGCAGCTACGGCTTCAGTCGCCTTCTGATCTGCAGACACAGTGTCCTTTTCCTTGTTTGCTTCCGTCACAGTGACAGCCCACCTTCACGTGCGCCGTCAGCGACAGCAGCAATCCGGCCGTGGTACTTGTTACCACCGCGGTCGAAGACAACTGCTTCGATACCGGCAGCCTTCGCACGCTCGGCTACGAGTTCGCCAACGCGCTTGGCCTTGGCGGTCTTGTCGCCTTCGAATGCACGAAGATCGGCTTCCAGGGTGGAGGCGCTTGCTACGGTCAGGCCCTTGGTGTCATCGACAACCTGGACGAATACGTGGCGTGCGGAACGGTTGACGACCAGACGAGGACGTACAGGCGTACCGGAGATGCGCTTGCGGATACGAAGCTGGCGGCGGCTGCGCGAAGCAGACTTGCTCTTGTTAGTACGCTTCTTGTTAATTGAGATGGCCATGGTTACTTACCAGCCTTTCCGACCTTGCGGCGGATGACTTCGCCTGCGTAGCGGATGCCCTTGCCCTTGTAGGGGTCCGGCTTCCGCAGCTTGCGAATGTTGGCAGCAACCTCGCCGACCTGCTGCTTGTTGATACCTGAAACAGAGAGCTTGGTCGGGGTCTCAACTGCAAAGGTGATGCCGTCCGGTGCGGTGACATTTACCGGGTGGCTGTAGCCGAGAGCGAACTCAAGGTCAGATCCCTTGGCCTGAACGCGGTAACCAGTACCAACGATTTCAAGCTTCTTCTCATAGCCCTTGGTAACGCCCTCGATCATGTTGGAGATCAGGGTGCGGGTCAGGCCGTGGAGTGAACGGGAGGCGCGCTCGTCGTTCGGGCGGGCGACAGTCAGGGTCTCTGCTTCCAGGGAAACCTCGATCGGGCTGGCCACAGTGTGGTTCAGCTCGCCTTTGGCACCCTTGACGCTGACGACAGAGCCGTCAACCTTGACCTCAACGCCGGCGGGAACGGTGATGGGGAGACGTCCAATACGTGACATTATTCTCTTCCTTTCCCGTTACCAGACGTAGGCGAGGACTTCGCCGCCCACGCCCTTCTTGCCGGCTTGCTTATCAGTCAAGAGGCCGGAAGAGGTGGACAGGATTGCGACACCCAGGCCACCGAGCACGTGCGGGAGGTTGGTGGACTTTGCGTAAACACGCAGGCCCGGCTTGGAAATACGACGAACACCAGCGATTGAACGCTCGCGGTTCGGACCGAACTTGAGCTCGAGGGTCAGCTTCTTGCCAACCTCAGCGTCTTCTTCTTTCCAGGAGGCGATGTAACCTTCGGCCTTCAGGATGTCGGCAACGCGTGCCTTGAGCTTGCTGTACGGCATGGTCACGGAATCGTGGTATGCCGAGTTTGCATTGCGCAGACGCGTAAGCATGTCTGCGACAGGATCTGTCATTGTCATGGTGGGCTCGTGCCCTTCCTCATAACGGTTTCCTCGGTCCGGCCCCTGCAGGAACTGCAGGGCTGCACCGAAGGACCTGTTACGTAGTTAGATTAGTCTTCGGCCTTGAACGGGAAACCAAGCGCCTTCAGCAGCGCGCGGCCTTCGTCATCGGTCTTGGCAGTGGTGACAACCGTGATGTCCATGCCGCGGGTGCGGTCGATGGAATCCTGGTCGATTTCGTGGAACATAACCTGCTCGGTCAGACCGAAGGTGTAGTTGCCGTTGCCGTCGAACTGCTTGCCACTGAGGCCGCGGAAGTCGCGGATACGGGGCAGAGCCAGCGTGACCAGACGATCCAGGAATTCCCACATGCGGTCTCCACGCAGAGTTGCGTGTGCGCCGATGGGCATGCCTTCGCGCAGCTTGAACTGAGCGATCGACTTGCGGGCCTTGGTTACCTGCGGCTTCTGGCCGGTGATCAGGGTCAGATCGCGGACAGCGCCGTCGATCAGCTTGGAGTCCTTAGCGGCATCTCCAACACCCATGTTCACAACGACCTTCACCAGACGGGGAACCTGGTTGACGTTGGTGTACTTGAATTCCTCAACGAGCGTGCTCTTGATGGAATCGGCGTACTTGGTCTTCAGACGAGGAACGATCTTCGCTGCCGGAGTCTCGAGAGTCTCAGTCATTAGATGTCCTTCCCGGAGCTCTTGGCCACGCGTACACGCACTTCGCGCTTCACGCCATCGCGCTCCACGGTCTCGGTGCGGAAACCGACACGGGTGGGCTTCTTGGTGGACGGGTCAACCAGAGCCACGTTGGAGATGTGGATCGAAGCTTCGACGACCTCGATGCCACCGGTCTTGGTGCCGCGCTGCGACTGACCGACCTTGGTGTGCTTGGTTACGCGGTTAATGCCTTCAACCAACACGCGGTTGGTCTCGGGGAATACGCGCAGAACCTTGCCCTGCTTACCCTTGTCGCCGCCGCGCTCAGCCTTGGCGCCAGTGATGACCTGAACGAGGTCACCCTTTTTGATCTTAGCCATGGACTAGAGCACCTCCGGAGCCAGAGAAACGATCTTCATGAACTTCTTGTCACGGAGTTCACGACCAACCGGTCCGAAGATACGGGTACCGCGGGGGTCACCGTCAGCCTTCAGGATCACAGCTGCGTTCTCGTCAAACTTGATGTAGGAACCATCCGCACGGCGGCGTTCCTTCTTGGTACGGACGATGACTGCCTTAACAACATCGCCCTTCTTTACGTTGCCGCCCGGAATTGCGTCCTTGACGGTAGCGACGATGACGTCGCCAATGCCTGCGTAGCGACGGCCAGATCCACCGAGAACGCGAATGGTAAGGATTTCCTTAGCACCCGTGTTGTCGGCGACCTTGAGTCGCGACTCCTGCTGAATCACTATTTACTCCTTGCGTCGCGCCGGTTCTCAGGCCGTGATCTTGCTACGGAATGAGCCTTGCGGAACGGTTGATCGGGGTGTCTCTTGACCTGCCTGGATTTTGCCAGGCCAGGCCTAAACTCCCGTGCCAAAAACATTTGCTTCCCAGGCGGCTTCAGACAGGTCCGAAGCGCTAGGGGGCACTATGCCGTGGCACGATTGTTTACGAGGTTGATGTCGGCACACGAACGGCGCCATACAAACTCAAAATCTTAGCACAGTTTGGGCCAACTCCCATATCACACCCCGGCAGTCCCTGCCCACTCCCTGCCGCCGTCGGACGCTCCCGCGGGGTCCCAGCCCGCCGCCGTCGGACGCTCTCTCACTTAATGGGCCTTCTCGAGCAGCGCTCTCTCACTTTCTTCAGGAAAGTGAGAGAGCGACCGTTAAAAAACCGCATTAAGTGAGAGAGCGTGTCCAGGCGAGGCGGACGACGGCGGCACGCACGGTACGCCATCGGCCCAACTTGGGCGACAATCCCGTCGTCCCCGGCAAAACGAGGAAACCCCCGCTCCCAGAAGGGAACGAGGGTTTCCGGTGCAGGACCTGCAAGCAGGCTGCGGGGTGTTACTTGGCCTTTTCGAGGATCTCGACCAGGCGCCACCGCTTAGTAGCGGACAGCGGCCGGGTCTCGGCGAGGAGAACGAGGTCGCCGATGCCGGCGCTGTTCTCTTCGTCGTGAGCCTTGATCTTGGTGTTGCGGCGGATGACCTTGCCGTAAAGGGCGTGCTTCACGCGGTCCTCAACCTGGACAACGATGGTCTTTTCCATCTTGTCCGAGACCACGTAGCCGCGCTTCGTCTTACGGTCACCGCGCTCGGCAGCAGTAGCTGCCGCGGAAACAGTTTCCGTCACGTTCTCGTCCTTTTCAGTCACTTGGCATCCTCCTCGGTCTCAACCGTTTCAGCCTTTTCGGCCTTCTTGGTTGCTGCCTTCTTGGACTTCTTTTCTTCCTTGGCTTCCACAACGGGTGCGGCAACCTCGGCACGAATGCCCAGCTCGCGCTCACGGAGAACGGTGTAGATGCGTGCGATGTCCTTCTTTACCGCGCGCAGACGACCGTGGTTCTCCAACTGACCGGTGGCGGACTGGAAACGCAGGTTGAACAGCTCTTCCTTAGCCTTACGGAGTTCTTCAACGAGGCGCTCATTGTCGAACGTGTCCAGCTGTGCGGATGCAAGTTCCTTGGATCCTACTGCCATTTCTATTCACCACCTTCGCGACGCAAAATGCGTGCCTTCAACGGGAGCTTGTGGATTGCCAGGCGCAGGGCCTCGCGAGCTACCGATTCTTCGACGCCGGAGATCTCAAAGAGAACCCGTCCCGGCTTGACGTTAGCGACCCACCACTCCGGTGAACCCTTACCGGAACCCATGCGGGTTTCGGCAGGCTTCTTCGTGATCGGACGGTCCGGGTAAATGTTGATCCAGACCTTGCCGCCACGCTTGATGTGGCGGGTCATCGCGATACGGGCAGACTCGATCTGACGGTTGGTTACGTATGCCGGGCTCAGGGCCTGGATGCCGTACTCACCGAAGGAGACCTTGGTGCCGCCCGTAGCAGCGCCGGAACGACCCGGGTGGTGCTGCTTACGGTGCTTGACTCGACGTGGGATAAGCATTTAAGCCTGTCCTCCTTCTACTGCAGCGGGTGCAGCCTCAACTGCCGGGGCAGCGGCGGCCGGAGCTGCCTCTGCTGCCGGACGGTCGGTACGACGACGGCGGTCACCACGGTCGGCGCCACCCGGGCGGCCCGGGCGATCGCTGGGGCCGCGGCCGCGGGACGGAGCAGCAGCTGCCTGCTGAGCCAGTTCCTTGGCGGTGACGTCACCCTTGTAGATCCAGACCTTCACGCCGATGCGGCCGAAGGTGGTCTTGGCCTCGTAGAAGCCGTAGTCGATGTTCGCACGGAGGGTGTGCAGGGGCACACGGCCTTCGCGGTAGAACTCCGAGCGGGACATTTCAGCGCCGCCCAGTCGACCGGAGCAAGCGATACGGATGCCCTTGGCACCTGCACGCTGTGCGGACTGCATGGCCTTCTTCATCGCACGGCGGAAAGCCACGCGGGAAGTCAGCTGCTCAGCAACGCCCTGGGCAACAAGCTGTGCTTCCATCTCGGGGTTCTTGACCTCGAGGATGTTCAGCTGGACCTGCTTGCCCGTGAGCTTCTCAAGCTCGCCGCGGATGCGGTCTGCTTCAGCGCCGCGGCGGCCGATGACGATGCCGGGACGCGCCGTGTGGATATCCACGCGGACACGGTCACGGGTGCGCTCGATTTCAACCTTGGCGATGCCGGCGCGCTCCATGCCCGTGGACATGAGCTGGCGGATACGGATGTCTTCGCGAACGAAGTCCTTGTACCGCTGTCCGGCCTTGGTGCTGTCAGCAAACCAGTGCGATACGTGATCGGTGGTGATGCCGAGTCGGAACCCGTGCGGGTTAACTTTCTGTCCCACTTAGCGAGCCTCCTCTTTCTCCGGGGTAGCGACTACCACGGTGATGTGGCTCGTGCGCTTCTTGATCTGAAATGCACGACCCTGGGCGCGCGGCTGGAACCGCTTCATGGTCGGGCCTTCATCAACAAACGCTTCGCTGATGATGAGGTCACCTTCGTCAAACGCCACGCCGTCGCGGTCCGCGAGGACCCGGGCGTTGGAGATTGCCGACTGAACTACCTTGAATACCGGCTCTGAAGCTGCCTGGGGGGCAAACTTCAGAATTGCCAGAGCCTCATTCGCTTGCTTACCACGAACAAGGTTGACGACGCGCCGGGCCTTCATAGGCGTTACGCGGATGTGACGCGCAATTGCCTTGGCTTCCATTGCTTTCCTTCTCTCGTCTTTGACGTAAGTGCAGGCGCCTAGCGGCGCTTGCCCTTACGGTCGTCCTTGACATGGCCGCGGAATGTCCGCGTGGGAGCGAATTCGCCGAGCTTGTGCCCGACCATCGACTCAGTGACAAACACCGGAATGTGCTTGCGTCCGTCGTGTACGGCGATCGTGTGCCCGAGCATGTCGGGGATGATCATCGAACGGCGGGACCAGGTCTTAATGACGTTCTTGGTGCCCTTTTCGTTTTCCCTGTCCACCTTCACAAAGAGGTGCTGGTCAACGAAAGGACCTTTTTTCAGGCTGCGTGGCATGTGTCCAGGCTCCTATCGCTTGTTCTTGCCAGTACGACGACGACGCACAATAAGCTTGTCGCTCTCTTTGTTCGGGCGGCGGGTGCGGCCCTCACGCTTACCGTTCGGGTTGACGGGGTGACGTCCACCGGACGTCTTACCCTCGCCACCACCGTGCGGGTGGTCAACCGGGTTCATGGCGACACCACGGACGGTCGGGCGAACGCCCTTCCACCGCATACGGCCGGCCTTGCCCCAGTTGATGTTCGACTGCTCGGCGTTGCCGACCTCACCGATGGTTGCGCGGCAGCGCACATCAACGTTGCGGATTTCACCGGAAGGCAGACGCAGCTGGGCGAAGCGGCCTTCCTTGGCAACAAGCTGGATCGATGCGCCGGCGGAGCGGCCCATCTTGGCGCCACCACCCGGGCGCAGTTCAACTGCGTGGATGACAGTACCCACCGGGATGTTGAGCAGGGGCAGGTTGTTACCGGGCTTAATGTCAGCACCGGCACCTGCCTCAACGACGTCACCCTGGGAGAGCTTGTTGGGGGCGATGATGTAACGCTTGGTGCCATCAACGTAGTGCAGGAGGGCGATGCGAGCCGTGCGGTTCGGATCGTACTCGATTTCGGCAACGCGGGCGTTGACGCCGTCCTTGTCGTGGCGACGGAAGTCGATCAGACGGTACTGGCGCTTGTGGCCACCACCCTTGTGACGGGTCGTGATCTTACCGGTGTTGTTACGGCCGCCCTTTTTGGGCAGCGGACGTACCAACGACTTTTCCGGCGTCGACCGCGTGATTTCGGTGAAGTCCGCTACGCTCGAGCCACGACGGCCCGGTGTAGTCGGCTTGTATTTACGGATTCCCATAATTTATTTCCTCGTTAAAGTGGTCTCCGCTACGAGAGCGGACCGCCGAAGATGTCGATGGTGCCTTCTTTGAGGCTCACAATTGCGCGCTTGGTGCTCTTGCGGGTACCCCATCCGAATTTGGTGCGCTTGCGCTTACCGGCACGGTTGATGGTGTTGATCGATTCGACCTTGACGGAGAAAATCTTCTCCACGGCCAGCTTGATCTCGGTCTTGTTCGAGCGGGGGTCCACCAGGAAGGTGTACTTGCCCTCATCGATCAGGCCGTAGCTTTTTTCCGATACGACGGGTGCAAGCACGACGTCGCGCGGGTCTTTGATGGTGGCTGCACTCACTTGGCATCCTCCTCGTTCTTTGCCACTGCCTTGTCAGCAACGAATGCTTCGTAGGCAGCCTTGGTGAAGACAACGTCGTCAGAGACGAGTACGTCGTAGGTGTTCAGCTGGTCTGCGTACAGAACGTGAACACCGGCGAGGTTGCGCACGGAAAGTGCTGCAACATCGTTGGCGCGCTCGATGACAACCAGCAGGTTCTTGCGCTCGGAAACTCCGCGCAGCGTTGCCAGTGCGGTCTTGACGGACGGCTTGGTGCCCTCCACCAGTTCAGCAACAACGTGGATGCGACCGTTGCGTGCCCGGTCAGACAGTGCGCCGCGCAGTGCAGCAGCAATCATCTTCTTGGGGGTGCGCTGGCTGTAGTCACGCGGTGTGGGACCGTGGACAACGCCACCACCGGTCATGTGAGGAGCACGGATTGAACCCTGACGGGCGCGGCCGGTGCCCTTCTGCTTGAACGGTTTGCGACCTGCACCGGAAACCTCGGCGCGGGTCTTGGTCTTGTGGGTACCCTGGCGAGCAGCAGCGAGCTGGGCAACGACGACCTGGTGCAACAGCGGCACGTTGGTCTGAACGTCGAAGATCTCTGCAGGCAGGTCAACCTTGACAGTGCTAGTCATTGAACTAGGCTCCCTTCACGGCGGTGCGTACGAGTACGACCTGGCCGCGGGCGCCGGGGACGGCACCCTTGATCAGGAGCAGCGACTTCTCGACGTCAACTGCGTGAACCGTGAGGTTCAGCGTGGTGTGACGAACGGCGCCCATGCGGCCGGCCATTTTCATGCCCTTGAAGACGCGGCTCGGGGTGGATGCGCCACCGATTGAACCGGGCTTACGGTGGTTCTTGTGGGCACCGTGGGAAGCTCCAACGCCGTGGAAGCCGTGACGCTTCATAACGCCGGCGAAGCCCTTACCCTTGGTGGTGCCGATAACGTCGATCTTCTGGCCGGCTTCGAAGAGCTCAACAGAAAGCTCCTGGCCCAGCTCGTAAGTGTCAGCATCTGCAGTGCGCAGTTCGACGACGTGGCGGCGAGGCGTGACGCCTGCCTTTTCAAAGTGACCAGCCAGCGGCTTGGTGACCTTGCGGGGATCGATCTGGCCGTAGCCGATCTGTACAGCGACGTAGCCATCAGTGTCTGCGTTGCGCAGCTGGGTGATGACGTTCGAATCTGCCTGGACCACAGTGACGGGGATGAGCTTGTTGTTCTCGTCCCAGACCTGGGTCATGCCGAGCTTCGTGCCCAGCAGGCCCTTTACGTTACGGGTTGCGGTCATAGTCTCTCAGCACCTCCCTACAGCTTGATTTCGATGTTCACGTCGGCCGGCAGGTCGAGGCGCATAAGCGAGTCAACAGCCTTCGGCGTGGGATCGATGATGTCGATAAGACGCTTGTGCGTGCGCATTTCAAAGTGCTCGCGGCTGTCCTTGTACTTGTGCGGAGAGCGGATTACGCAGTAGATGTTCTTCTCCGTAGGCAGCGGCACGGGGCCAACTACCGTTGCGCCTGCGCGCGTGACCGTCTCAACGATCTTCCGTGCTGAAACGTCAATGACCTCGTGGTCGTATGACTTCAGCCGGATGCGGATTTTTTGTCCCGCCATGTCGCCTGACTCTCTTTCAGTTAGTGCTGCTCTGAGTAGGGCTGCTCTGTTCACTATTCGTGTTGCATGTGGCTGCCGAAGCATTTGAAGTCTGAACTACCACCCGCCGCACAAGCTGAATCCGGATGAATCCGGGTTCCTCAACCTGCCGACGTAACCGACCCCCGCGGTCGGGCGTGTCGCGCTTAGCACGCATACAAATCCGCAGTTCCATGGGGAGTGGGTTATGTTTGGTCTTCCACTTGGACCCTGACACCCGGCATTATCCGGATCGGGACACGAAGAAGCGCTTGAACAACTCATCTAGTATGCCGGATATTATCCGGAGAAGCGAATCTGCCTCCTCCTCCCCCAACTGGGTAGCAGTAGGTGTCGTTGTGAGGGGCCATAACGACAGTTACTGCTACCTAGTTGGGAATCATTGCCTTCATCAACATCCGAATGGATGATGGGGGAATGACGGTCGAAAATGACGTTTCCGTTCAGGATCTGGCAGGCCGCCTGCCACGCACCTTCACCCTGGGAGTCGCTGCCGCCGCTTTCCAGATCGAGGGCGGCCTGGCCGCCGGCGGCCGGGGCCCCTCCGGCTGGGATGCCTTCGTGGAAAAGCCGGGCGCCATCTGGGACGGGCACTCGCCTGCGGTGGCCTGCGACCATTACAACCGCTGGGCTGAAGATGTAAGGCTCATGCGCGAACTCGGCGTCGACTCCTACCGCTTTTCCATTTCCTGGCCGCGGATCCAGCCGGACGGCCGCGGCGCTTTCAACGAGCAGGGACTGGATTTCTACGACCGCCTGATCGATCAGCTCCTTGAAGCGGGCATCTCCCCCATGGCCACGTTGTACCACTGGGATACGCCGCTGCCCCTGGAGCATGGCGGGGGCTGGATGAACCGGGTCACTGCCGAACGGTTCGCTGAGTACGCGGCGGCGGCCGGCAGGCGTTTTGGCGACCGGGTGGACCAATGGGTCACGCTGAACGAGCCGGCCTCGGTGGTGCTGAATGGTTATGCCCTGGGCACCCACGCGCCGGGACGTTACCTTCTCTTCGACGCCTTTCCCGCCGTGCACCACCAGCTGCTGGCTCACGGCCTGGCCACCCAGGCACTACGGGCGGAGGGCGTCCGGGGTGGGATAGGGGTGACTAACCTGCACTCCCCCGTCCGGCCAGCCTCCGGAAGAATCACCGACCGGGCCGCAGCCAAAGTGTTCGACCTGATGCTGAACCGGATCTACGCCGATCCGATCCTTTTGGGCCGCTACCCGTTCTCGCTGAGGCTCGCGAAGCCATGGCTGCGTTCGCTGCCCAGGATTTCCGACGCCGATCTCCGCACCATCCATCAGCCGGTGGACTTCTACGGCGTGAACTACTACCAGCCCGTGAAGGTGGCGGCCGGGCAGGGCACCGGGGATGATCTGACAGTGCCGGCAGAGGCGATGATCAGGATTCCCGCCCATCAGGTGCCGTTCGAGGAGTACGAGACAACGGGTTTCGGTTGGCCGGTAGCTCCGGACCACCTGGGGATCCTGCTGCGTGAACTCAAAGACCGCTACCAGGATGCCCTGCCGCCGATTTACATCACAGAAAGCGGGGCCAGCTTCCCTGAGCCCGAGCACGTCACTGGCCCCGTGCCAGACCAGCAACGGATCGATTACATCGCGGGACATCTGCAGCATGCCATGGAGGCAACAGCACCCGGTGGCATCGCTGACGATGTAGAACTGCGCGGCTATTACGTCTGGACGCTGATGGACAACTTTGAATGGGCTGCCGGATATTCGCAGCGCTTCGGCCTGGTGCACGTGGATTTCGAAACCCTGGAGCGCACACCGAAGGAATCGTTCTACTGGTACCGGGCCCTCAGCCGAGCCCGGAAACCGTTGGCCGGCTGAGCGCCCGGGTTACAGGTTCTTGTTGGCGCGGTTGATGCGCTTGGCGCGGTCGATCTCGTTGCGGAAATACTTCTTGGCCCAGAACACTCCGCCGACCACGGCAACAGCGATGACCAGAAAAATCAAGAATTCCATGGTGCACTCCTCTCGCTCTTAGCAACAGTATCAGTGCCCTAGGCACGCTTCTTTGTCACCGCTGGGCTGTCGCCCGCCGCCCCAGGCAGATCTCCGTCACTGCCCGGACGGGGGCCGAACGGCTGTCCACTTGCACCGCCGGCCCAGGAGTCGGCCACCGGGCCTTGCCTGGCTTCGGGGCCCTCCAACGGCCCCACCGTCGGCCCGGCTAGCGGCCCGGAGCCCGGCCCAGCGTGGGGTGCCCCGCCGGCCGTCCCACGGTTCAGGCGCCAGACGGCAAAGGCGATAAGACCCACGGCAATCACCGCCAGGAGCAGGAACGTGTAATGTCTCATCGCCCACAGAAGGCAGGCTGCCACGCCGGCCGCACCCCACCAGACATACAGCCGTTCGCCCGCAATAAGGCCAACGACCAGCAGCAGCGCCAGCAGCACGAGCACCCACAACTGTTGCGCGCCGGTGCCGCCGAACACGACACCCAGACCACCAAGTGACAACAGCCCGGCTGCAGCACCCACCAGGAACCGTCCCGCCTGCTGATGGCCGGAGATGTAGCGCCACCCGCCGAGGACAGCGCCCAGGACTACGTACCATTGAGCCACCCAGAACGGATCCGGATAACCGCCAAGCTCCCGGCCATTGAGTCTGTCCGGTCCGTCCAAGGCAAAGATGGCGGCGCGCTGGACCGCGGCAGTGAGCACCAGGGCGCCCACCTCCAGGACAATCCGCCGCGCCTTTGCAGGCGCCTCCCGGTATGCGATTCCTACGGCGGCGGCCAGGATGGCTGCGGCCGTCCACGAGGTGGCATCGTGCTTGGTTCCGGCCATGGCCACAACGACCAGCCCGAGGAAGGCGCCTCCCGCAAGGGTCCAGCGACGCACCGGGTCGCCTCCCGGGCGGCCCGGGTTCAATGTGCCGGAGTTCGGTTTGTCCGCTGTGCCAGTGGTCAATCCTTCGACGGTCAACGTACCAGCGTTCCATGTGCCGGCGTTGAATGCGTCGGCGCGAATCAGCCGCCCAGCATAGAGGGACGCCGAAGCCGAGCCCGCGCCTACCAGCCAAGGCAAGAAGCTGCCCCACGCGCCGGCGCCATCCGGGAAGGCCGCCTCTGCCAGTGCAACGGCACCCCAGTGGGTTGCCAATGCCGCCGGCGGGTACAGCAGCGCCTGGTTTTCGACGTGCGAAGCTGCAAACAACACCACGGCAAGAACCAGAACGGCAGCAGCCGTCACCCAGTCTGCCGCCAACGGCGAGACGAGCAGGCCCGCGCCGGCGAAGGAGCCCGCGGTCACCAGCCAGAGCCAATGCTCGATATCTCCAGCGTCCACGTTCCGCCTTCGCTGCAGGACTCCGGCGACAACCGCAAGCAACGCTACAGATAGCAGCACCACAGCGGTCCCGGCGTGGCTCAGCACCTCGGAAACCAAGAACGTCCCGCCGAAAGTGACCAGCGGTCCCAGCGCGAGAACGCCGAACAGTGCAGCGTACACAGCGAAGTAGAGGGCACCCCGGGCAGTGAACAGTTTGCGGGCCACGGCTGCCGATACCAGGAGCAGAAGCAGCTCGAACAGCACTACCCAGCGGCCACCGTCGTCATCCGGTGCCCGAAGTGCGGCGGTCCGCTGACCCGCCATGTACACGAGCGGCAGGATCGCCTGTCCCGTCAACGTGATCCACACCGCGGCCTGCTGGAACGGGACTTCGGCCAGCCGTGCGCGCATCGTCCACCGGAGCACGTGCTGGGCAGCGAGTACGAGGGCAAATGTCACCGAGACCGCGGTGGCTGAAGCCGTGATGTCGTAGCTCAGTACCAACGCCAGCCCGGCGGTCAGGATCCGGGCTGCGACGAAATACCAACCTTTCCGGATACGCCGCGGCTCGGCGACCACCATCAGGGTGGCGTAGACGGCGAAAATGCCCAGGATCAGCTCGAGGGCGAGGAGGGTGCCGTGGCTGAAGGCCACGAGCGAGCCGAACGCGAACGGGGCCAACCAGACGGCACCTCCCTGACGGCGGAGGAAGTAACCTGACGCCGCGGCGCCCAAGGCCGCCAGTACCGTAGCGGAAGTGTGCTGCCATCCTGCGGAATCAGCCTGCGCCAGAAGGGCGGTGGCCACCAGCTGAAGGAGGATTACTGCGGCCGCGTCTGCGGCAACTCCGCGGGGAGTACGACGGCGTGCTGCCGCTACCAGCGGCAGCGCAAGCTGGAGTGCCAGTACCGTCACGAGGACCGTGGCCGGGCGCACGCCCTCATTCGCGATGACAACGGGGCCAGCGTCCCGTTGGAACTGGTCAAAGGCCGTCAGGGCTAAGACCGTTGCTGCTGCCCGGGCGAACCACCAGTAAGCCCACCGGTGCTGGCGCAGCGGCAGGCGCATCGCCGTGATCACCAGGTAGGCCACCACCAGGAGCAGCGCCACGTTTCCGGCAGCCTGCGACACCGACTGGAAAGCCACGGCAACTGCCATCACGGAGAGTGCAAGCGGCCCGGCCTCCCACGCGGTGCCGTACCAGTCCTTCTCCGTGGCAGGCCGCGGAAGCGTCAGGGCCCCAACGCCGAACGCCGCGAGCAGTTGGACCATCAGGGCGACGGCTGTGAGTGTGTGGTCCTGTGAGGCTTCGATGAACGGCAACCCGATCAGGACGAGGGCTGCTGCGGAGCCGAATGCACCGAGTGTCCTCTGCGGGGCAAAAGCGGCCACCCCGGAACGCTGCAGGGCGGCCGTGAGGAGTTGCTGGCACACCAGTGCTACTAAAAGTGCGAAAGCCGAGGCTTCGTCCCGCTCTGGCTCATGCCCGATCACGGCCGCAACAGTCACGGGTACGGCCAGTGTGAGGGCGGCCCGGACTCCCAGCACATGGCGTCCACGGGCTGGTTCTGCCGAGAAGGCTCCGCGGGCAGCCCAATAACCGGCGCCCAGAAGCAGCATCACGGCCAGGGGCCACGCGCCCATGGGTCCACTTAGCAGCCCCGCCACGGCAAGGGCAGCTACGGGCGCCCACTCGGTGCGCCCACGCCATCTGGCAGCCAGCACCATGCCGGCAACGAGTGAGCATGCCACCGGAATCCACAGCGGCACTGCCAGCTCCCTGTCCGCCAGGCTCTTGCTCACAAATCCCTGGACAAAGCTGGCGACCTCCTGGGCAACCCCAAATGCCACCGTGGCCGCCAGCTGCAGCCCAAAGGTGACTACGGCATCGGCCTGCCAGCGGGCAACGGCAGCGCTGCGCGAAGCCTCGGCGGGAGGACCTTGGGAAGCTCGCTGGGGTGCCCCGGCACTCCGGCCGGAAAGCTTCGTCCCGGCAAATACTGCCGCCAGCCGGGCGGACAACACTGCCAGGCCAAGCGTCTGGGCGGCGAGCAGGACGCTGGCCACCAGCAGGGCGTCGCTCCCCCGGCCGGTCAAGTCCCAAATGGCGACGGCTGCCGCCACGGTGAGGGCAGCCCGGGCGGCGTAGAAGTTGCGGAGCCGCCACGGCCCGGGGACAACAGACATCAACGCAAAGTAGGCGCCGCACAGAGCAAGGATGAGCGCGTATTCGGACTTCTCCAGGTACAGCGGGACGCAAGTGGCAGCGGCGGCAACTGCCGGGACCAGATAGGGGTGCAGGACCATGAGAGGCCTGATATAAACGGGCGGCAGCCAGCCGGGCCGTGCCAGGGCAAGGGCCGTCAGCACTGCGGCCACACCTATCAGCGACGCGAAATACCAGACCAGGGCGCCGCCCAGGACAGAGACTCCAGAGAACGCCGAAGAGGTGAGAAAGGTCAGCGAAAGGTAGACCAGCACCCGGCTCTCAAGCCGGACTGCCGCCGCGACGTAGGCAAGCGTCCCTACTAACGACGTCAACAGCCAGGCCGTGGGACCGTTCGGCAGGGCAAAGTTGTACAGCGCCAGGCCCGTCACGGGAACAAGGGCAAGGCCGGTGCCAGTAAAAGCGACGGCAGCCGGCCGGAGCCGCGGCACTCGTGCATGGAGTACAAAGCCCGAAGCGTAGAACAGCGCCGTGACGCTGACGACGCCGGCGAACCGCATCGTTGGCGGAAGGCTGGTGCCGATAAACAATGCCGCGGCAGCCACGAGAAGAAGGCTGGCGACATACAGCGTGATGTTAATGTTCTGGCGGTCACGCTTTTCGCGCCGGGCCTGCCGCTCGGCTGGAGTCTCCGGGTAGTTCCGGAAGGCTGCGGCTGGGGACTGCGGCGGCAGCGGCGGTGGGCCCGGCGCCGGCGCAGCGGGCGGCACTATCGATGCGGCCGGCGAAGGAGACGCCGGCACCAACGAAACGGGGACATCGGTGGCGGGAACCGAAGGCGGCGCGGACACACCGCCGCGTGCCGCCGTCGTGCGTTCCCCGGGAATCGGCCCGGTGGGAGGAGTGCCTGTCAACCGGCCAAGCGCCGCACCTGGCTCGCCTTGCGCCGAGAGTTTGGCCATGGCGTCGATCCATCCCTGGAGGTGCCCGGCGCGGTAGCCCGCCTCATATGATTCGTCCCTCACGGTAATACCTCCAGCGCAGACCAGCCCGCACAATTAATCCAGTGACTGGATTAACGATAGCAAACAACAGCCCCGCCGCGTAGATACGCAGCGGGGCTGTTGATAAGTCTCAGCGGACCGTCAAGCGGCCCGCCAACACTAGGTCAGCAAGTTGTTACTTGATGATCTTGGTAACGCGTCCTGAACCAACGGTGCGGCCGCCTTCGCGGATAGCGAAGCCGAGGCCCTCTTCCATGGCGATGGGCTGGATGAGCGCAACGGTCATCTCAGTGTTGTCGCCAGGCATAACCATTTCCGTGCCCTCGGGCAGGGTGATAACGCCGGTTACGTCCGTGGTGCGGAAGTAGAACTGCGGGCGGTAGTTCGAGTAGAACGGGTTGTGACGTCCGCCTTCATCCTTGGAAAGGATGTAGACGTTGGCCTCGAAGTCGGTGTGCGGGGTGATGGAACCCGGCTTGACGACAACCTGGCCACGCTCTACGTCATCACGCTTCAGACCGCGGAGCAGGAGGCCACAGTTCTCGCCGGCCCATGCTTCGTCGAGCTGCTTGTGGAACATCTCGATACCGGTAACCGTGGTCTTCTGGACCGGGCGGATGCCGACGATCTCGACCTCGGAGTTGATGGCAAGGGTTCCACGCTCGGCGCGGCCCGTAACAACGGTGCCACGGCCGGTGATCGTGAAGACGTCTTCGATCGGCATCAGGAAGGGCTTGTCGCGGTCGCGGATGGGGTCCGGAACAGAATTGTCCACGGCCTCCATGAGCTCTTCAACGGACTTGACCCACTCCGGGTCGCCTTCCAGAGCCTTGAGGCCGGAAACGCGGACAACCGGTGCTTCGTCGCCATCGAAGCCCTGCGAGCTCAGGAGCTCACGAACTTCCATTTCAACGAGGTCCAGCAGTTCCTCATCGTCAACCATGTCGGCCTTGTTCAGCGCGACCAGCAGGTAGGGAACGCCAACCTGGCGGGCGAGCAGAACGTGCTCGCGGGTCTGTGCCATCGGGCCGTCAGTGGCGGCAACCACCAGGATTGCACCGTCCATCTGTGCAGCACCGGTGATCATGTTCTTGATGTAGTCAGCGTGACCCGGAGCGTCTACGTGTGCGTAGTGGCGCTTCTCGGTCTGGTACTCAACGTGGGAGATGTTGATGGTAATGCCGCGCTGACGCTCTTCGGGAGCAGAGTCAATGGACGCGAAGTCACGCTTCTCGTTGAGAGTCGGGTACTTGTCGTACAGCACCTTGGAAATGGCGGCCGTCAACGTCGTCTTACCGTGGTCAACGTGACCAATGGTGCCGATGTTAACGTGCGGCTTAGTCCGCTCGAACTTTGCCTTTGCCACAGGTTCCTCCTAGAACGTTTTCAAATGACTTACCCTTCAACCGCGCTTATCGCGGCAGAAACTCAGGTAAGTCTACTTGGGGGGCTTTGGATTGGTGAAATTGCAGATTCAGGAACTAATACTAGTGCCTAGAGCCTGTTCGTGCAGATGGCCGCAACCCGGCTGGACCGGACTGCATCTGACCGTGTTCCGGCCACCTGCACCAGGCGTGCTTCCGTCAACCGGAAACGCACCCGAGTTTGTCGCTGTGAAAAGTCCGAAGGACTATTCGCCGCGGGTCTTCTGGATGATCTCGTCGGCAACTGCCTTCGGGACCTCGGCGTAGCTGTTGAACGTCATGGAGTACACAGCGCGGCCCTGGGTCTTCGAACGCAGGTCACCGATGTAGCCGAACATGCCGGACAGCGGGACGTGCGCACGGATGACCTTGACACCCTGTGCATCTTCCATGGACTGCATCTGGCCACGGCGTGAGTTGATGTCGCCGATAACTTCACCCATGTATTCCTCAGGGGTGCGGACTTCGACATCCATCAGCGGTTCAAGCAGGACAGGGTTCGCCTTGCGTGCGGCTTCCTTGAAAGCCATACGGCCGGCGATCTTGAACGCCATTTCCGAGGAGTCAACATCGTGGTAAGCGCCGTCAATCAGCGTTGCCTTGATGCCCACAACCGGGTAACCGGCCAGGACGCCGTCGTTGAGCGCATCCTGGATACCTGCATCCACAGACGGGATGTACTCGCGAGGAACGCGGCCACCAGTGACCTTGTTCTCAAACGCGTACAGCTCGCCGTCGGCAGTGTCCATCGGCTCGATCGCGATCTGGATCTTTGCGAACTGACCCGAACCACCGGTCTGCTTCTTGTGCGTGTAGTCGTGACGCTCTACAGCACGCTTGATGGTTTCGCGGTAAGCAACCTGCGGCTTGCCCACGTTTGCCTCGACCTTGAATTCGCGGCGCATGCGGTCCACCAGGATGTCCAGGTGGAGCTCGCCCATGCCGGCGATGATGGTCTGGCCGGTGTCTTCGTTGAGGGAGACCTGGAAGGTCGGGTCCTCAGCGGAGAGCTTCTGGATGGCCGTGGAGAGCTTCTCCTGGTCACCCTTGGTGTTCGGCTCGATGGCAACAGAGATCACGGGCTCCGGGAAGCTCATGGACTCGAGGACGATCTGGTTGGCGGAGTCGCACAGGGTGTCGCCCGTGGTGGTGTCCTTCAGCCCGATCGCTGCGTAGATGTGGCCGGCGGTAGCGCCCTCGACGGGCATTTCCTTGTTGGCGTGCATCTGGAACAGCTTGCCGATGCGCTCTTTCTTGCCCTTGGTGGAGTTGACCACCTGGGCGCCTGCTTCCACGTGACCGGAGTACACGCGGATGAAGGTGAGCTGGCCGAAGAACGGGTGCGCAGCAATCTTGAACGCCAGAGCCGAGAACGGCTCCTCGGAAGACGGCTTGCGGGTCAGTTCCTTCTCTTCGTCGCGGGGATCGTGACCGATCATCGGGGGGACGTCGAGCGGGTTCGGCAGGTAGTCGATGACAGCATCGAGCATCGGCTGAACGCCACGGTTCTTGAACGCGGAGCCACAGAAGACCGGGTAGAGCTCAGAGTTGATGGTCATCTTGCGGATGCCGGCCTTGAGCTCGTCGACGGAAATCTCTTCGCCTTCGAGGTACTTCTCCATGAGCTCTTCGGAGGACTCTGCAACGGCCTCAACGAGGTGTGCGCGGTACTCTTCAGCCTTTTCCTTGAGGTCAGCCGGGATCTCCTGGATCTCGTACTTGGCACCCATGGTGACGTCACCCTTGGAGTCGCCGGGCCAGACCAGTGCACGCATGTACAGCAGGTCCACGACGCCGATGAAGTCGTTCTCGGAACCGATGGGCAGCTGCATAACCAAAGGCTTGGCGCCGAGGCGGCTGATGATGGTGTCTACCGTGAAGTAGAAGTCAGCACCGAGCTTGTCCATCTTGTTGACGAAGCAAATGCGCGGAACGTTGTACTTGTCAGCCTGGCGCCAAACGGTCTCAGACTGCGGCTCAACGCCTTCCTTGCCATCAAAAACGGCGACAGCGCCGTCGAGGACGCGCAGTGAGCGCTCAACCTCAACGGTGAAGTCAACGTGGCCCGGGGTGTCGATGATGTTGATCTGGTTGTTTTCCCAGAAGCAGGTCACGGCGGCAGACGTGATGGTGATGCCGCGTTCCTTTTCCTGTTCCATCCAGTCAGTGGTCGAAGCGCCGTCGTGCGTTTCGCCAATCTTGTGGTTCACACCCGTGTAAAACAGGATGCGCTCGGTGGTGGTGGTCTTGCCAGCATCAATGTGGGCCATGATGCCGATATTGCGGACCTTACTAAGGTCGGTAAGCACGTCCTGTGCCACGGTGTCTCCCTTTCGGATGGACTGCACGTTCGCCGCCGGCTCAGGTGAGCCGGCGGCGTCCGGGAAGTATTACCAGCGGTAGTGTGCGAAGGCCTTGTTGGACTCGGCCATCTTGTGGGTGTCTTCGCGACGCTTCACAGCGGCACCGAGACCGTTGGAGGCATCCAGGATTTCGTTCTGGAGGCGCTCGGTCATGGTCTTCTCGCGGCGGGCCTTGGAGTAGCCAACCAGCCAACGCAGGGCGAGGGCGGTGGAGCGACCCGGCTTGACCTCAACCGGAACCTGGTAGGTGGCGCCACCAACGCGGCGTGAACGGACCTCGAGGGAAGGCTTGACGTTCTCCATGGCCTTCTTGAGGGCTGCTACGGGGTCGCCGCCGGACTTGGCGCGGGCGCCTTCGAGGGCACCGTAAACGATGCGCTCTGCGGTGGACTTCTTGCCGTCAACCAGCACCTTGTTGATCAGCTGCGTGACCAGCGGGGAGCCGTAAACGGGATCTAGTACGAGCGGCCGCTTCGGGGCCGGACCCTTGCGAGGCATATTACTTCTTCTCCATCTTTGCGCCGTAACGGCTGCGTGCCTGCTTACGGTTCTTAACACCCTGGGTATCGAGGGCGCCACGGACGATCTTGTAGCGGACACCGGGGAGGTCCTTAACACGACCACCGCGAACGAGCACAATGGAGTGCTCCTGCAGGTTGTGGCCTACACCGGGGATGTAAGCGGTAACTTCAACGCCACCGTTGAGGCGCACACGTGCGACCTTACGCAGAGCCGAGTTCGGCTTCTTGGGGGTGGTGGTGTAAACGCGGGTGCAAACACCGCGGCGCATCGGGCTGCCGTTCAGGGCAGGAGCCTTGGTCTTTTTGACCTTCGGCGTGCGGCCCTTGCGGACCAGCTGGTTAATCGTAGGCACTCTCGTGTTCTCCGTTGGTTTGATCTCTACCGGCACATTCGGGCGTCAGCCTTCGTTGCATCGGTTTTGGCGTTGTCCCTGCAGCCTCGGTGTCTCAAATCTCGCCTAGGCGTGCAAAAGAGTGGCATTCGTTGCGCACCTAGCCCGCAACCCGGAAACAAGCTCACACCCAACATCATGAGAACAAAACCAAAATGATGCTGCGGCGGCCTTCATCCACTGCCACACAGAACAATTACCAAAATTCTAGCACGGCTTGATCCTGAGCCTTAATCGGGTGTATACGAAAGGCCCCGCCTCCCGCTGCCGAAATTGTGGCAGAGGGGGACGGGGCCTATTCAGGAACGGCTAGCGGAAGTCGTTGCCGAGATCGTAGTCATCCAGCGGGATGGCGTGGAACTCAGGAGCTCCGTCGCCGCCCAGGGAGTCGTACGAGAAGTCACTGAATGCGCTGGGGCCGGTGAACAGGTTGGCCTTTGCTTCTTCAGTGGGCTCGACGGTGACCTCGGTGTAGCGCGGGAGACCCGTGCCGGCCGGGATCAGCTTACCGATGATGACGTTCTCCTTGAGGCCGAGCAGCGGATCGCTCTTGCCTTCCATGGCCGCCTGCGTCAGGACGCGGGTGGTCTCCTGGAAGGAAGCTGCGGACAGCCAGGACTCGGTGGCCAGGGACGCCTTGGTGATGCCCATGAGCTCAGGACGTCCGGAAGCCGGTGCCTTGCCCTCGGACACAACGCGGCGGTTGGCCTCCTCGAAGCGGCTGCGCTCGGCGAGCTCGCCGGGCAGCAGATCAGATTCGCCGGACTCGATGACCGTGACGCGGCGCAGCATCTGGCGGACGATAACCTCGACGTGCTTGTCGTGGATACCAATGCCCTGGCTGCGGTACACGCCCTGGACCTCGTCCACCAGGAACTTCTGCGCGGCACGGGGACCCATGATGCGCAGAACCTGCTTCGGATCAACCGGGCCGTTGATGAGCTTCTGGCCTACCGTGACGTGCTCGCCATCCTCAATGAGGAGGCGTGAACGGCGCAGTACCGGGTACGCGATCTCTTCAGATCCGTCATCCGGTGTGATGACCAGGCGCATCTGGCGCTCGGACTCTTCGATGGCGATGCGGCCGGCTGCTTCAGCAATCGGTGCGACACCCTTCGGAGTACGGGCTTCGAAGAGCTCCTGGATACGGGGCAGACCCTGGGTGATGTCGTCGCCACCGCTGGCCGAAACAGCACCACCGGTGTGGAACGTACGCATGGTCAGCTGGGTACCGGGCTCACCGATGGACTGTGCAGCGATAATGCCGACGGCCTCACCGATGTCCACAGTCTTGCCGGTGGCCAGTGAACGGCCGTAGCACAGGGCGCAGGTGCCGACGCTGGACTCACAGGTGAGTACGGAGCGGACCTTGACCTCGGTGATACCGGCTGCAAACAGCTCGGCGATAACGACGTCGCCGCAGTCGGTGCCGCCGGCCGCAAGGACGTTGCCCTTGGAGTCCACAACATCAACAGCGAGCGTACGGGCGTAGGCGCTGTTCTCGACGTTCTCGTCCAGGACCAGTTCACCGTTGGCGTCCGGTACGGCAATCGGAGTGACGAGGCCGCGTTCGGTGCCGCAGTCCTCTTCACGGACGATGACGTCCTGCGAGACGTCCACCAGACGACGGGTCAGGTAACCCGAGTTGGCGGTACGCAGCGCGGTGTCGGCCAGACCCTTACGGGCACCGTGCGTGGCGATGAAGTATTCCAGCACCGACAGGCCCTCGCGGTAGGAGGACTTGATGGGGCGCGGGATGATCTCACCCTTAGGGTTGGCCACCAGGCCACGGATACCCGCGATCTGACGGACCTGCATCCAGTTACCACGTGCACCGGAGGACACCATGCGGTTGATGGTGTTCATCGGGGACAGGCTGTCACGCATCGCCTGGGCGATCTCGTTCGTTGCCTTGTTCCAGATCTCGATCAGTTCCTGGCGACGCTCGTCGTCGTCGATCAGGCCCTTGTCGTACTGGCCCTGGATCTTGGCAGCCATGGTTTCGTAGCCGGCAAGGATCTGCGGCTTGTCCTTGGGCACCTCGATGTCCGAGATGGCCACGGTAACGCCGGACCGGGTGGCCCAGTAGAAACCGGCATCCTTCAGGTTATCCAGCGTTGCCGCCGTGATGACCTTCGGGTAGCGCTCGGCGAGATCGTTGACGATCGTGGACAGTTCGCCCTTGTCCGCAACGTTCTCAACCCAGGGGTAGTCCTCGGGCAGGGTCTGGTTGAAGATGACCTGGCCCAGGGAGGTCTGGACGAGCACCGGCTGACCGGGCTCCCAGCCTTCCGGAGCTTCCCAGCCTGCGTAAGGAACAAAGCCCTCAAGACGGATCTTGACCTGCGAGTTCAGGTGCAGTTCGCGGAGGTCGTAGGCCATGATGGCTTCCGATACCGAGGAGAAGACGCGGCCTTCGCCAGCTGAACCGACACGCTTGGTGGTCAGGTGGTAGAGACCGATGATCATATCCTGCGAGGGCAGGGTGACCGGACGGCCGTCGGAGGGCTTCAGGATGTTGTTCGAGGACAGCATCAGGATGCGTGCCTCAGCCTGGGCTTCCGGGCTCAGCGGCAGGTGGACTGCCATCTGGTCGCCGTCGAAGTCAGCGTTGAAGGCGCCACAAACCAGCGGGTGGAGCTGGATTGCCTTACCTTCAACAAGCTGCGGTTCGAACGCCTGGATGCCGAGGCGGTGCAGGGTAGGTGCACGGTTGAGCAGCACCGGGTGTTCGGTGATGATCTCTTCGAGCACGTCCCAGACCTGCGGACGGTAACGCTCAACCATGCGCTTGGCCGACTTGATGTTCTGGGCGTGGTTGAGGTCAACCAGGCGCTTCATCACGAACGGCTTGAAGAGCTCCAGAGCCATCTGCTTGGGCAGTCCGCACTGGTGCAGCTTCAGCTGCGGGCCGACCACGATGACCGAACGGCCCGAGTAGTCCACGCGCTTGCCGAGGAGGTTCTGGCGGAAACGGCCCTGCTTGCCCTTGAGCATGTCGCTCAGGGACTTCAGCGGACGGTTGCCCGGTCCGGTGACCGGGCGGCCGCGGCGGCCGTTGTCGAAGAGGCTGTCAACAGCTTCCTGAAGCATGCGCTTCTCGTTGTTGACGATGATCTCCGGCGCGCCGAGGTCAAGCAGGCGCTTGAGGCGGTTGTTGCGGTTGATCACGCGACGGTAGAGGTCGTTGAGGTCGGAGGTCGCAAAGCGTCCGCCGTCCAGCTGGACCATCGGGCGCAGTTCCGGCGGGATCACCGGGACGGCGTCCAGAACCATGCCGAGCGGGCTGTTGTTGGTGGTCAGGAACGCGTTGACCACCTTCAGGCGCTTCAGGGCGCGGGTCTTGCGCTGGCCCTTGCCGTTGGCGATGATGTCGCGCAGCAGGTCGGACTCGGCCTGCATGTCGAAGTTCTCAAGACGCTTCTTGATGGCTTCGGCACCCATGGAGCCTTCGAAGTACATGCCGTAGCGGTCGCGCAGTTCGCGGTAGAGGCCTTCGTCGCCTTCGAGGTCAGCGACCTTCAGGTTCTTGAAGCGGTCCCAGACCTGCTCGAGGCGCTCGATCTCGGCGTCGGCACGCTTACGCACGTTCGCCATCTGGCGGTCGGCGGAGTCGCGGGCCTTCTTCTTGTCGGCAGCCTTGGCGCCTTCACCTTCGAGGCGCGCGATCTCGTTTTCGAGGTCGCGGGCGATCGTGGCGATGTCGGAGTCGCGGTTGTCGATCAGCTGCTTCTTCTCGATGTCGTGCTCAACCTGCAGGTTGGGCAGTTCCTCGTGACGGGCATCAGCGTCAACGCTGGTGATCATGTAGGCGGCGAAGTAGATGACCTTTTCGAGGTCCTTCGGTGCCAGGTCAAGGAGGTAGCCCAGACGGGACGGAACACCCTTGAAGTACCAGATGTGCGTGACCGGGGCGGCCAGCTCGATGTGGCCCATGCGCTCACGGCGGACCTTCGCACGGGTGACTTCAACGCCACACCGTTCGCAGATGATGCCCTTGAAGCGCACGCGCTTGTACTTACCGCAGTAGCATTCCCAGTCGCGGGACGGGCCGAAGATCTTCTCGCAGAAGAGGCCGTCCTTCTCGGGCTTGAGCGTGCGGTAGTTGATGGTTTCCGGCTTCTTAACCTCGCCGTAAGACCAGCCACGGATGTCATCCGCGGTGGCGAGGCCGATCTGCATGAGGCCGAAGGAGGATTCGCTGGACATATGGTCCCTGTTCTCTCTTGTTCTCTAAATTCTGAAGTCTTGGGTGCGGGAGGAGGGAGAGGCCCGACGGCGGCAATCGCCGCCGTCGGACGCTCTGCTAGACCTCTTCTACGGAACTGGGCTCTGCACGAGACAGATCAATGCCCAGTTCTTCCGCAGCCGTGAAGACTGCGTCATCAGAGTCACGCATTTCAATTGTGGTTCCGTCCGTGGAGAGTACTTCCACGTTCAGGCACAGCGACTGCATTTCCTTGATCAAGACCTTGAAGGACTCAGGAACGCCCGGTTCGGGGATGTTCTCGCCCTTGACGATGGCTTCGTAGACCTTCACACGACCGTGGATATCATCCGACTTGATGGTGAGGAGTTCCTGGAGCGTGTACGCGGCGCCGTAAGCTTCGAGCGCCCACACTTCCATTTCACCGAAGCGCTGGCCACCGAACTGTGCCTTACCACCCAGCGGCTGCTGCGTGATCATGGAGTACGGGCCGGTGGAGCGGGCGTGGATCTTGTCGTCCACCAGGTGGTGGAGCTTCAGGATGTACATGTAGCCCACGGAGATCGGATCCGGGAACGGCTCGCCGGAGCGGCCGTCGAACAGGCGGGTCTTGCCTGAGGAGTTGATCAGGCGGTCGCCGTCGCGGGTCACGTTGGTGGAGTCCAGCAGGCCCGTGATTTCTTCTTCACGGGCGCCATCGAACACCGGCGTTGCAACAGTGGTGGGACCACTCTCGCGCGGCAGGTTCGGCAGCTGCTTGACCCATTCGGGCTCGCCTTCGATCTTCCAACCGGTCTTGGCAACCCAGCCGAGGTGCGTTTCGAGCACCTGGCCGACGTTCATACGGCCCGGAACACCCAACGGGTTCAGGACAATATCAACGGGGGTACCGTCTGCAAGGAAGGGCATGTCCTCGATCGGGAGGATCTTGGAGATAACACCCTTGTTGCCGTGACGGCCGGCGAGCTTGTCGCCGTCGGTGATTTTGCGCTTGGCGGCCACGTAAACGCGGACCAGCTGGTTGACGCCCGGGGGCAGTTCGTCGTCGTTGTCGCGGTCGAAGACGCGGACACCGATGACGGTGCCGGACTCGCCGTGCGGAACCTTCAGGGAGGTGTCGCGCACTTCGCGGGACTTTTCACCGAAGATGGCGCGCAGCAGGCGCTCTTCCGGGGTCAGCTCGGTTTCACCCTTCGGGGTGACCTTTCCGACCAGGATGTCGCCGGCTTCAACTTCGGCACCGATGTGGATGATGCCGCGCTCGTCAAGGCCGCCCAGGACTTCCTCGGACACGTTGGGGATGTCACGGGTGATTTCCTCGGCACCAAGCTTGGTGTCGCGGGCATCGATCTCGTGCTCCTCGATGTGGATGGAGGAAAGAACGTCCTCAGCAACAATGCGCTGCGAGAGGATGATGGCGTCCTCGAAGTTGTGGCCTTCCCATGACATGAATGCCACGAGCAGGTTCTTACCGAGGGCGAGCTCGCCCTGGTCCGTTGCCGGGCCGTCGGCGATGATGCCGCCGACCTCGAGGCGCTGACCTTCGTTCACCAGGACGCGGTTGTTGTAGCAGTTGCCCTGGTTGGAACGCGCGAACTTGTTGATGCGGTAGTTGGTTTCCGTACCGTCGTCGTTGAGCATGATGACCAGCTCAGCGGAGACTTCGGTAACCACACCTGCCTTCTTCGCGATGGTGACATCACCGGCGTCGACAGCGGCTGCACGCTCCATGCCGGTACCCACGAACGGGGCCTCGGAACGGACCAGCGGCACGGCCTGGCGCTGCATGTTGGCACCCATGAGTGCACGGTTAGCATCGTCATGCTCGAGGAACGGGATCAGGGCCGTAGCCACGGACACCATCTGGCGCGGGGAAACGTCCATGAACTCGACGTCGGCGGCGGGAACCAGCACGGGCTCGCCTCCACCACCACGGGCACGGACCAGGACGGTCTCTTCGGCGAACTTCTTGTTCTCATCCAGCGGAGCGTTGGCCTGTGCGATCAGGACCTCTGCTTCGTCGTCGGCCGTCAGGTACTGGACCTCATCAGAGACAACGCCCTCGGACACAAGACGGTAAGGAGTTTCGATGAAACCGAACGGGTTGATGCGGCCGTACGATGCCAGCGAACCGATCAGACCAATGTTCGGGCCTTCAGGAGTTTCGATGGGGCACATACGTCCGTAGTGGGACGGGTGAACGTCTCGAACTTCCATGCCTGCGCGGTCACGGGACAGACCACCCGGGCCAAGCGCGGACAGACGGCGCTTGTGGGTCAGACCCGAAAGCGGGTTGTTCTGGTCCATGAACTGCGACAGCTGGGACGTTCCGAAGAACTCCTTGATGGCTGCGACAACCGGGCGGATGTTGATCAGGGTCTGCGGCGTGATGGCCTCGACGTCCTGGGTGGTCATACGCTCGCGGACAACGCGCTCCATGCGGGACAGGCCGGTGCGGACCTGGTTTTCGATGAGCTCGCCGACGGCGCGGATGCGGCGGTTGCCGAAGTGGTCGATGTCATCGATCTCGACGCGCAGTTCATGGTCCTGGCCGTCGCGCTTGCCCGTGAGGGTCTTCTCGCCGGCGTGCAGGGCAACCAGGAACTTGATCATGGCCACGATGTCTTCAACGTGCAGGACCGAAGCTTCCTTGTCGCCAAGGGAGCGGTCGATACCAAGCTTGCGGTTGATCTTGTAACGGCCAACCTTGGCCAGATCGTAGCGCTTGGAGTTGAAGTACAGGTTGTCCAGCAGGGACTGGGCAGCCTCGACTGTGGGCGGCTCGCCCGGTCGCAGCTTCCGGTAGATGTCCAGCAACGCGTCTTCGCGGGTTTCGGTGGCGTCCTTCTCCAGCGTTGCACGCATGGAGTCGTACTGGCCGAACTCTTCGAGGATCTGGCCTTCGGTCCAGCCCAGGGCCTTCAGCAGAACGGTGACCGACTGCTTGCGCTTGCGGTCGAGGCGGACGCCGACCTGATCGCGCTTGTCGATTTCGAGTTCAAACCAGGCACCGCGGGACGGGATGATCTTCGCAGTGAAGATGTCCTTGTCACTGGTCTTGTCAGCGGTGCGCTCAAAGTAGGCGCCCGGTGAACGGACCAGCTGGGAGACGACGACACGCTCGGTGCCGTTGACGACGAAGGTGCCCTTCTCTGTCATCAGCGGGAAGTCGCCCATGAACACGGTCTGCTGCTTGATTTCGCCCGTGTTGTTGTTCATGAACTCGGCCTTGACGTACAGCGGAGCCGAGTAAGTTGCGTCCCGGTCCTTGCACTCGGCCATGGTGTACTTGGGATCAGCGAACTCCGGATCGGAGAAGCTCAGGGACATGGTGCCCTGGAAGTCCTCGATCGGGGAGATTTCTTCGAAGATGTCCGACAGTCCGGACGTGGTGGCGACGCTGAGGTCGTTTTCTTCGACGGCTTTCGCTACGCGCGCCTGCCAGCGTTCGTTTCCGACCAGCCAGTCAAAGCTGTCCGTCTGCAGGGCAAGCAGATTCGGAACGTCAAGCGGTTCGTGAATCTTTGCGAATGAGAGCCGGCGAGTGGCACCATCAGTGCTGTCGGCGGTGTTAGCGGTTTGGTTATTAGAGGTGCTCGAGGCGACCAAGAGGGATCCTTCCACAGACCTTCAGGCGTTTTCAGATCTCCCCCGCTGTGCACCCTGCGAAATGACTCCGCAGTGCTACCATCCGGTTCCGCTATATGACCCGGGGCCGGGGCCGACCATACAATGACGTTGTTGACGGCACGTTGATGGTCAGCTGCCAGGCAAAGCCCACCGCTATATGAAGGCTGAAGGTAAACAGGGAAGACGCAAATATCTACGATACGGCAAAACCCATTACGTGTCTACCCCACAACCGCACGTTTTGCAAGCACCGTTTTTTCGGTGCAGATACGGCCTCAGAGCGTGAGCGTCACGCCCTGGGCCGTGCAGGCTCCAGCATTCGCAAAGACCGCGTCACGCACAGCATCCTTCGTGACCTGGTCCGGTTGGCCGCCCTTCTCGACGACGGCGGAGTGGCTGATGGTCAGGGCGCTCAGCGACGAAAACAGTCCCCTCAGGTTCCCCGTGTAGGAATCCTTGGCTTTCCAGGCCTTCGAGTAAATCTCTTCGTAGGCGTTGGACGTGGGCGCGCTGACCCTGTACTCGGCGAAGAGGGAATTAAACAGCTCGCACGCTTCCTTGACCTGTCCGGCCTGGGGAGCGGCTGTGCCCGTGGAGCGCGACGGCGACGCCTGGGAAGGCGCGGCGCTGGTCGTTATCGGAGCAGTCGTCGAAGAAGCGCCTCCCGGAGCTGGCGTGGTAACGCTGCAGGCCGTGAGTCCGGCAAGGCAGACCACGGCCGCCGCGGCGAGGATGTTCTTCAAGATTCTGCTCCCTGTTTCTTCATTTGCCTGAAGCTGTGCGTTCGCCGTCCACCCTACGCACCGCGGCGCGGCGGTGCACATCACAGAGATGGGTAGTTCTCCCCTATCCCGGTGACGGACGCCCAAGGGCGGAATCCCGGACGCCGCTTCAGCGTTTGAATTAATGTGTGAGGAGGCTCACGATAGCCTTGGCCTACACGTTACAGAGCGGAAGAGATCACAATGGGCAACTCCATGAACAACACTGACGTTGTCATCCTGGCAGCAGCGCGGACCCCGCAAGGCCGCCTCAACGGACAACTGGCGAGCTTCACCGCCGTCGAACTCGGCGCGCACGCCATCAAGGCCGCGCTCACCGCGAGTGGCGTGGACGCCGGCAAGGTGGACGCGGTCATCATGGGCCAAGTGCTGCAGGCCGGTGCCGGGCAGAACCCCGCGCGGCAGAGCGCCATCGGCGCCGGCATCGGCTGGAACGTCCCCTCCGTGACCATCAACAAGGTGTGCCTGTCCGGCCTGACCGCCGTGATAGACGCCGCCCGCCTGATCCGCAGCGGGGACGCCACGGTGGTGGTGGCCGGCGGACAGGAGTCCATGACCCGCGCACCCCACCTGCTCCCCGGTTCCCGCCAGGGCTGGACCTACGGCGCCATCCAAGCCTTGGACGTCGCCGCCCACGATGGCCTCACTGATGCGTTCGACGGCCAGTCCATGGGCCTTTCCACCGAGACCAAGAATCTGACCCTCGGCATCGACCGGACGTCGCAGGACAACGTGGCGGCCCAATCGCACCAGCGCGCCGCCCTTGCCGCGAAAGACGGAATTTTCGACGACGAAATTGCGCCTATCAGCGTCAAGCAGCGCAAGGGTGATCCCTTGGTTGTCGCCACCGACGAAGGCGTCCGGCCGAACACGTCCATCGAGACTCTCGCCGGCCTCCGGGCTGCGTTCGTCACGGACGGGACCATCACCGCCGGAAACTCCTCTCCCCTGTCCGACGGCGCCGCCGCACTGGTGCTTGCAACACGTCAGTTCGCTGAGGAAAACGGGCTGGAATACCTGGCTGTGGTGGGCAAGCCCGGCCAGGTGGCGGGTCCGGACAACTCCCTGCATTCCCAGCCGTCAAACGCGATCATGAACGCCCTGGAGCGCGCGGGCTGGAGCACCAAGGACCTGGATTTCATCGAAATCAACGAAGCATTCGGTTCGGTTGCGGTGCAGTCGTTGAAGGACCTGGACTACCCGCTGGAGCAGTGCAACATCCACGGTGGCGCCATCGCCCTGGGCCACCCCCTCGGGGCGTCCGGTGCGAGGCTTGCCCTGCACGCAGCCCACGAACTCAAGCGGCGGGGCCGCGGCAAAGCCGCCGTCTCCCTGTGCGGCGGCGGCGGCCAGGGTGAAGCCCTCTTGCTGTACCGGGACTGATGGTGGGGAAAGACTGATGGTGGGGGAACCCGAAAACGGAAGCGCCGCCGTCGGACGTCAGCGCTTCCTTGCTGATGCCACAGCGCGCGGTTTGGACGTCAAGATCGTGGAGCGGCTTGCCGCGCGCAGCCTGGCGGAGGCGGCCGGGATCCTGGGCATCACTCCGGCGGACATCGTGGAGTCGCTGGTGGTCAAGCACAAGGACGGCACGTTCCTGTTTGCCCTGATTCCGGGTGACCGGCAGATCTCTTGGCCGAAACTGCGTGCGCTGGTGGGCGTGAATAAGCTGTCGCTACCGCCGGCGGACGTGGCCCTGGACGCGACGGGGTACGAGCGCGGCACTATCACCCCGCTCGGCAGCACCACGGCGTGGCCTGTCTACGCGGATGCCACGATCACGGGCCGGCGGATCTCCATGGGCGCCGGCGAGCACGGCTACAGCGCCTTTGTTGAAGCGGACGAGCTCACCACGGCCCTCGGCGCCGTCGTGGCTGACATTTCCGAACCAAACCCCATGTAAGTAGCAGCACATGTCGTTCTGAGCCCTCAAAACGACATCTACTGCTACGTAGTTGGGCCCAGATGCAGGAAAACCCCGCCCACCGAAGTGGACGGGGTTTTCCGTGAAGCAGCGTGAGTTACTTGAGGGTAACGGTAGCGCCGGCAGCCTCGAGCTGCTCCTTTGCCTTCTCGGCAGCTTCCTTGGTGACGCCTTCGAGAACAGCCTTCGGAGCGCTGTCAACAACGTCCTTAGCTTCCTTGAGACCGAGGGAAGTGATGGCGCGAACTTCCTTGATCACTGCGATCTTCTTTTCGCCAGCAGATTCGAGAACGACGTCGAATTCGGTCTTCTCTTCTGCTTCTTCAGCAGCGCCGCCACCGGCGGGGCCGGCAACAGCAACAGCAGCTGCAGTTACTTCGAAGGTCTCTTCGAAGAGCTTGACGAACTCGGAGAGCTCGATGATGGTCAGTTCCTTGAAAGCTTCAATGAGCTCTTCGTTGGTGAGCTTCGCCATGGTGTGGCGTCCTTCCTATAGGTGGTGCTTGGCGGCCTGGGCCGTTGCCTTCGCACCGGAGTCTGGTGGGTAAAGAGAAACTAGTTCTCTTCGGCAGCGGGTGCTTCGGCGGGAGCCTCTGCAGCTGCTTCGGGGGCCTCTTCAGCTGCAGGAGCTTCGTCAGCGGCGGGAGCCTCGGCAGCTGCCGGTGCACCGTTCTCTTCTTCAAGCTTGAGGCGCAGTGCGTCAATGATGCGTGCAGCGGCGGCAGCAGGAGCCTTGAGGATGCCTGCAACCTTGGCGAGCTGCAGCTCGCGGGACTCGAGTGCTGCCAGGGCAGCAACTTCGCTGGCGTTCAATGCCTTGCCCTCGAAGTAACCGGTCTTGATGACCAGCTGCTTGTTGGCCTTGGCAAAATCCGTCAGGCTCTTGGCAGCGGCAACTGCGTCACCCTTGATGAACGCGATTGCAGTGGGGCCGGAGAGCTGGTCGTTGAATGCTTCAACGCCGGCTTCCTTGGCTGCAATGGCGGTCAGGGTGTTCTTGACGACCGAGAACTTGGTGTCCTGGCCGAGAGAAACACGCAGCTGCTTGAGCTGTGCAACGGTGAGCCCACGGTATTCGGTCAGGACAGCGGCGTTCGATTCCTTGAAATCGTTAGTGATCTCAGCTACTGCTGAAACCTTTGTAGGCGTTGCCATAACCCTCCTTCCGGGGATAGTGCCGGTATGCGACGGTCCCCGCTCAGATGAGCTAAAACTAAAAACGCCCCGCGCAGATGCACGGGGCTTGGCTCAACATGGCTATTGCCTTGGAGCGTTTGCTTCGTTCACCTGCGCCGGCCGCCCTATGTCAGGGTCCTTCGTCCAGAAACCCATTTGGCCTCCCGCGCACAACTGCAGAGTTGAGCTGCGTTCAGGAGAATGGATTTCCAACAACCGACGGTCTTTGGTAGTCCAAGCTTACGGGACGCGCCGCGGTCCACCAAATCGGCTTCAGCTGACGCTTGACTTCAGGCTTGGTAGCTCCTTCTGCCAGATGCCGGTCACGCCGGCCGTAGTGAAACCGAGCTGCTGGTTGACCGTCAGCAGGTAGCGGTTCTCCGGCGCGTTCCAGGTGTAGATGACACGGGCGTCGGGGAACTGCTCAGTGAGCCGCTCCATGTTGGCCACCTTGATGAGCAGGCCGAGCTTGTTTCCGCGGTGCGCCTGCAGCACCAGCGTGTCGTCCTGGAACACCACGTCCGGCCGGTGGGCCAGGACGCTGATCGTCGTGAGGCCCACGAGGGACCCGCTGGTGAGATGCTCGACGGCGGTCACCACCGTGCGCCGTCCCTGCGCGATGGTGACCTCTTCCGCTTCCCGGAGGATCCCGCCGTCGAACACCATGCCCTGTTCAATGGGCGACTCCAGGGCAGGGTCGACGACGGCGCCCGCCTGGTTCTCGAGCACGGCCACCGCTTCGAGCCACTCATCCGGGCAGCGATCCGTCCAGTGGTGGAGCCGGTAGCGGCCGTTGTTGGCTTCCTCTGCTTCGGCCTGCAGGTCCGCCACGAGCTTGGTGTCCAGCGGAAGTGCGCAGGAACTGAACTGCTCGATGTGCTGGAGGGTGTACCCGGTTTTGCGGGCAAACTCCACTTCGCGGCTTTCCAGCGGCACAAACCCCTGCCCCGAACCCGGGACCAGTTGCGCCTCCTCAAACTCGTGCAGCGACGCCCCCGGATGGTTGGTGTCCACCAGGATCAGCGTGCGGCCCTCACTGCGGGCAAGGTGTTCGGCGGCCTGGAGAAGCTTGCGGCCCACCCCCTGCCGCTGGAATTCGGGAAGAATATCCAGCGTAAATTCCGCCAGATCGAGGTTGTCCGTCAGCGGCAGTGCGATGTCCACGGCGCCCACGATGTCGCCGTCGACCTTGGCTACGAGAATGACCTGGCGCTCGTAGGGGTCGGCCAGCTCAAGCAGTTTTTCCAGAGGCGTGTACGCGAGGTCATCACTCCCCCAGGTCTGCATCCTGACTTTGCGGCCCACCTCCACTGCTGCCAGGAAATCCTCAGCGTCGGGCGCGTCAAGGGTGTCCGGGACCCACAGCTGCTCGATCCGCACGTCTTTAGCCATAAAGGGCATCATCCCAGCCGTTTCTGCCATTCACCCTCATAACCAGCAAGCTTGAATCCAAGCGATATATTGATCGCCAGCATATGCCGGTTTTCCACAGCGTTCCATGTCAGCACCGACCGCGCCGCGGGCCACCGCTCCTGGGCAGCCCGCAGGTTCGCAGCCTTGGTCAGCAGCCCCAGTTTCTTCCCGCGATGCTCCGCGGTCACCAGGGTGTCCTGCTGGATGATGCACGCGGGAACGCCGGGGCGCCAGGTCAGGACCGTGTATGCCACGAGCTGGCCGGTGCGCTCCTGCAGGGCCGCTGCGACCTGCACCTGCACCCCGCCGCGGCTGTTTGCCCGCTCCTCGTGCCGTACCCGGGCAGCGTCCCAATCCTCCGCTTCCCAGTCCAATCCTGCGGTGGGCACGTCGGTGCTCATCCGGTTCCTGAGGATCGCGTACTCGGTCACGAGCCGCTCCGGGCACTTGTCAGCCCAGGCCACCAGGGCGTAGCCGTCTGCCCGCAAGAGCGCCTTGCTTTCCAGTTCCTGAAGGTGGTCAGCCGGGACCGGAAGCGTCAAGCGGCTGGCCCGTTCCACCTGCTCCAGTTCATAGCCGGCGGCAGCGGCAAAAGCCACGCTGGCATCATCGGCGGGAAGTCCCCCGGCCCCCGATTTGGCGGGAACAAGTCGAACGGCCCCCTCCAGCTTTTCGGCGGGCAACTCACAATAGCCGTCCAGCGAGGACCTGCCATGCGCCATGGCGACGGCTTCCGCGTGCTCCAACAGCCGGCGTCCCCAGCCCTGCCGCCGGTGAGCGGCCGACACCAGGACGTTGATACCCGCCGTGGAGGTGTTTTCGCGTACTGGCAGCGTCACCGAGCACGTGCCCACGGTGTCCGCGCCCCGCCGCGCTATGAAAAGGTGCCGCTCCTCGTATTCGCTTCCCCGCCAGTACTCCATGTTTTCGGGGAGAGTGGGGCAGCGGTCCAGGTTGCCCCACTTTTCCAGTTCGTGCGCTTCGAGCAGCGCGTGGCATTCCCGGAACTCCGCGGCACTGTCCGGACGTCCATCGGCGACGTAAGTGCCGGCGTCGGGCGTTGGCGGGATGTTTACCGGGGTGATGGCCAGCGCGGACATTACCCCAGCCTAGCCATTCCCGCTGTTCAGTCGAGTGGCCACAGGCACAAGGACCGCCCGGGCTTAGAGCACAAGGACCGCCCGGCATTTCGCCGGGCGGTCCTTGGTGTGCCGGACAGGTCCGGCGGAGTCGCTGTTGAGGATTAGACCTCGGTCAGGACCTTCGTGACGTTCGGGTCAACGGAGATGCCGGGACCGAACGTGGTGGCCACGGTGGCCTTCTGGATGTAGCGGCCCTTGGAAGCGGACGGCTTCAGGCGAAGGACCTCTTCCAGTGCTGCTGCGTAGTTCTCGGCCAGCTTGATGGCGTCGAAGGAAACCTTGCCGATGATGAAGTGCAGGTTCGAGTGCTTGTCGACGCGGAAGTCGATCTTGCCGCCCTTGATGTCGTTGACAGCCTTGGCGACGTCAGCGGTAACGGTGCCGGTCTTCGGGTTCGGCATCAGGTTACGCGGACCCAGGACCTTACCGAGGCGGCCAACCTTGCCCATGAGGTCAGGGGTGGCAACGGCTGCGTCGAAGTCGGTCCAGCCGCCCTGGATCTTTTCGATCAGGTCATCGGAACCAACGAAGTCGGCGCCGGCAGCGATTGCTGCTTCAGCCTTGTCGCCCGTTGCGAAAACCAGGACGCGGGAGACCTTGCCGGTGCCGTGGGGCAGGTTGACCGTGCCGCGGACCATCTGGTCAGCCTTGCGAGGGTCAACGCCCAGGCGGAAGGCAACCTCAACGGTGGCGTCGAACTTGGACGGGTTGGTGTCCTTGGCGAGCGTTACTGCCTCGAACGGCGCGTAGAACTTTTCCGCGTCGATCTTGGCGGCTGCTGCCTCATATGCTTTGCTGCGCTTTGCCATGCTGCTTATTTCTCCTTGTGCAGTTGTGGTCTGCGGACCGCGCTGGGCCCTGCCACAGTTGGTGAGCGGGCTCGAAATCCGTGCCCGGTTCCCAACATTTCAATTTCGGTGGTGCCGGTTCCCCGGCGGTGCCGCCCGTCGTCGTCAATTGCCCGAGTGTGGGTGGCGGAAGCTGACTAGCCTTCTACGGTGATACCCATGGAGCGGGCGGTGCCGGCGATGATCTTCGCTGCGCCTTCGAGGCTCGTGGCGTTGAGGTCTTCCATCTTGGTGGTGGCGATCTCGTTGACCTGGGCCTGGGTCAGCTTTGCAACCTTGACGGTGTGCGGGGTGGGTGAACCCTTGGCAACGCCTGCAGCCTTCTTGATGAGCTCTGCAGCCGGCGGGGTCTTGGTGATGAACGTGAAGGAACGGTCTTCGTAGACCGTGATTTCCACGGGGATGACGTTTCCGCGCTGGGCTTCTGTGGCAGCGTTGTACGCCTTGCAGAATTCCATGATGTTGACACCGTGCTGGCCAAGCGCAGGACCGATCGGCGGAGCCGGGTTAGCGGCGCCTGCCTGGATCTGCAGCTTGATGAGGCCGGTGACCTTCTTCTTGGGAGCCAATGTAAGGTCCTTCTCTCAATATCTTCCTGGGACACAGGAGCGTGCCTCAGGTTGTTGGCCGCCATGGCGAGGCGGCCGGCCGTTCCGGGGCTGCTAAGCGGGCAGTCCGGAACGAAATCTGTGGGGGTTGCTAGATCTTGCTGACCTGGTTGAACGCCAGGGTGACAGGGGTCTCACGTTCGAAGATGGACACGAGGACCACGAGAGTCTGGGATTCGACCTTGATCTCGGAGATCGTGGCGGGGAGGGTCTCGAACGGGCCTTCCTTGACGATGACCGACTCGCCGACCTCGAAGTCGACATCAACGGGGGCCTGCGACTGCTTATTGACGGGCTTGCCCTTTTCGGCCTGTTCTTCTTCGAAGACCGGCGCGAGCATGGAGAATACTTCGTCGAGGCGCAGCGGAACCGGGTTGTGGGCGTTGCCCACGAAGCCGGTGACGCCGGGAGTGTGGCGGACGGCGCCCCAGGAGGCATCCGTCAGGTCCATGCGGACCAGGACGTAGCCGGGGATCCGGACGCGGTTGATGACCTTGCGCTGTGCGTTCTTGATTTCCACGACTTCTTCCATGGGAACCTGGATTTCGAAGATGTAATCTTCCATGTCCAGGGTCTGGATGCGGGTCTCAAGGTTGGCCTTGACGCGGTTTTCGTAACCGGCGTAGGAGTGGATGACGTACCAGTCACCCTCCTGGCGGCGCAGCTTGGCTTTGAATTCGTCGGCGGGATCGACGTCGGCCTTGGCGGCTGCAGCTGCCAGGGCGTCTGCCTCGGCGTCCTCGCCTTCTTCGGCGTCGCCTTCTGAATCGGAATCCTCGTCAGCGGCATCTTCCGCAACTACCGTATCGGCGTCGGAATCGTCGTCAGCGTCGGCAGATTCGGGCGCAGCGGACTCAACCTCGGACTCTTCACTGGCTTCGACCGTGGGGGCCGCCGTGTTGTCCGTGGACTCTTCCAGCTCAGTCTCGGTTACCTCGAGCTCCTGCTCAGACACTTGGTCTCCTGCTTCCTCATTGCCTAACATGCCTATTTAAATGGCTCAATTCCGCACACCCCGTGGATTCTTACCGGTTACCCGGTCGGTGCCACGTGGCCTGCGGTTGGTGCGCCTTAGCGGTCCCCGGGAGCGATCCCGCCAAAGACCCAGCTGACCGCAGTTCCAAAACCGAGATCGAGCAGGCTGACGATGACCATCATGATGGCCACGAACACCAGCACCACGAGCGTGTAATTGATCAGTTCCTTGCGGGTTGGTGCAACAACCTTCTTCAGCTCGCCGATGACCTGGCGGACGAAGAGTGCAATACGAGCGAAGAAGTTTGCCTTGGCGTCCTTCTTAGCTGGGCGGCCCTTGGAGCTGCTGGCAGCTGTTTCGGTCACCTGGTCCTCGCTCATCTTTGCAATGTTGGATTACCCGGTCCAGATCAGAACCATGGTTACTGCGCGTGCTCCGCCTTTACGCCGGAACAGCTTGCGCAGGGCAGACAGGACTCGAACCTGCAACCTGCGGTTTTGGAGACCGCTGCGCTACCAATTGCGCCACTACCCTTTGGGAGGAAAACGAGATCCTGCCGCGACTGCCAGTTTTCACTGGGGCGCACGCCATCATCCGTGTTTCAACACCGGAGAACAAGTCTACGCAAGAACTTCGCTTACGTCGAACCAGCCTCGTTCCGGACATCCGTGCCGCCCTCGTGGGTGCCCCTGGCCTGCAGTCACATCCACGCCGACAATCCGAACGATCCGGTGAACAGCATAGAGTAGATCTCGTCGAATTCCACCATTCAGCCTTCGGGCTGCAAGCGAAGAACGGACCCGCCATGTCTTCCGCCCGCGTTTCCAAGCGCATATCCGCCATTGCCGAATCCGCAACCCTGGCTGTTGACGCCAAGGCCAAGGCGCTGAAGGCAGCCGGCCGGCCGGTCATTGGCTTCGGTGCGGGCGAACCGGACTTCCCCACCCCGGACTACATCGTGAAGGCCTCCATTGAGGCAGCCAGCCAGCCCAAGTACCACCGCTACTCACCCGCCGCCGGCCTGCCCGAGCTGAAGAAGGCCATTGCGGAAAAGACCCTGCGCGATTCGGGCTACACCGTTGACCCGTCCCAGGTACTGGTGACCAACGGCGGCAAGCAGGCCGTGTACAACACCTTCGCCACGTTGGTGGATCCGGGTGATGAAGTGATTGTGCCCACCCCGTTCTGGACCACGTACCCGGAGGCCATCCGGCTCGCCGGCGGCGTTCCCGTAGAGGTCTTCGCCGGCCCCGAGCAGGACTACCTTGTCACCGTTGAGCAGCTGGAGACGGCACTCACGGAGAAGTCCAAAATCCTGCTCTTTGTTTCGCCGTCCAACCCCACCGGCGCGGTGTACTCCCCCGAGCAGGTCGCCGAAATCGGCAAATGGGCCGCGTCCAAGGGCCTCTGGGTGGTCACCGACGAGATCTACGAGCACCTGACCTACGACGGCGTCCCGTTCACGTCCATCGCCACCGCAGCCCCGGAACTCGGCGACAGAGTGGTCATCCTCAACGGCGTGGCCAAGACCTATGCGATGACCGGCTGGCGGGTCGGCTGGATGATCGGGCCGGCCGACGTCATCAAGGCCGCCACCAACCTGCAGTCCCACGCAACCTCGAACGTCTCCAACATCATGCAGATCGCCGCCCTGGCCGCCGTTTCCGGGCCGCTGACCGCCGTCGACGAGATGAAGGTGGCCTTTGACCGCCGCCGCAAGGCAATCGTCGCCGGCCTGAACGCCATCGACGGGGTGGAATGCCCGACGCCGAAGGGCGCCTTCTACGTGTATGCGGACGTCCGCGGGCTGCTCGGGAAGGAATTCCCGACGGCGGCAGGCACCGCGACGCCGTCGACCTCCGCCGAGCTTGCTGCTTTGATCCTCGACGAGGTCGAGGTAGCTGTGGTTCCGGGTGAGGCGTTTGGCCCCTCCGGGTTCCTCCGGCTCTCCTACGCCCTGGGCGACGATGACCTGGCCACCGGCGTCGCCCGGCTCCAGGACTTCCTCGGCAAAGCCAAGTAGAACGCTCTCTCACTTAACGCAGGTAAAACGCAATCGCTCTCTCACTTTCTTTACGAAAGTGAGAGAGCGATTGCGTTCAAGCCACATTAAGTGAGAGAGCGTTGGGGAAAAACCCACGTTAAGTGAGAGAACGTCCCGGGGTTGGCGGGGCGTGGGGTCAGAGGAGGCGGCGCTCCGCGGCCCACTTGGTGAGCTCGTGCCGGCTTGAAAGCTGGAGCTTGCGCAGCACCGCGGACACGTGGGTTTCCACGGTCTTAATGCTGATGAACAGCTCCTTGGCCACTTCCTTGTAGCTGTAACCTCGCGCGATCAGGCGCATTACTTCCAGCTCGCGGGCGGACAGCCTGTCGAGTTCGTCGTCGGCGATGTCGGCAGGGGCCGTCCCGAAGGCGTCCAGCACGAAGCCGGCCAGCCGGGGCGAAAACACTGCGTCGCCGCCCGCCACCCGGAACACGGCGTCGGTGATTTCAGCGCCGGAAATGGTCTTGGTGACATAACCCCGGGCGCCGGCCCGGATGACTGCCACCACGTCCTCGGCCGCGTCCGAGACGCTGAGCGCCAGGAACTTGGTGGTCCCGAGGAGCGCTGCGGAGCCTGCGATGACTTCGCGTCCGCCGCCGCCCAGGCCGCCTGGCAGGTGTACGTCCAGCAGCACCACTTCGGGCTGTTCCTGGGCGATCACCGCAATGGCCTGCTCCACGGTGGCCGCTTCGCCCACCACCTGGATGCGGGCGTCGAGGTCGGCTTTGAGGCCGGACCGGAAAATGGCGTGGTCGTCCACGATCGCTACGCGGACGGACTGTGCGGGGCGGCCGGGTCCGGCGCCTTGTGCGTTGTTCATAATCTTCCTTCTGCGTTATCCGGATGGCGCGCCGGCAGGCCCAACCGCACCTCGGTTCCGTCAGGGGTGCTGGTGATGGCGGCTGTCCCCCCGTGGCGCTTCATGCGTCCGATGATGGATTCCCGGACGCCCAGCCGGTCCTCAGGCACCTCATTCAGGTCAAAGCCGGGGCCACGGTCCTTGACAAAAACTTCGGCGCGGCCATCCGAGACCTCCAGGTAGACGGAGACGGTTCCGCCGCCGTGCCGGGACGCGTTCAGCATCGCCTCCCGGCTGGCCTGGACCAAGGCTTCGTGGGCTTCTGTCATGGCGGTGTCCCCCACGCTGACCACCTCCACGGCGTTGCCCAGGGCATCCTCCACTTCGGCGGCTGTAGCCTTGATCCGGTCCGAAAGCTGGCCGGTTTCCTTGCCCGGGTCATGGAAGAGCCAGCCCCGCAGTTCACGCTCCTGTGCCCTGGCCAGGCGGACCACGTCGTGCTCATTGGCGGCGCGCCGCTGGATCAGCGCAAGGGTCTGCAGCACGGAATCGTGCAGGTGTGCCGCGATCTCGGCCCGCTCCGTTTCGCGGATCCTGCCCGAGCGCTCCGCTTCCAAGTCCCGCCAGAACTTCAGCCCCCACGGCAGCAGCACCAGCACCACGCCGCCCAGGACCGCCACCGATGCCAGCAGCGCCAGCCAGGTCTGCTCCCAGGATCCCGAGCCGGACACCATCACCAGTACACCGGCCACCACCAGCGCCAGGCCGGCAGCGAGGCGTCCCCAGCCACCGGCCTGATCTGCCTTGGTTTTGTCCACCAGCCCCGCGCGCCGGCTTTCGTCGAGCTGCATCCAGGCGATGGCGGCACCGCCAAGCACGGCGGCCGCGGGGATGAGGGTCCCCAGCGGCACGTCCACGCCCAGGAGCTGCGCGATCATGATGCCCGCCACCAGCAGGAGACCGGCTCCCAGCAGGATCTCCTTGCCATAGCGCACTCCGCGGACGCTGAACCACGGCGGATTGCCGGCACCACCGTCTCCAGCGACGGGCGGGACAGCCACGGGCGGGACAGCCACGGGCAGGGCAGCGGCGCCCGGGAAAGTACCCTCCGCGTCCGCGCTGGAAGGCACCCCCGGCGCGGAAGCACCGGCGTCGGGCATTCCCCACACCGGCGCCGACGGCGCACGGCCGGTGAAGTGCGACGCCGTTGCGGGCGCGGGCATGAGGCTCACTGCCGGGGCAATGGGCGACACCGGCCGCCGCGCGTTGCGCCGGGCGCTTTCGTCCGCGGTGGGGACCATGATCCACAGCCACGCGTAGAAAGCGAGCCCTGCCCCGCCGGCGAGTGTTGCGAGCGCCATGCCGATCCTGACGTTTCGCACCGGCCAGCCCAGATGCTCCGCGAGGCCCGCGCACACACCCGCGATGACGCGGTCGGTGCTGCGGACCAGCGGCGGGCGGGTAAATGCTGTGGTCATGAGTCAATCCAAACACGGATCAGGGTCACCCGGGCCCGGTTTGGGGCCGGAACCGGGGGTGACTCAGGGACGAGTCAGGGTGTTCCCCAGTAGAGCCCAGCTGCTGCCCACGGCAGGATCGAAGTATGAACTCGCAGACCCCTACCCCCGACGACGGCCAGCCCACCGAACCGGTCCCACCAGACGGTCAGAACCAGCCCACCGAGCCCCTCCCGCCCCGCGGACAGGGCCAGCCCACCGAACCCCTCCTGCCGCCGCCCCCGGCCGCAGGCCAGCACGCCGGCCCGCAGGCGCCCGGCCAGCCAACTGACTTCTTTCCCTGGATCCGCAGCCACGGCATCTACCGCGGACGCGACCGGTGGATCGGCGGCGTCGCCAGCGGCATCGCACACCGGATGGGCATCGACCCCCTGATCGTCCGCGGCATCTTCATCGTCCTGACCCTCTTCGCCGGAATCGGCGTCCTGCTCTACGGGCTGGCCTGGGCCCTCCTGCCCGAGCCCGACGGGCGCATCCACGTCCAGGAGGCCGGTGCCGGCCGCTGGTCAAGCGGCATGACCGGCGCGCTGATCACCACGGTGCTCGGACTCACCGGCCTCGGCGGCGGATTCTGGGGCTGGAGCCACAACGGTTTCGGCGGATTCCTCTGGACCGTCTTCTGGGTGGGCGGCGCCATCTACCTCATCTACTACCTCACCCAACGGAACAAAGCCCGGAACGGAACTCCCATGAACGCCACTCCCCGGCCTGCCGGCCCCGGCGGTAATGCCGCCTTCGCGGCGCCCTATGCCCCGCAGTACCCCGCGACCCCGTACACCCCTCCCTATGCCGGGACGGATACCGGCTCCGCCGCAACTACGGCCTACACCCCGACGCCGTCCGCAGGCTCCACCGGCGCTACCTTCCCCGGCGGCGACAACTATGGCGGGAGCTACGGAGGCGGGAGCTCCGGGGGAAGAAATTACGACGGCGGCAACTCCGGCGGTGGTACCTACGGCGGCGGCTATCAGGCACAAGGCCCCGCCCAGGCGCCCCGGCCCCGTCCCTCCGGCCCCGGCGCTCCCGCCGTCGCGGTCACCGCGGGCGTAGCGCTCCTGGTGGGCGGCGGCCTGAAGGCCCTCGACGCCTTCAACGTCATCGACCTCGGCCAATCCCCCAACGCCGTCGTCTGGGCCAGCGGCGCAGCCGTGGTGGGCCTCGGCATCCTCATTGCCGGCCTCCGCGGCAAGACGGCAGGCATTCTCAGCCTTTTCGCAGTGGTAGCCCTGATCACAGGCGGTATCTACAACGTGGTGGGCAACGGGGACAGGGTCCGCTTCACTGATGTCAGCTGGACGCCAGTAAGCATCCAACAGGCCCGGGACGGCTTCAACGTCACCGCAGGCCGCGGGACTCTTGACCTCACCGACCTGAACGTCAGCGCCCCCTTGACGTCCGACGTCGTGGTTCCCCTTGACGTCACAGCCAGCAACGTCACGGTCGTGATCCCCGCGAACGTCCCCGTGACGGTCAGGGCCGACATGACCATGGGCAACATCCACGAAGGCGCCGACAGCCGCAGCGGCATAACCACCCGCGAGAGTAAGTACAACACCGACAAAAGCGGTGCCAGCCTGATCGTGCAGATTGACGGCACCTTCAGCAACATCACGATTCAGGAAGGAAACTGACATGAGCAGCTTTGATCCGGCACCGGATTCAGACAAGTCGGAAAGCACGACGCCGGGAACCCCCTCCGGAACCGACGCACCGCAGCAGCCATCCGCCCGCGTCGGCACCATCGTCTGGAGCCTCATCGTCCTGGCGCTGGCAGCCCTCATTATCGTTGCGCAGCTGGGTATCGTGACTCTGAACGGCACCTATGTGCTGATCGGGCTCATGATCGGGGCCGGCGCGGCACTCGTCATCGGCGGCCTGCTCTCAGCCCGGAAACGTGACAACCAACCCACAACAGGGAAGTCTTGAATCATGGACAAGTTCTTTAGCATCGTCAGGGGCTTCGGCCTGAAACGCGGTCCCGAACGCTGGGTGGGAGGCGTATGCGGCGGCATCGCAGCCAAGCTCAATGTGGATGCAGCCTTTGTGCGGATCGCCTTCCTGGTCTTCTGCCTCCTGCCAGGTCCCGCCGTCGTGTTCTATCTCGCGGCGTGGCTCGTCCTCCCTGACCAGCGCAACTCCATCCCCCTGCAGAACTTCCTGGACCGCCGCTCCATTAGCTGATCCCGGCACCAGGCAGGCAGGACCGGCAGACATAGGCCCCCGGTCCGGAGAACCTCCTCCGGAGCGGGGCCTTGTGCTGACTCGCGAGCCGGGTGCCCTTTGTAACCGGTTTGTGTCGTAACGCACACTGCCGACTACAATCTAGGTGAGCTCAGCGTGGCGCTCTGCCCGTTACCCCCTTCACACCAGGATTTGAGCAGAGACATGAAAATTGGAATTCTCACCAGCGGTGGGGACTGCCCGGGACTGAACGCCGTGATCCGCGGAGCGGTCCTCAAGGGCATCGCCATCCACGGGCACGAATTCGTAGGCTTCCTGGATGGCTGGCGCGGTGTGGTTGAAGGCGACATCATCGACATCCCCCGCACCATGGTCCGCGGCATCGCCAAGCAGGGCGGCACCATCCTGGGCACGTCCCGCACCAACCCGTTCGAAAACGGCGGCGGCCCCGAAGTCATCAAGGCCCACATGGACCGGCTCGGCATCGACGCCATCATCGCGATCGGCGGCGAAGGGACCCTGGCAGCTGCGAAGCGCCTCACCGACGCAGGACTGAAGATCGTGGGCGTCCCCAAAACCGTGGACAACGACCTCGACGCCACGGACTACACCTTCGGCTTTGACACCGCCGTCCAGATTGCCACCGAGGCAATCGACCGCCTCCGCACCACCGGCGAATCCCACCACCGCTGCATGATCGCCGAGGTCATGGGCCGGCACGTGGGCTGGATCGCCCTGCACGCGGGCATGGCCGCCGGCGCCCACGCCATCCTCATCCCGGAGCAGAAGGTCAGCATCGAGCAGATCACCGAGTGGGTGCAGGAAGCCCACGACCGCGGCCGCGCGCCGCTGGTGGTGGTGGCGGAGGGCTTCGTTCCGGAGCACATGGAATCCCCCCACTCCGAGCGCGGCCTGGACACCTTCGGACGGCCCCGCCTGGGCGGCATCGCGGACCAGCTCGCCCCCGAACTGGAGGCCCGCACCGGCATTGAAACCAGGGCAACGATCCTGGGTCACATCCAGCGCGGCGGAGTGCCGTCCGCCTTCGACCGCGTCCTGGCCACCCGGCTGGGCATGGCCGCCATCGACTCGGTGGTGGAAGGTTACTGGGGGACCATGGTGGCGCTCAAGGGCACCGACATCGAGCACGTCGGCTTCGAGAAGGCCCTGGGCCAGCTCAAAACCGTCCCGCAGAACCGGTACGACGAGGCCGCGGTCCTGTTCGGCTGAGCCACGCACTCCCCCTAGGCTGGGGATATGACTCTTGACCCCGGTTCCGCCGCCATCATCCAGCTCGCTTGGGCCCGGCACCTGGGGCTCGACGACGACGCTTTCGGTAGATCCCTGACTTCCGGGGAGCGTGTGGTCCGGGCCGACGAAGCGGCCAGGACGGTGGAGTTCGTCAGGCTGTTTGGCAGCTCCGCCTTGGTGGGTCCCCAATGGCTGATTGAGGCCGCCGCCGGCATCCCGGATGACGAGATGGCCCAGCACGTGACCCTTCTGACCCTGACACGCTCCCACGGGGGACATGGTCTGGGGGCTGCGGCGCTGTTCTTCGCCGATGACCTACCGCTCCGCCAGCCGTCCGAAGAGCTGACGGTGTCCCATGGCAACCCCGAGGCGATCGAACTGGAAGGGCTTTGCCCGCCGGATGACGTCAACGAAGTGGGCCTGTCCGAGCTTGAAAACCGTTACACGATCGTGCACGAGGTGGACGGCCGGCGGGTCCCCGTGGCGTGCGGTGCGTACGCCGAATGGGAGGGCCTGCTGGGCCACTTGGGAGTTCTGGTGGACCCCGAGTGGCGGCGCCGCGGGCTGGGTTCCCTGGCCGCCTCGATCGCCGCCCACGAGGCACTTGCTGCCGGCCTGACTGTCCAGTGGCGGGCCGAAGTCAGCAACACCGGCGCAGTAGCCCTGGCCCGCCAACTCGGCCTGACCGCGGGCGGCATCCATACCAGCGTGCAGCTGGGCTGAGGGTCCCGCTACGCGGGCCGGGCAGCGTCTTCCGCGGCTTCCCCGGCCGCCGCACGGGCCGCCCCTGCACCCCAACCGTTAACGGCTTTTGGCTTGGCGAAGAACAGGGCAACGGCCGCCCCGAGCAGGATCACTGCAGCCGGCAGCATGATGGACTGGCCCATCGCCGTCGAGAATCCTTCATGCAGGGCCTCAGGCAGGGTCCCCCCGAACGACATGGGACCCGCGCCGCCCGCGCCGCCGGGTGCAGGAGGCAGTTCGGCCGCAAGCCTCGCCTGAATCAGCACTGCGATGGCGGCACTGCCCAGCACCGCGCCGATCTGCCGGGTGGTGTTGTAGACGCCTGACCCGGCACCCGCCTGGCGCGGCGGGAGGTTCCGGGTGGCCGTTGTGCTCATAGGGGCCCAGATGCCGGCGTTGGCGAACCCCAGCACGGCGCTTGGCAGGAGGAACAGCCAGATGGGGGTATCCGGATGCATCAGTGCCGAGTTCCAGAAGAGCGCCACGGACATCAGGACCAGGCCTGCGGCGGTGATGTACTTAGGATTGACGCGGTCAATGATCTTGCCCACCACCGGGGCAAGACCGCCGGAAATCACGGCCATGGGAACCATCATCAGCGCGGACTGGGTGGGTGTCAGGCCGCGGACCACCTGGTAATAGAAAATCAGGGGCAGGCTAAAGGCTGTGACCGTGAAACCCACGGTGGTGATGCCGATATTCGCGAGCGAGAAATTGCGATCGCTGAAGAGTCCCAGAGGCAGTAGCGGCTCACCCTTGTTGAAGCGCTGCCACAGAACGAACACCACCAGGACGGCGATGCCGGCAATGATGAGTCCCCACACCGTGATGGGCCCGGTGATGGTCCCCCAGTTGTAGGTCTCGCCCTCCTGGATGCCGAAAACAAGCAGGAAGAGGCCGGCGGCGCTGAGCAGCACGCCGGGGATGTCGAATTTATGCGGGTGCGTGCTCAGCGACGGAACGAACCGCCACGCAAGGATGAACCCGACGACACCCACCGGAATGTTGATGAAGAAGATCCACTCCCAGCCGAGGCCGTCCACCAGGACGCCGCCCAGGATGGGCCCCACCAGGGTGGCCACCCCGGCGGTTGCTCCCCAGATTCCCATCGCTGCGCCGCGGCGGTCCGGCGGAAAGATCCGGGTGATTACTGCCATGGTTTGCGGCGTCATCACGGCCGCACCGAAGCCCTGCAGAACGCGGGCCATGATGAGGGTACCGATGTCACCCGACAGGCCACACCACAACGACGCGAGGGTGAAGACTACAAGCCCTGAAAGGTAGAGCTTCTTAGGTCCGAAACGGTCGCCCAACCTGCCCGTGATGAGCAGCGGGACGGCGTACGCGAGAAGGTACGCGCTGGTCACCCAGATGACGGAATTGATGTCCGCACTGAGGCCTTCCATGATCCTGGGATTGGCCACGGAGACGATGGTGGTATCGATCAGGATCATAAAGAACCCGATCACGAGCGACCAGAGGGCCGGCCACGGCCTTGCTACATTTTCCAAAGGTCAGCTTTCCAGGAGGTTGAGGATTTCCGTGCGGGCGAACATCTGCGCCGCCGCGCGTGCTGAGGGTGTGCCGGCGTCCGGATCTGCACCGGCCTCCAGCAGGACTTTGGCGACGTCCGTGTACCCCTTGAAGGCGGCCCCGGCCAGCGGCGTCTGGCCGCGGTCGTTTGCCGTGTCTGCCTCGGCCCCGTGGCGGAGGATCAGCTGCGCCGTCTCGGCGTGGCCATGGTAGGCGGCCAGCATCAGGAGGGAGTCCCCGGCAGCGTTGGTCATGGCAGCCGGGGCGCCGGCATCCAGGTACGCGCCCAGCAGCGCCGTGTCCCCGTCCCGGGCGGCCTGGAAGAGTTTCTCTGCCAACGCTAGGGTTTCCGCGTCGGGCGCAACGTTTTCGGTCATTAGCGGGTCCCCCTGAGGAATCCTGTCTGGCGCCCGACTACCTGGCCGGCGTCGGGGGCAACAATTACTTCCTGGGCGGCGGTGTAGGGTTCCTCGCCGTCCAGCACGGTCAGTATTTCGTCCGGCGACACGGAACGCTTGATGACCGCCAGGGCAATCGGACCCATTTCGTAGTGCTGCGCCACGGAGGTGACTGTGCCTACTTTGCGCTCGCCGAGCAGGACCTGGCTGCCCGGCGCAGGCATGGTGTGCTGGGACCCGTCCAGTTGCAGGAACACCAGGCGGCGCGGCGGGTGGCCCAGGTTGTGCACCCGTGCGATGGTCTCCTGGCCCTTGTAGCAGCCCTTGGCCAGGTGGACGGCGGTGCGGAGGAGGTCCAGTTCGTGCGGAATGGTTTTGTCGTCGGTTTCAGCGCCCAGCCGGGGGCGCCAGGCGGCAATGCGGAGGGCTTCTGCGGCCAGCATCCCGGCCAGCGGGCGGTCCCCCACCGTCTGTTCGAGTTCGGCGGCCGGCACCAGGTACTCAATCCACGGCCGTTCCAGCCCGGGGTGCCCTTCCTCCGGAACCACCGAGTAGGAGTACCCGCCGGCGCCCACGTGCGGCCACGGGTCGCGCCAGGCGAGCAGCCCGGACCAGTCCGCTACGTCCTTGGTGGACCCGAGCACTGCCCAGTCGCCGGAGACATCGCAGATTTCCACCCGGAGCATGAACTTCATCTTGTTCAGCCACTCAGCCAGCGGGGCAGCTTCGGCGGCCTCAACAATCAGCCAGGTGGTCCCGCCGTCGTCCACCACCCGGGCGTCAAACTCGATCCGGCCCTGGATGCTCAGCAGGAGCAGCTCACTGGATTCCCGCGGCTGCAGGCCGGTGACCTGTTGTGAGGACAGCGTGTTCAGCCACGTCAGGCGGTCCGGACCGCTGACGGTCACCACGCCGCGATGGGAAAGGTCGACGACGGCGGTTCCGGCGGCGAGCGCGCGCTGCTCGCGCAGCGGCTCACCGTAGTGGGCTGCGACGCCGGCGTCCGCGCCGGCGGCCTCGACGGCGGCAGGGCGCGACAGGAGTGGGCTGGGGGTAGTCATACTTGGGGCAACGTCCTTGGGTCAGTGGGTATTCCGGCCGGGTTAGCGGTACTCCGGGTTTTCGAAATCGAATCGTGTACCGGCTTTCCACTCTTCAGGAAGGTTCCCGTAGGCGGGAATCCCGCCGGCGTCCTTGAGCAGCCGGGCAAGATGCAGCAGGTTCCAGGTCATGAAGGTGGTGTTGCGGTTCGTAAAGTCGGACTCGGGGCCGCCGCTACCCTCGTCCAGGTAGCTCGGTCCGGGACCCACGGGTCCGATCCAGCCGGCGTCCGCCTGGGGCGGGATGGAGAAGCCGATGTGCTGCAGGCTGTAGAGGACGTTCATGGAGCAGTGCTTGATGCCGTCTTCGTTCCCGGTGATGAGGCAGCCGCCAACCTTCGGGTAGAACACCCACTGCCCTTTGCTGTTGAGTTGGCCCGAGTGGGCGTAGAGCCGCTCAATGAGCTTCTTGGTCTGCGAGGAGTTGTCGCCGAGCCAGATGGGACCGGCCACCACCACGATGTCGGCTTCTTCGACAGCCGGGTACAGTGCCGGCCACTCGTCGGTTGTCCAGCCGTGCTCAGTCATGTCCGGATACACGCCGCTGGCGATATCGTGATCCACAGTCCGGATCACCCGCGTGCTCACGCCCTGCTTTTCCATGATGCGGCGGCTGACCTCAATGAGGCCCTCGGTGTTGCTGGTTTCCGGGGACCTCTTCAGCGTCCCGTTGAAGAACAGTGCCTTCAGGTCGCTGTAGTCGGTGGTGTTCTGCGGTGCCGCCATGATGCTCCCTGATTCACAGGCACAGGCTGACCCGTGCGGACTGGGCTGTAGAAGCCAAGTCTACTGATGGTCCGTGAACCAGGGGGCGTGTCAGGAGACTTTCTTCAGGAACGCGGAAGCGTGCGCTTCAAGCCCGCTGCCGGGCTTTGCGGTCCCACCGGCGGCGACGTCCCAGCGCCAGAGCAGGTTGCCGTCCACCAGGCCGAAGATGCGCGTGGCGGCGCTGTACTCCTTCGAGTGGCTTCCGCGCATCACCATATCGGTGGAGAGCTGGATCTGCGGGCCCTTGATCTGCCCGTAGTACAGCTCCGAGATACCACCGGGATGCGCGATGGACACGGAGATGTCGAAGCCGCCGTCCTTGTTGCGCAGGGCCTCGACCTCGTCGGCGCTCTTGAGCGCCGGAACGATGTCGGCCGGAACCAGGCCCGGGCCGCCGTCGGCGTCCAATTGTTTGCGCTCAAGCGCCCAGAAACCGGTCTCTACCGTGAGCGGCCGAAGGCGCGTTCCGTCGTCGTCCGTCAACCAGCTCTCCGCACGGTACTGCAGGTACGGCAGGCCGTTGTGGGTGAAGGAGACGTGCTGGACGAAGTGCTCCGAATCCTCGTCCCCGCTGCCGAGCCGGCCGCTGCCCTCCCACTCACCAATGAGCCAGGAAAGCGGAACAAGTTCCGGTGTCAGATCTGTAGGAATCTCAATCGGCACAACAATTCCTCAGGAAATCGCTCACGGAAGGGACGGTTTTACTTCTGGCCTTTGAAAAGGCGGTAAACCACAAAACCGGCAAACCAGGCCATGGAAAGGCTGGCGACGCCGAGCAGGACAAGGAAGAAGATTTCAAATGCAAGTACGGACATGATGCCATCCTAACCGTTAGTAGATGAGTAGTTTGTCTATGAAGTAGGCAAGGGAACCCACAGCGGACACAGGTGCCAGACCCATGCTAAGGGCCGCGGCGAGATTCAGCGGAGCCCCGCGAAGTGTGACAAGGCGGCGGAAACTGACCAGGACGGCGCCAACCACCACGCCGAAGATCGCGGCGGGGAGTACAGCCAGGTCGGAGAAGACCAGCCCTGCGAGCGGTCCGGCAAGTCCCGCCAGGACGATGCCGAGGGGAGCAACCACCCTGTCCGGCCAGCGGATCAGCCCGGCAAACAGGGCAACGGCGGCACTGATGGCTGCCACCAGGATCATCTCGCGGACCCCATTGAAGCGGGCGCTGGCAATCCATCCGGCGCCGAGGCAGGACAGGAGCACCCCGACGCAGCAGCCCAGCGTGGATTCCAGCCGCTGGGCCTGCCCGGTGCCACGGATGAGCTGCACCACAAAGACGGCCATCATTCCCAGCGCCATGAAGGCGGGTGTCCAGTCCAGGAAACCCGGGGCCGGAACCAAGCCGGCGGCAATTGCGGATCCCACGCCAGGAAGGGCAATGACAGTGGCGAGCGTTTTCTTCGCCGGAATGCGCAGGAAGTGGGGCCACCCGACGCCTACCGCCAAGGCAATGGCACTCGCGACGCCGACCAGTGCCTCCCGCGAGACGTACGTGCCAACAATGATGGCTGCTAGCCCCGCCACGCCAATCAGGCCAATGACCCACGAGCGCAGTGACCGCGCCGGAGCCTGCTCTTCCCCGCCCACGCTGATCCCAGTCCTTCCGGTCCGCCGCTTCGACACTGCACTCAATTCGTTGCATTCCCATTCTGGCTATAACCCGGCGGCTTCCCCTCCGCGGGAGGGCATTCTGCCCCACGGCTCAATCCTGCCTTATATGACTCGGATATGTCGCAAAACGAAGGTCCGCAGGGGCGGAATCCCTGTTCGCGGGAACCCCGTTCGGTATACTCAGAGTTCAGCTACGTTTCCTGCAACGGTTGCCGGCCGGACAGATGTTTTGCCGGTCCAAATCATGGCAGGTAGCTGGTTCCGGCCGGTGAGAACCCGGTTCAGTCGCCCGAAGATGCGCGGACGCCCCTTGGAGGAACAATGTCGCACATCCTGCTATTGACGAACAGCACCGGGTCATCGGTGGACATTCTGCCTGCCCTCGAATTACTGAATCATCGCGTGCACATCCTCGCCGCTGAGCCTACCGCCCTGCTGGAGACTGACCCCTGCGACATCGTGCTGCTGGATGCCCGCAAGGACCTCGTGGGCGCCCGTTCACTTACCCAGTTACTGAAGGCCACCGGCCTGAGCGCACCGCTTGTCCTGATCCTGACCGAGGGCGGCATGGCTGCCGTTTCCTCGGCCTGGGCTGTGGACGACATCGTGCTGGACTCCGCCGGTCCGGCCGAAGTGGAAGCTCGTATCAGACTCTCGGTGGCGCGGGCTGTTCCCGAACAGGACGACGCCCCGACGGAGATCCGGGCAGCCGGCGTCGTGATCGACGAAGCCAGCTACACGGCCCGCGTCAACGGCGCGCCCCTGAACCTAACCTTCAAGGAGTTCGAACTCCTCAAGTACCTGGCCCAGCACCCCGGCCGTGTCTTCACCCGTCAGCAGCTGCTCACCGAGGTATGGGGCTATGACTACTACGGCGGCACCCGCACCGTTGACGTCCACGTCCGCCGACTCCGGGCCAAACTCGGCGCAGACCACGAAAACCTGATCAGCACCGTCCGCAACGTGGGCTATCGCCTCACCTTGGTGCGGCAGCAGGAGGACGAGCTGACGGAAGCCTGAGCGCCGGCATCCCGTCTTAAAGCACCAGCCCCGGGCCACTTCAAGTGGTCCGGGGCTGGTGCTTTTGACTGTTCGTGGAGGACATACGGGTCGAACGTATCGAGGCCACCCCACTGGTGGATCCCCCTCGCTCCCGCCAGTTTACTGCCGGGTGAGGTATTTATTATACGTAACCGCCGGAGACCCATCAAATCGGGGCACGTTCCGGTCCGGCCGTATAGCCTAGCTTCATGAGTCCAGCGCACCCGCAAAAATGGCCCGTCCTCGTTGTCCACGGTGGTGTGGACGAGCAATTACTGAAGGATTGCCTGGGGCTCCTGACCGCCGCCGAGGAATCCGACGGCAACCCTTCACTTTCGGAGCAGACAGTGGTGACGCTCCGCGCCGGCGATTCCGCCGAACATTCGCTCCTGACCCTTGCCCTCTATGCCCCGGACGAGGACTCAGACCCTTCCTCCGGCCAGGACCTGGCCGGGTTCGCGGTTGTGGTTGAGGAGGCCGACGGCAGCGGCGTGCTGGAGATTGCTGTCCACCCCAGCTACCGCAACCAAGGTGTGGCGGACCGCCTGGTAGGTTCCCTGAAATCCGAACGGGGTTTGGATGGCCTGAAAGCGTGGTCGCACGGCAACCATGAGGCGGCAGCGGACCTCGCCGCCCGCTACGGCTATGGCCCCGTGAGGGAGCTCTGGAAGATGAGGCTGACCACCGCCACCGCTGAACTGCCCGACGTCGGCCTTCCTGACGGCGTCACGCTGCGCGCCTTCGTGCCCGGCCAGGATGAGGACGGCTGGCTTGCAGCGAACCGCGCCGCCTTCGCCCATCATCCTGAACAGGGTTCGCTGACCCGCGCAGACCTGGATGCCCGGATGGCCGAGGACTGGTTTGATCCCGCCGGCTTCCTGCTGGCCGTGGACGGGGAAGGCCAGCTGCTGGGCTTCCATTGGACCAAGGTCCACCCACGGCACGGGGAACACCCGGCGATCGGTGAAGTGTATGCGGTGGGAGTCACCCCGGCCGCACAGGGCATGGGCCTGGGCAAGGCGCTCACCGTTGCCGGGATCAGGTACTTGCAGGGCCTGGGGCTCCATGCCGTCATGTTGTACACGGACGCGGACAACGCCCCGGCCGTCGCCCTTTACCGCGGCCTGGGTTTCACGCGCTGGGACATGGACGTACAGTACGGGCCCGTGACCACGGCTTAGGCCCTTCGGGTGAGTTATCCCACTCGCCGGACGAAAGGCCCGCGGCCTGAATTACAGGGTCCGCGGCCCCTGTTTGCTTGTAAGGTTGGTAGGGAACCGCGCCGGCCCTGGGCCAGCATCTAGCGCCAGGTAAGAGGAGACACCATGAAACCGAAACCCGCGGGAACAGCCACGTCTGAGGGTGCTCCAGCACCGGCGCGGGCGCGCTTCGGCTCATCTGAAGTGCCAGCTTCGCGCGCCACGCAGGACCGGATCGACATTCCGGAGTTTGCACCCAACCTCGTGCCGGAAGGCGACATCCGGCCCGACCGTTTCCTGGACCGTGAACTGAGCTGGCTTGCCTTCAACTCCCGGGTCCTGGAGTTGGCCGAGGACCCGACCCTCCACCTGTTGGAGCGTGTCGCCTTCCTCTCCATCTTTGCGTCCAACCTGGACGAGTTCTTCATGGTCCGCGTGGCCGGCCTGAAGCGGCGTATCGCCACCGGCCTCGCAGTGCCCTCCCCCGCCGGCCTCAGCCCCGTGGAAGTCCTTGAAAAGATCGGCGACGAGGCCCACCGCCTCCAGCAGCGCCATGCGCAGGTCTACGCGGAACAGATCCGGCCCGCACTGGCCTACGAGCACATCCACCTGATGCACTGGGATGAACTGGACGACGCCGCCAAGCAGTACCTCAGCGCGATGTTCGCTGAAAAGGTCTTCCCCATCCTGACGCCGCTTGCCGTCGACCCGGCTCATCCCTTCCCTTACATCTCGGGGCTGTCGCTGAACCTTGCCGTGGTGGTGCGCAACCCCGTGAGCGACAAGGAACTCTTCGCCCGCCTTAAGGTTCCGGACCAGCTTCCCCGCCTGATTTCCATCGACGGTCCGCGCGCCGGTGCCATTGCGGGGCGCGTCGCACGCTTCATCGCCCTCGAAGAGGTCATCGCCGTCCACCTGGACAAGCTCTTCGCCGGCATGGAGGTCCTGGAACACCACATCTTCCGTGTTACCCGCAATGAGGACCTGGAAGTAGAAGAGGACGACGCCGAGAACCTGCTGCAGGCGCTCGAGAAGGAATTGCTGCGCCGCCGTTTTGGCCCGCCTGTCCGCCTCGAGGTCACCAACGACATCAACCCGAACATCCGCGCGCTGCTGATCCGTGAACTCGGGGTGGAGGAGTCGGAGGTCTATTCGCTTCCCGCTCCGCTGGACCTCCGCGGGCTGTCCGTCATTGCCGGAATCGACCGTGCAGACCTTCATTATCCGAAGCACATGCCGCACACGTCCCGGTTCCTCAATGAGTCCGAGACATCCAAGGCCGCCAACGTTTTCTCGGCAATGCGCCGGCGCGACATCCTGCTCCACCACCCCTATGACTCGTTTTCCACCTCGGTGCAGGCGTTCCTGGAACAGGCAGCAGCGGACCCCAAGGTCCAGGCAATCAAGCAGACCCTCTACCGGACTTCGGGCGACTCCCCCATTGTTGACGCCCTGATCGACGCGGCCGAGGCAGGCAAACAGGTGCTGGCCCTGGTGGAGATCAAGGCCAGGTTCGATGAGCAGGCCAACATCTCCTGGGCGCGCAAGCTCGAACAGGCCGGCGTCCACGTGGTGTACGGCATTGTGGGATTGAAAACGCACTGCAAGTTGTCGCTGGTGGTCCGGCAGGAAGTGGACGGACTTCGCCGCTACTGCCACATCGGTACCGGCAACTATCACCCCCGCACGGCCCGCTACTACGAGGATCTTGGCCTGCTGACCGCCAACGAGCAGGTGGGTGAGGATCTGTCGAAGCTGTTCAACCAGCTTTCGGGCTACGCGCCCAAGTCCACGTTCAAGCGCCTGCTCGTGGCTCCCCGCTCCGTCCGTTCCGGACTGATCGACCGGATCGAAACCGAAATCCGCAACGCCCGGGCCGGCCTGGCCGCAAGGGTGCAGATCAAGGTCAACTCCATGGTGGATGAGGCCATCATTGATTCGCTCTACCGCGCCTCCCAGGCGGGCGTGATGGTGGACGTCATTGTCCGCGGCATCTGCTCGCTGCGTCCGGGAGTCCCCGGCCTCAGCGAGAACATCACGGTGCGATCCGTGCTGGGCCGCTTCCTCGAGCACTCCCGGGTGTTTGCCTTCGCCAACGGCGGGGACCACGTGGTCTATATCGGCTCGGCCGACATGATGCACCGCAACCTGGACCGCAGGGTGGAGGCCCTGGTTCAGCTGGCCAATCCGGACGACATCACCTACGTCCTTGACCTGCTGCGCCGGTACATGGATCCGGAGACGGCCAGCTGGCACCTGGACAACCAGGGCCTGTGGAACCGCCACCACATTTCCGACGACGGAACGCCCCTCGAGGATATCCAATCGTGGCTGCTGGCCTCCCGTGACCGCCAGCGTAGCTTGAGCCGGCGGTAGGGCCGGCATTGTCGAGCGACATCCTCGTAGCAGACCAGACAGACCATCCCGGCGAAGCGGTCGCGGTGGTTGCTGCCGGGGCCATTCCCTGGCGGATCAACTCGAACGGCCTTGAGGTCCTCCTGATCCACCGGCCCCAGTACGACGACTGGTCGTGGCCTAAAGGCAAGATCGACGCCGGCGAGACGATTCCCGAGTGCGCCGCACGTGAGGTGCGCGAGGAGATCGGGCTGTCAGCGCCACTGGGCATTCCGCTGCCGCCTATCCACTACCACGTAGCCTCCGGCCTCAAGGTGGTCCACTACTGGGCGGTCAAAGTCAACGGGGCCAAGCTCGTACCGGACGGCAAGGAGGTGGACCGGGTGGTCTGGTGCGCCCCGCAAACCGCTGCCGGGATGCTGTCCAACCCGTCCGACGTCGTCCCCTTGGACCATTTGCGGGCCGCCCACAAAAACGACCAACTGGACACGTGGCCGCTCATTGTGGTCCGGCATGCGAAGGCCAAGCCCCGCTCGTCCTGGACCAAGGCGGAGGGTGAGCGTCCCCTTGCGGCCACCGGAGTCCGGCAGGCACAGGCAGTCGGCCGGCTGCTGCAGGCCTGGCAGCCGCCGCGTGTGGTTACGAGCCCCTGGCGGCGCTGCGTATCCACGGTGGCGCCCTATCTGAGGGCGTCCGGGGCCAAGGTCAAACTTATCGATGCGTTGACCGAACACCGGCATGCCCGCACTCCCAAGAAAACGGGTGCCGTCATTGAGTCCCTCCTGGACAAGCAGCAACCCGTGGCCGTCTGCACGCACAGGCCGGCCCTCCCCACCGTCCTGGCCCAGCTGGGCAAGCACATGCCCGGCCGGTTACGGGCTCTCCTGCCGGATGCGGATCCGTACCTTTCCCCGGGGGAACTCGTGATCTGCCATGTAGCGACCAACCACAAGCAACGCATTGTGGCAGTGGAACAGTTCAAACCTTTTGACGACTGAAAAACCGGCGGCTTTGCGCACGTGGTTCGTGCCGTCCCTGCCGTGTCGGCCGTTACGGCCCTCCCCAACGCCCAAAGGTAGACTTTAGCCGTGAGCATCCCGACGCCTTATGAAGACCTCCTGCGCGATGTCCTGGCCCATGGCACGCACAAATCCGACCGTACGGGCACCGGCACCACCAGTGTTTTCGGCCGCCAGATCCGCTTCGACCTGGCCAAAAGCTTCCCGCTGATCACCACCAAGCGGGTGCATTTCAAGTCCGTGGCGGTTGAACTCCTCTGGTTCCTGCGGGGCGAGTCGAACGTGAAGTGGATGCAGGACCAAGGTGTGACCATCTGGAACGAATGGGCCGACGCCGACGGCGAACTGGGCCCCGTGTACGGCGTCCAGTGGCGCAGCTGGCCGACCCCTGACGGCGGCCACATTGACCAGATCGCCGAGCTGGTGGAGAACCTGAAGTCCAACCCGGATTCGCGCCGGCACATCGTGTCCGCCTGGAACGTCTCCGAGCTCAAGGACATGGCGCTGCCCCCGTGCCACGCGTTCTTCCAGTTCTACGTGGCGGACGGCAAACTGTCCTGCCAGCTGTACCAGCGCTCGGCCGACATGTTTCTGGGCGTGCCCTTTAACATTGCCTCGTACGCCCTGTTGACCTGCATGATTGCGCAGCAGGTCGGGCTCGAACCGGGCGAGTTTGTCTGGACAGGCGGTGATGTCCACATCTACGAGAACCACATGGACCAGGTCCTCAAGCAGCTGGACCGGGAGCCGTATGAGTACCCGCAGCTGAAGATCATCCGGAAGCCGGCCTCGATCTTCGACTACACGCTGGAAGACTTCGACGTGGTGGGTTACAAGCACCACCCCACGATTAAGGCACCGATCGCCGTATGAGCACCGAGAACACTGCAGACCCGCAATCGTTCACCGAGGAGCTGGCCGGTTCCGTCACCGGCGTCGGCCTGGTGTGGGCGCAAACCTCCGGTGGCGTGATCGGCAAGGACGGCGATATGCCGTGGGACCTGCCCGAAGACATGAAGCACTTCACCCGGCTCACCACGGGGCACCCGGTGATCATGGGCCGCAAGACGTGGCTGTCCTTCCCGGACAAGTACCGTCCTTTGCCCGGACGCACCAACATTGTGATCACCCGGCAGAAAAACTGGGGCGAATCACCCGAGGCGGAGGGCGCCGTCGTGGTTCCTTCCCTCGATGATGCGCTCCTGGAGTCCCAGTTCGTCGACGGCGGCGAAACCGTGTGGATCCTGGGCGGCGGCGAAGTGTTCCGCCAGTCCACCGAACTCGCCAACGTCGCGGTGGTCACCACCATTGATGTGGAGGCCGACGGCGACACGTACGCTCCCGAGCTCGACGAGACCTGGGAAGCGGCCGCCGCCGTCCCGCCGGACGGATGGCTGACGGCAGCGAACGGGACGCGCTACAGGTTCACCAAATGGGTCAGGACGCAGGGCTGAGATGTTGAAAAAACCGGAAACACTGTTTGTGCTGGGGTACATGCTCCTGCCCCTGCTCGGGCTGCTCTCGGCGATTGTTGGCCTGACCATGATCCTTGGCGGCAACAAGATCGCTGGTGCCATCGTGTTGGTTGTGGTGACGCAGGTCTTCGCATTCGGCGCTTTCTACGCGATTAGGGCGCGGAAGGCTGCCGTGCTGGAGGAAAACAACCGCAGCTGACGGTTCGACTGACGCAGGGGCTGCCCACCGCCGTCGTACGTCTTGGCCGTGACGTAACCGACTGCGCCCTGCCGGTTCCGAAGTCTAAACTGTACGAATGACTACAGCAGCTACCCCCTCCGTCGGCCTGGTCGGATGGCGCGGCATGGTCGGCTCCGTCCTGATGCAGCGCATGCAGGACGAGGGCGACTTCGCCAACATCAACCCGGTTTTCTTCTCCACGTCCAACGCAGGAGGTGCCGCGCCTGCCTTTGCTGAGGGCGCAGGCAAACTCGAGGACGCGTTCGACGTCGACGCCCTGGCGAAGCTGCCCATCATTGTCACCGCCCAAGGCGGCGACTACACCAAGCGCGTCCACACCGAGCTGCGCGGCCGCGGCTGGGACGGCCTCTGGATCGATGCCGCCTCCACCCTGCGCATGAACGACGACTCCATCATCGTGCTGGACCCGATCAACCGCGACGTCATCGACAAGGGCCTGGTCAACGGCACCAAGGACTTCATCGGCGGAAACTGCACCGTATCCTGCATGCTGATGGGCCTGGGCGGCCTGTTCAAGAACGGCCTCGTCGAATGGGGCACTTCCATGACCTACCAGGCGGCCTCCGGCGGCGGCGCCCGGCACATGCGCGAGCTGCTCAGCCAGTTCGGCACGCTCAACGCGGAGGTCAGCTCGGAACTGGACGACCCGGCGTCGGCCATCCTCGAAATCGACCGCAAGGTCCTGGCCCACCAGCGCACCGACATCGACGCCACCCAGTTCGGCGTTCCCTTGGCCGGCTCGCTGATCCCCTGGATCGACGCGGACCTGGGCAACGGGCAGTCCAAGGAAGAGTGGAAGGCCGGGGTCGAGACCAACAAGATCCTGGGCACCTCGGAGGAAAACCGGATCATCATGGACGGCCTCTGCATCCGGATCGGGGCCATGCGCTCCCACTCCCAGGCCCTGACGCTCAAGCTTCGCGAGGACCTGTCCGTGGCCGAGATTGAGACGCTCCTCGCCGATGACAACGAGTGGGCCAAGGTCATCCCCAACACCAAGGAAGACTCCATGGCCGGCCTGACCCCCGTGGCCGCCTCCGGCACCCTGGAGATCCCGGTGGGCCGTATCCGCAAGATGGAAATGGGCCCGGAATACATCAGCGCCTTCACCGTCGGAGACCAGCTCCTCTGGGGCGCCGCCGAGCCGCTGCGCCGCATGCTCAACATCGCCACCGGGAACCTGTAGCTCCCAGCGGCTTGAGCGGCCCTGCCCCGCAGGAACGGTGCTACCCAGCACCGCTTATGCGGGTCCGGGCCGCTTCCGCCGTTAAGACGCAAGACGGTGGCCTCGCAGAATCCGGGACCGGTCCATCGTGGCCGCGAGGCGCCGGCGCAGTTCTCCGGGCTGGGCCAGGTGCTTCCATTCAACGCGGAGTACCAGCCAGCCCTCTTCGATCAGCGCATTCTCACGGCTTCGCTCCGCCAGCAGCACGTCGTCGGTCGGTTTGTAATCGGTGTACTTCCCCTTGCCATCAAACTCGATGACCACCCGGGACTCAGGATCCGCAAAGTCCGCCCTGAAGCGGCCTCCCGTGGTCGGGATCTCAAACTGTGGAATGAACATAGTCAGCCCAAAAGACCGGAGCAACAGCCGGGTCCGGGTCTCCCCCACCGATTCTGAGCGACCATCGAGGACGGCCAGAAGATCCAGTGCCCGGCGGCTTCCTCGCTTGACCGGGCTCTCGTCCAACAGCCGGCGCAGGCTCTCAATCCGAGCGCCCTTGCACAGTGCATGGTCTCCGATCACGGCGGCCTGTTCCAGCGGCAGGATGCGGGCGCAGTCCAGGACGGTTCGTTCGATGCTGGTGGTCAGGATCTCCCTTCCGTCCGGACTCCACAGCGTTGAAAGGTCCGAGGACTGCAGGTTCATCCGGTGCGTGCGCACGTCTCCGCCTGCGCTCTTCCTCGTGTTGGCATAGCCCGTGGTGACGTGGACCATTGGCCCTACGTCCCAAACCCGGCAGCTGTGCAATCTGGCCGCGCTGACATGGCTGTATCGCGAGAGCCGGCCGGTCGACAAGAAATGTGCCTGTATTTTCAGATCGTCTTTAGTCCAAGGCTCGGCGGCTTTCCAGTCGTCGCTCCGGACATAGGCGCCCCGGCGTAGCCTCAAGAGGATTCCACGTCGAACGGCCGCCGTCAGCACACGTTCTTCCAGTCCTGCCGCGGCCAACTGTCGGGTGGAGGCCACGGGGAACGCCGGCCACCGAGCGTCCACGACCAATCGCAGCTTGTGGCTATTCATGGTCCAAGGCTCTCGGACAAGCCCCAACAACGGCAGGTTCCGGCAACGCTATGTGGACAACTACGCGGCCGGCCTTAGCTGTGCCTCAGCTTCTGGCTGGCTTCTGCGGCCCTGGGCCGCAAAAGCGGTGCTGGTCAGCACCGCTCAAGCGGGGCCGGACCGCTCAAGCGGGGCCGGACCGCTCAAGCGGGGCCGGACCGCTCAAGCGGGGCCGGACCGCTCAAGCGGGGTCGAGGCGCCCGCGGGGCTCAGGTGTCGAGGAAGTTGAGGTACCGTTCGGCGGCCTTGGTGAATGCGGCCTGCGCACCGGCACCGAGGGGTCTGGTGTCATCGAAGAGTTCGGGCACGACGGCGGCGCTTCTGCTGGTGCCGGTCCGAGCCCACGTGCCGATCACTTCTCCCCCGACCACGATGGTCTTTTTGAACACACCGTTGCCGCCGGGAACAATCTTGTCGGAATGCTGGGGCGCAAGGACGAGGCTCCTGTCCATGTAGCCGAGCAGGAACTCGTCGAAGCCAGGCAGCAGGAGCACCGAGCGTTGGCCGGGCACACCGTCGCCGAGCAGTGCTTCGGCTTCCGGCGACAACCAGTAACTGGCGCCGCCAAACTCGAGTTCTACCAATTGCCCCCTGATCTGCTCCAACGCAGCCCGGACCTCGGGCAGAGGAAGCTGGGTCCACCAGGCAAAGTCCCGGACGGTGGCCGGCCCGTGGCTCCGAACGTAGCGCAGCATGAACTCGGCGATGGCCTCCTGGCGCCCGAGCGCCCGCGAAGCCGGTATCCACTGGTCGAACGCCACGAAGAGTTGCTGGTTACCCGTGAGCGGACCCTGGACCAGCCATGCATGGCGGCACAGCGATCCCAGGATGTGGATCCCCCGCTGGCCTGTGGTGGGCTGCCCTGCGGCCTCAAACATGGCGAAGAGTTGGGCGCGACTGGCCGAACCGCCGCCGGCCACACGATCCAAGGCCACGTCGCGGCACTTTTCGATGTCCGCCCACGTGATGTCCAGTTCCCGGTGCCTGCCGGCAACCACGCGGTGAAGCCGTTCGGCCGTGAGGTCCAGCATCCACCGCAGATCCTCCGGAGCCACCAGATGCAGCGTGCCACGCATCGGCCAGGAGCGGACAACGCTGCCATCGTCGAGGGCGGCGCGGACATCCGTTAGCCCTGCCCCGGGAACCCGGAGGCCGATGGCCAGCAGTGACGCCTGCAGGTCCTGCGCCTGGGTGGCCGTCATCCAGCGGACAGCCTCCGCAACGGAGCCCGGCTGTGCAGGCCCGAGCAGACCCTGCGAGGCCAGCCGGAGCCTGCCCATGACCTTGCCGCTCACCCGGTTCGCTGCCATCCCCTCATCCTAGATGCCGTCCAGATAGGGTAGAGCCATGACTTTGGGGAGTTTGTGGCAGTTGTTCGAGCGTGCAACAAAACAGTGGATGCTGGGAGGGACCGCCGCGGTACTGGCGGGCGTGACCATTGGACTTGGCCCTACCTTGGGGTTCGGGGAGGCCGGGTTCACGGAGGCCGGGTTATCGACCAGCGGGGTCCCGGGCGGTGGATTCCCGGGCCAACCAAGCATGGAACTCCTGATGGCTTCGCTGTTCCTGTCGTTGGGCGGCGGGTACGCCGTCCTGTTTCCCGGCCTGCGGGCGGGCGGCGATGTCCACCTCCTCCGCGACTGGAAGATCTCGCCACTGAGCGGCCGGCTGTTCTGGGCCCTCTCGTTCGGCACCGCGACAGCGGGCCTGATGGCCTGCGTCCTCTCAGCCACGACGCATTCGGCAGTTCCCGTGGCCTTCGTCTGGCTGTTCATGGGCCCGTTCCTGGCGCTCAACGGATGGGCCGCCGCCGTCATGGGAACCGCGGCGGCAGTCCGGCTGGCCGACCCCTCAGACGCGCACTCAGCCCTCGCCACGCCGACCTGCTGACCTGCTGACCTGCTGACCTTAGAGCGTCAGCCCGATCAGCAACGGTTCAGGGTGCAGTTCAATGCCAAAGCGTTCGACGACGCCGTCCCGCACCTCGCGCGCGATCGCCACGATGTCTTTGGCGCTGGCTGAGCCGCGGTTGGTAATGGCGAGGGTGTGCTTGGTGGACAGCGAGGCCCGACCACCCGAGGCGCTGTCCGGTTCCAGGCCGTAGCCCTTGCCGAACCCCGCCTCGTCGATCAGCCAGGCCGCCGAGAGCTTGACCATCCCGTCGACGCCGGCAGGAAACCGGGGTGCCGCTTCTGGGAGCCCAGCGGCCACTTCCAGGGGAACAACCGGGTTGGTAAAGAAAGAGCCGGTGGAATAGGTGTCCCTGTCCGCCTGGTCCAGCACCATGCCCTTGGAGGCCCGCAGGCGGAGCACTTCACGCCGGACGTCGTTGGAGTAGGCGCGCTTGCCGGGTTCCACCCCGAGGGAACGGGCCAGCTCGGCGTAGCGGATGGGCGCACTCATCCGGCCGATCGGCAGCTGGAATTCAACTGTCAGAACCACGTAGCGCGGCGAGCCGTCCACGGTGGTCTGCTTCAGCATGGAGTCGCGGTAGCCGAACTTCAGCTCAGAATTGGTGAAAGTCTGCACAGCGTTCCGGGTCCGGTCCCACGTGCGGACCGCGGCGATGGTCTGGGAGACATCCGAGCCGTACGCGCCGACGTTCTGCACGGGCGTGGCACCGGTGGCGCCGGGGATGCCGGAGAGTGCCTCGATGCCGGACCAGGCGTGCAGCACGGCGTGCTCCACCAGGGCATCCCAGTTATGGCCGGCCTGGACCACCACGGCAACCCCGCCGCAGGAGTCCTCGGCGTTGACGAGGAACCCCTCCGAGGCGATCCTGACCACCGTGCCGGGGAACCCGTCGTCGGAAATCAGGAGGTTGGAGCCGCCCCCGATAATCAGGAGCGGCTCCCCCGCGGCGTCGGCGGTGCGGACGGCGTCGATGATCTCCGCCTCGCTCCGGGCCTCAACATACTTGCCGGCGGGACCCCCGACGGCGGCCGTGGTCAACTGGGAGAGCAGAGTGGAAGTCACCCATCCACACTATCGGGAAATCGTGGCCGGCTAGTGGACAGTCTCGTCAGGACAGGCGGACGACAGCCTGGGCCTTCATCAGCACTTTCTGGCCGGCCGCAACCACGGTGAGGTCAACACGGGCGGTGCCCGCATCGGCGTCGAGCTTTCCAATGGCGCCGCTCACCTCGATGGTGGCCCCGGGCTCGTCGGTTCCAGTGGTATCGGTGACCAAGACCGGTTTCGTGAAGCGGGTCTGAAAGTCGACGACGGCGGCAGGGTCGCCAGCCCAGTCGGTCACCAGCTGCACGGCGGCGCCCATAGTGAACATGCCGTGGGCGATGACCCCGGGCAGTTCCACGCCGGTGGCGAAGGCTTCGTTCCAGTGGATGGGGTTGAAGTCGCCGGAGGCGCCGGCGTACTTGACCAGGTCGGTGCGGGTGACCTCGACGGTGCGGCTGCCGATGTCCTGGCCGGCGGTAAGTTCGTGGAAGGTGGGGCTCATGGTTACTGTCCCTCTCCGCGGACGAGGATGGATGAGGTGGTGGTGGCGACGGCTTCGCGTGAGTCGGTACCGCCGTCGGTCAGAGCGAAGATCTCGGCGCGCGTGGTGATCATGGCGCCGCCGCCCATGGCGCGGACGCCATCAACGTGCAGCTCCGCCACGAGCCGGTCCCCGGCGAAAATAGGGCGGTGGTGGATGAAGCGCTGGTCAGCGTGGACCACGCGGGTGAAGTCGATGCCGGCCTCCGGGTCCTCGATCAGCTGCGCGTCGGCGCGCTGGGCGATGATGATGGCGAACGTGGGCGGCGCCACCAGGTCGGTGTGGCCCAGGGCCTTGGCGGCCTCGACGTCGAAGTGGGCTGGGTGCATTGCCTTGACGGCGCGGGCGAACTCGCGGATTTTTTCGCGGCCGACGTCGTACACCTCTGCGGCAGGATAGCTGCGGCCCTGCAGGTCCGGATTGATAGTCATGGCCTCAAGCCTATCGTTCCGGGCAGCACCGGAGGGGTCTTGCGTCACGCTGATATGATGGATTTATCATTCCATCAAGTGACCTGTTGCAGGTTCACGGAGGTGCACTCCCTATGTTGTCTCCCGCCCAGGCTCCCCTGTACGAGATCAAGGCCAACCTGTTCAAAGCGCTGGCACACCCCGCCAGGATCCGGATCCTTGAGCTGCTCGCTGCCGCCCCGGAAAATACCGCAGCCGTAAGCTACCTACTTGCCGAAACCGGCCTGGAGGCCTCGCATCTCTCCCAGCACCTGGCAATCCTGCGCAGGCACAAGGTGGTGACGTCGGTGCGTAGCGCCAATGCCGTGACCTACAGACTGGCGCATCCGGGCATTTCGCAACTGCTGGCCATCGCCCGCACCTTCCTGCTGGACGGCCTGGCCGACTCCAACGAACAGCTCCGGCTGGCGCAGCAACTGCCGGCCGGGCACTTGTCCGCGGAGTCTGCCTCGTGAGCACCGAACTGCGCCCAGGTTCAACGGGCCTGGCCCGCTTCGTGCCGTCCCGGGCAGACTACGCCGGCCTCCGGCAGTCCTGGCGGACGGACGTGTTCGCTGGGATCACGGTGGGGATCGTGGCGTTGCCGCTGGCCCTGGCGTTCGGGGTCAGCTCCGGGGTGGGCGCCGAGGCGGGACTCATCACGGCGATCGTGGCCGGCCTCGTGGCTGCTGTCATGGGCGGCTCCCACGTCCAGGTCTCGGGACCCACCGGGGCCATGGTGGTGGTCCTGGCGCCGGTGGTGGCGGTGCACGGGACCGGAAGCGTGGCCCTGGTGTCATTAATGGCCGGGCTCATGGTCTGCGTCCTCGGCATCAGCGGCCTGGGCAAGGCTGTGGCGTTCATCCCCTGGCCAGTGGTGGAAGGCTTCACCCTGGGAATCGCGGCCATCATCTTCCTCCAGCAGGTGCCGCTCGCGACCGGTACGGCCGGGACCCCGGGCCACAACACGCTACTCGCGGCCATCGAGGCGGCGTCCGGGGCGGTGGCACCCACAGTCCTGCTGACCCTCGCACTCGTGGCGGGGATCGCCGTCGTCATGGTCCTGGTCCAGAAGTATTTCCGGGCGCTACCGGCGAGCCTGCTCGCAGTACTCCTGGCGACGGCGGCTGCCGAACTTTTGCAGCTGGACGTGCCCCGGATCGGCGCGCTGCCGCACTCCCTGCCCTCCCCCTCCCTGCCCGCCATGGATCCGGCGTCCATCGGCGCGCTGGCGATGCCCGCCGTCGCCATCGCCGCCCTCGCCGCCATCGAATCTTTGTTGTCGGCCCGCGTTGCAGGCGGGATGGTTGGCCCGGACGGAACCCCGAGTGGTGCCTACAGCCCGGATCGGGAACTGACGGGCCAAGGCCTGGCATCCATCGCCGCCGGATTATTCGGCGGAATGCCGGCCACGGGCGCCATCGCCAGGACCGCCGTAAATGTGCGCTCAGGCGCGAAGACCCGCCTATCCGCCGTTGTCCATGCGGTAGTGCTGCTGGGCATCGTCTATTTGGCTGCCGGGCTGGTGGGCCGCATTCCGCTGGCAGCCCTGGGTGGCGTGCTGATGGTCACCGCGGTGAGGATGGTCTCACGGCGCACGGTGAACGCGATCCTGCGCTCAACACGGTCGGATGCGGCGGTCTTCGTCCTCACGGCAATCATCACCGTGGCGTTTGACCTGATCGTGGCGATCCAGATCGGGCTGGCCGCAGCGGCACTTTTCACGCTGCGGAAATTCGCGTCGCTGAGCAGCGTGCAACGCGAGGAGATTGCCGGGGCCTCGGCCGAGGGTGATGAACATATTGCCGTCTTCCGGCTGGACGGGGCCATGTTCTTCGGCGCCGCGGAACGCATCCTCCAGGAGATCAGCCAGGTCAAGAACGTCCAGGTGGCCATCATCAGGCTCTCCCAGTTACGGATGCTTGACGCCACCGGCGCGCACGCACTCGTGGAGGTCATCTCCGCCCTGGAACTGCGGGGCATCACGGTGCTGCTGAAGGGAGTCCGGCCGGATCATCTTGCCTTGGTGACCAACGTCGGCGTGATCCGTTCGCTGCGACACCACAAGCATCTGTTCGAGGACCTGCCGGCCGCCGTCGAGCACGCCCGCAGCCATGTGCGCCGGAACGCGGCTGCAGCTACCGCTTGAGGGTCTTCCGGATCGCCTGGCCCCGGACCACTATGCCCACGATGTGCAGGACCAGTCCCAGCCCGATGACGGGCAGCGACGCGGTGGCCAGGCCCTGGTTGCCGGAGATGTTGCCGATCAGGTTCAGGATGATTCCGACGCCGATCAGCCCCATGGCACAAAAGACGGTGACCTTGTAGGCGGTGGGCGCGGTGTTCCAGAATTCGTTCAGCACCGTCCAATTCTAGCGAGCGATGCGAGGCGTCAGAGCGCGGGCTGCACCCCAAAGGCCACTGCAAGCTTCATGATCTTCTCGGCGCGGCCCAGGCGGGGCAGGTCCGAGCCGTCGCGGATGACTCGGCCGTTGGCTTCGAAGTCGTTCATGAAATCGGTGGCCCAGGCGACGTCGGACGGCGTTGGGCTGATGACCTCGTTGATGACCGGGGTCTGGTCGATGGCAAGGCAGAGCTTGCCCGTCATCCCCATCATCACCGTGATGCCCGTCTGCTCCCGGAGGATGGGATGGTTGGTGCCGACTGTGGGGCCGTCGATGGGACCCGGCAGGTTGCCCACGCGGCTGGCAACCACCAGCTTGGCGCGGGGGTATGCCATGGCCTCCGCCGTGGCGGCCATGCCGGTGTCGCGACGGAAATCGCCGGAACCGAACGCCAGGCGGAACGCTCCCTGCGCCTTGGCGATGTTGTTGGCTTCCTCGATCCCCACGGCCGATTCAACCAGCGGGATAACGGGTGTCTTGCCGTCCATCCGGTGGAAGCTCTCGGTCACCTGGTCAGCGGATTCGGTCTTGGCCAGCATCACACCGAGCAGGCCCGGAGTTCCGCGCAGTCCGGCGAGGTCGTCGGCCCAGAAGGGGCTGGTGGCATCGTTGATGCGGACCCAGGCCTTCCCTCCGCCGGTCAGCCAGTCAATGACATGTCCGCGCGCCTGGTCCTTCTGCGACGGGTCCACCGCGTCTTCAATGTCCAGAATGATCGAGTCAGCGCGGGAATCAGCCGACTGGTCGAACAGTTCGGGCTTCATGGCATTGACCAGAAGCCACGAACGGGCGATTTCTGCGGGGATGTTGCGTTCGGGCCGTACGGTCTCGGCGGCGATGGTAGACGTCATGCTTCTACCGTATCTGGCCGGGCCCTGCGAGCGCTAAGCGGGAACCCTCCGTGATGACCAATACGAACAATAGGCGTGCCTCCGTCCGCCGCACCCGCGAATGTAGGTAGCAGCAAGTGTCGTTCTGAGGGCTCAAAACGACACTTGCTGCTACCTAGTTGGGGTTAGGGGAGGTTGGTTCCCCGGGCTGCGATCCATAATCCGTACCAGTCGGCCCGGGTCATGGCCTCAGCCACCCTGGTGGCGTCCGCGCACGCGGCGATCCGGGCCGGATTCACCGTGCCGATCACGGGCGCGATCCCGGCCGGATGCTTCATCAGCCAGCCCAGGAGCACGGCCTCCCCCGTGGTGCCGTATTTGCCGGCGAGCTCCCGGACGAGTATCGCCGTGGAAGTCTCGGCCGACGTCGGGTCTTCCGGGGCTGCGCCCGTGTACAGCCCCCGCGCCAGCGCCCCGTAGGCCTGTAGCGTCACGCCGTTGCCGGTGCAGTACTCCAAGGTGCCGTGCGGAAAGCTGTAGTCCAGTGAGTCCGCATGGTTCACCAGGACCTGGCTCTCAAGCCACGCGCGCTTCAGCAGGCTCATCTCCAGCTGGTTGGCCATCACAGGCACGTCCAGCCGGTCCTGCAGCGCCTGGATCTGCGCGCCGGACATGTTGGACACGCCCACCTGCCGGACCTTGCCAACAGCCAGAAGTTGCCCGACGGCGTCCGCCACTTCGGCCAAGTCCGTCAGGGGGTCGGGGCGGTGCAGCAGCAGGACGTCCACGTAATCCGTCTGCAGCCGCTTCAGGCTGCCGTGCACCCGTTCCAGGATGGCTTCCCGGCTCAGGTCGTAGTGGGTGGCAAGCCCGCGTTCGTTGAGCCGGATCCCGCACTTGGTCTGCAGCCGGATCCGTTCGCGGAGCCCGGACGTTGCCGCAAGCACCTCACCGAAGACGGTCTCCGACTTGCCGCTGCGGTAGATGTCCGCATGGTCGAACAGCGTGATCCCCGCGGCCAGGGCAGCTTCGACGGCGGCAGCGGCCTCGTCCACGTGGTCAGTGCCGTGTGGTTCGTCGGACCAGCTGCCGCCCAGGCCCATGCAGCCGTAGATGAGCTCCTGCATCAGGCGGTGTCCCCGCCCGGCACTGCCGCCACCGGAACCGGCATCAGCGCAGCCAGGCCGTGGTGTTCGCGGGGAGCTTCCCGTCGTCCAGTGGAGAGCTGCTGAGCAGCACTGTCCCTTCGGGAAGTTCGACGGCGGTGTCCCCGAAGTTGGTCACTGACTGCCAGCCGCCGGGGCGGCTGAAGTGCAGGACGTCCGGGTTGCCCGTCTCCGACCATTCAAGTTCCTCCGCGGCCTGCAGTTCCCGGCGCAGCTTCAGGGCCGTGCGGTACAGCTCCAGGGTGGAGTTCTCGGTGCCGTCCTGCGCCTGAACAGCGTACTTGCTGAACCAGTCAGGCTGCGGGAGGTGCGCGCCGCCGTCGCCGAAGCCGAAGGAGGTGCCCTCAACCGTCCACGGCAGCGGAACCCGGCAGCCGTCGCGGCCCACCTCAACGCCTTTGTTCCGGAAGAAAGCCGGGTCCTGGCGTTCGGAGTCCGGGATCTCAGCAACTTCCTGGAGCCCCAGTTCCTCGCCTTGGTACAAGTAGGCGGAACCGGGGACTGCCAGCATCAGCAGCGTGGCAGCGCGGGCACGCCGCTCGCCGAGTTCCACATCCAGTTGGTCCTTGGGGCCGCCGGCCAGCAGCCAGGCTTTCCCGTCCTGGCCCTTGGCCTCGTTGCCCTTTGATGCCTTGGACCCCGTGGGCAGCCCGTAGCGCGTGGCGTGCCGGACCACGTCGTGGTTGGAGAAGACCCACGTGGACGAGGCCCCGGTTGCCTTGGCCTCGGCCAGGTTGCGGGTGATGATTTCGCGGAACTCCTCAGCGTCAAAGTCGGCCTGGAGGAGATCGAAGTTGAACGCCTGGCCCAGGCCCTCCGGGCTTGCGTAGCGGCCGCGGCGGGTGGCGTGCACCCAGGCTTCAGCGACGGCGGTGCGCGGCGGGTTGTACTCGTTGAACACCTGACGCCATTCGACGTAGATGTCGTGCACTTCGTCGCGGTCCCAGAAGGGGTGCGAGCCGTCGTCGAACCCGTCGATGCCGCTGTTCGCTTCGGTCAACTCCACCTTGGAGAGCAATGGCTCGGTGAGGTCCTTGGTCAGGGCGTGGGCCACGTCCACCCGGAAACCGTCCACGCCGCGGTCGGACCAGAAGCGCAGGGTCTTCAGGAAATCGTCGCGGATTTCGCGGTTGGCCCAGTTCAGGTCCGGCTGCTCCTTCGCGAAGATGTGCAGGTACCACTGGCCGGGGGTGCCGTCGGGTTCAGTGATGCGTTCCCAGGCGGGGCCGCCAAAGACGGAATCCCAGTCCGACGGCGGCAGGTCGCCGTTCGCGCCCAGCCCGTCGCGGAAGATGTAGCGTTCCCGCGCCGCGGAGCCCTTCGGTGCGGCGAGCGCCTCCTTGAACCATTCGTGCCTGTTGGACGAGTGGTTGGGGACAATGTCCGCGATGAGCTTGATGCCGGCGTCGTGCAGTGCTTTGGCCATCTCGTCGAAGTCCGCCAGGGTGCCCAGCTTGGGGTCAACGTTGCGGTAGTCGTCCACGTCGTAGCCGCCGTCGGCGAGCGCTGACGGGTAGAACGGGCTCAGCCACACGGCGTCGACCCCCAGCGCCTTTAGGTACGGGACCTTGGCCGTGATGCCCTTGATGTCCCCGAGGCCGTCACCGTTGGAATCAGAGAAGCTGCGCGGGTAGATCTGGTATACGGCAGCTTGACGCCACCAGTTGGGGTCGGCCGGACGGTCAGAATCGGAAAGGGTTGCCAGAGTGGCAGAGGTGGACAAGGCGATGATCCTTTTCATCTGGGGGTGATCATTCCGGGACAGCTGGGTACAATTTAGATAGTTACTAAATATATTCCCCCCACCAATTATGGGACTGTGGAATCTGGAGGTCAAGGACGCATGAAGAACGCCGGGGCACCCAGCCCCCAGCTGCTGCGGCGTCTTAATGCGCACGCAGTCCTGTCCTTCCTGCGCACCGCGGACGTAGCCACCGGGTCAGACCTGATGGCGTGGACGGGACTGACCCGGGCTTCAGTCATCGCCGTCTGCGAGGACCTGCTCCACCGGGGCTGGATCAGGGAACTGGAGGCCGACCGCCAGTCCGGCCAGCCGAAGGGACGGCCCGCCCGCCGGTTCGAGCTGAATCCGCGGGCCGGGGTGGTCCTGGGCATCGACATCGGGGCGGCCACAACCACCGCCGCAGTGGCCGACCTGCGCGGAAACATCATCGCCAGGGCAAGCCGCAGCTTCTGGATCCCCGAGATCCCGGCTGCGGAGCGCATCGACGTTGTAGACCAGGCCTGCCGGGCAGCACTGGCAGAAGCGGGCGCCGCTTCAACGGACGTCCTGGCGGTGAGCGCTGGCCTTGCGGCGCCGGTGGACCGCGCCGGCAATGTCCTGGTGACCCGGCCTTTCTGGCGGTTGTTCGACGTCGGCCTCCGGGCCGCGCTGAAGGACCTCCATGGCTGGACGGTGCTGCTGGAGAACGACGCCAATCTAGCGGCCCTGGGTGAGCGGTGGCACGGAACCGGGGCAGGCGTTGATGACCTGGTGGTGCTGCTCGCCAGCGAGCGGATCGGTGCCGGCCTCATCGAGTCCGGGCGGCTGCTTCACGGGCTGTCCGGGGCCGCAGGCGAAATGGGCTACCTGGATCTCGTGGACGGGGTGGGCAGTTCCGCCGGTATCGCCGTGTTGGCCAGGGAGTGGTACCAGGCCGCCACGGGATCCCCACTGGAGGCGCCGGAGGTCTTCACCGCCGCGGCCGCTGGCGACCCCGCCGCAGCGGCAGTCCTGGACCGGCTGGCCGAACGGCTGGCGCGGGTTGTGGCATCAGTGGCGGTCCTGCTGAACCCGGAGCAAGTGGTGATCGGCGGAGCAGTGGCCGGCTCGGCCGGCGCTCTGGTCCCCGGCATCGAGGCGTGGCTTCCGCGCTTCACGGCTACCGTCCCCCGCGTCACGGTGTCACCGCTCGGCGATGCGATCGTGACCATCGGAGCGGTCCGGCACGCGCTGGACTTCGTGGAGGCCAATGCGCTGGATCTGACACTTGCCGCCCGGCCGGCGTGAGGCGATCGCCCTCACCGCGCTTCGCCCGGCCGGGCTTATTCCGGCATGATCATGGTCCGCAGGTCCAACTGCCGCAACACCCTGTCCGCCACTTCGGGGTCCATGTCGGGTTCATTGCGTGCCAGCACCACTTCCTGCCGCGCCGCGTCCAGGGCGATGGTCTGGACTGCGATGGCCAGCCCGCGGCCCCGGCCCCGGAGGTCGGCAACGGATTCGTTCCGGAGGCTCCCGTCCAGGAGCTCGGCGTGCAGGCGGCCCATCTTTTCCTTCACCAGGGCCACTTTCTCGGGTGGCAGGTCCTTCATCAGGTCATGCTGCCTCAGTGCGGCCACGGCGGCGGCCTGCGCCCGCTTGGCCAGGACTCGGGCCGCATCACGCTCCTCCGACCCGTCGTTTGACGCTTTGAGGACGCGCATCAGCCACGGGAGGGTCAGCCCGGGAAGGACCAGCGTGGCCAGGAGCACGGCGCAGGCGATCACCACCATGTAGTCCCGGGCCGGGAACGGTGTTCCGTCGGCCAGCGTCAGGGGTAGTGCCAGCGCGAGGGCGAGTGTGGCCAGTCCGCGCATGCCGCACCAGGTCAGGATCAGGACTTCTTTGGCGGAGTGCGGCTGCAGGAGGTTCTGGCGCTTCCGCGCACCCATCGCCAGGACCGCCAGCCAGAGAAACCGCACCGCAAACACCAGGACGCACACCAGCGCCGCGACGCCGAGCATTCCCCAGATATCGTTGCCTTCGTCCCGGACTACTTGCCGGATTTCGAGTCCCACGAGCCCGAACGCCAGGCCTGTGACCAGCAGTTCCACCACATCCCAGAAGGCAGTCCGGGTGATTCGTTCGGCGGCGTCCTCCGGCCGGGAATGGCGCTTGATCTCCAAGGCGGTGACCACCACGGCGATCACGCCGGAGGCGTGCACCTCCTCGGCCAGGATGTACGCGGCGAACGGCACCACGAGCGTCACCGCGCTGCGGGCCACCATCGAACCCACCAGCCGGGTGATCAGGGCCGTCAGCCAGCCCATGGCAATGCCAACCACCACGGCAACGGCAGCCCCAATGACAAACTTCAGGACGACGTCGGGCCCTACCTCAGTGCCGCCCACCGCCGCTGCCACCGCTGCCTGGAAAATGACGATGGCGGCGGCGTCGTTGAAGAGGCCTTCGCTTTGCAGCACGGTGATGAGCCGCCGCGGCATGCGGACCCGGCCCGCCACGGATTCAACGGCAACCGGGTCCGGCGGAGCCACCATGGCGCCCAGGGCGATGGCCGCGGGAATGCCGATGCCCGGGATCATGAGCCAGGCGGCGCCAGCCACGACGGCCGTGGTGATGACCACCAGCGCGACCGCCAGCAGGATCAGCGTCCGCCATCTGACCCGGAAAACGGCCCACGAGCTGCGCTGGGCGGTGGCAAAGAGCAGCGGCGGCAGGAAGATGGGCAGGATCAGCTCAGGGGCGATGTTGAGGTCCGGGAATCCCGGAATGAAGGTGAGGGCCGCCGCCAGGATGAGCATCAGCACCGGATACGGCAGCCGGAGGCGATCCCCCAGGCCGACGGCCACCACAGTGGCCAACAGAAGTCCGACGATGAGTGCCAACTGATCCATGTGCCTGCTTCCCCAGCGGGGCGGCCTGTCCCGCCACCCGGCGGGAGGCGCCTGCCGCCGGTCTCAGTTTATCGGCCCGGGACTTCTATCGGTGGGGTACTGCCACCGCCCCCTTGCGCTGCATTTAGCCTAAGGCAGCGGTTCCAGTGCCGCTGCGATGGGCAGGGTGCCGTCGCGGAATTCGATGGTCCGCCCTGCCGTTCGGGGCAGGTCCAGTACGGCCGCTGCCACGCTGGCGGTGTTGCTGCGGGAGGTGGCCCCGTTGCCGTCCCTTGGCGGGTTGACCTCGATCAGGCCGCTGGCGGCCTGGTCCGTCAGGCTGCCGGGACCCAGGATGGTCCAGGCCAGTTGGGTGCCGCGCAGGTACTCATCCGCCGCCGCCTTCGCCTCCGCGTAGGCGAAGAAAGGGTTATCCGCCGGGACGCCGTGCTCCGGACCGGCACCGAGGTAGGACACCATGACATAACGCCCGACGCCGGCCTCGGCCGCCGCGTCCATCGACCGGATGGCAGCGTCACGGTCCACCGCGTAGGTGCGTTCCGGGTTGCCTCCCCCGGCGCCGGCTGACCACACCACGGCGTCGTGGCCTTTGAGCGCCGCGGCGATTTCCGCCGTCGTCGAGTTTTCAACGTCCAGGACCGACGGCGCTGCTCCCGTTGCCTCAACGTCTGCGGCGTGGTCCGGGTTGCGGATGATCGAGGTGACGCTGTGGCCTTCCGCGGTGAGGAGCGTGGACAGGTGGAGGGCCACTTTGCCGTGGCCGCCGATGATAACGATGCTGTTCATCACCCCATTGTGCCCCTACGGGAGGACACGATAGCGGAGGTAGACCACGCCGTTGCCGAACCTGCGCTCCGCCAGGAGGTCAAGCCGCAGGTTCAGGCCGTCGGGCAGGAACCGCAGGCCGCCTCCGACCGCCACCGGGTTGACGAACAGCTGGCACTCGTCCACGAGCCCGGCCTGGAGGGCGGCTGCGGCGAGCGTGGCGCCGCCGATGCTGATTTTTCCGGCGGTGCTTTCCTTCAGTTTCCGAACTGCCTCGGCGTCGAATGCCCGCTCGATCCTGGTCCGGGCTGTGTCGACGCTGGTCAGCGAGGAGGAGTAGACAACTTTGTCTGCACCCTGCCAGATCCGGCCGTAATCCTGGATGTAGTCCGGCGCCCCCGGCGTGCTGCCGAAGGTTTCCCAGACTGACAGGACCTGGTACATCCGGCGGCCGAACAGGTAGGTGGCCACGTCGCGTTCGAGGTCGTTGATGAAGGTGTGGACTTCCTGGTCCGGTTCGCTCCAGCTGAAGTTCCCGTCCCGGTCCGCCACGTAGCCGTCGAGGGACGCGATGCCTGAGTAGATGAGCTGGCCCATCCGCCTATTGTGCCGTCGTCGTGCGGTGTTGGATAGGCCGCGCCTGCTCACTTGACGAAGAACTGTTGCGCCAGGGTCCAGAGGTTGGTGGTGGTCCAGTAGATCAGGACGCCGATCGGGAAGAGGATGCCGCCGACGCCGAAGATGAGAGGAAGGATGTACAGGAACATCCTCTGCTGCCGCAGCAAGGGATTGTCCGCGGCTTCCTCCGGCTTGCTCGTGGCCATGATCCGTCGCTGTGTCATGAACTGCGCGGCCACCATGACCAGGATCATCAAAATGGTGAGCACAGTGACCGCCGCCGGATCCCCCGCCCCGCCGTGCAGCACGGACCCCGACAGCGGGGCGCCGAGAATGCTCGACTCGTCGAACTGCGCTACCTGCTGGTGGCTCATCGCGCCGATGCCCTGGTCCTGCCCGGCTGCGGACGTGATGCCGGACAGGACCTGGAAGAGGGCGAAGAAGAATGGCACCTGGATCAGCACGGGCAGGCAGGCAGAAAGAGGGTTGGCCCCATGGTCCTTGTACAGCGCCATCTGCTCCTGCGCCATGGCCTGCCGGGACAGCTGATCCGTTTTGCCCTTGTACTTGTCCTGCAATTTCTTCAGGTCCGGCTGCAGGCGCCCCATCCGGCGCTGGGCGCTGACCTGCCTCAGGAACACCGGGATCAGTGCGGCACGGATGACCAGCACCAGCCCGATGATGGAGAAAGTCCATGTCCAGCCGTTGGCAGCCGGCATGCCGATGCTGCTCAAGGCATCGTGGAACCAGACCATGAGCGCGGAGACAAGCCACTTGAACGGAGCCATGACCGCCGCGAAGACGTCCACTGAAACCCCCATCGCCGGATGCTGCCAAGCTACGGCCAAAAGCCACGCTTGTCACTGGCGCTGACAGCAGGACCCCGGCTGGCCCAGTTCCCCGTCGATCCGGGTGGACACAGAAAAGCCCCCGGAATCTCGGGGATTCCGGGGGCTTAGCCTGTAGCGGTGGGGAGGCTCGATCTCCCGACCTCACGATTATGAGTCGTGCGCTCTAACCAACTGAGCTACACCGCCACGAATGAGAAAAACCTGCATCAAGCCGGTCAAAAACCGCCTTGACACAGGCCCTCATCCAGAGCCCCCCACCGGAATCGATCCGGTGACCTCGTTCTTACCAAGAACGCGCTCTACCACTGAGCTAGGGGGGCAACGAGTAAATACTCTACCGGAAGATTTGGCCACCAACAAATCGGGGGAAGGACGGGCCCCGGCGCACCAAAAAGTGCCTATTTGCGGGCAAAACACGCCCACTGGCCCCCCTTCCAGGGACGCTAAATACCGCCCCGGGAAACCGGTGTGACCAAGCGAACAAGGAGCCGCGGCCGTCGGGCCTTAAATACCGAGGGACCGGCTCGAAAGCCGGCCCCCGGGGAGACGCTTGTCAGACTAGCCGACGGTTACCACTTGCCCTTGCGGTTGAAACCGCCCTGGCTGCCTTCGGTGCGGGGCTTGCGTGAGCCGTCGCCGTGGCCGCCGAAGCGGGAGTCGCTGGCCTGGCCGCGGCTGGAGCCGCTGTCGGCACCAACGCTGCGCTCGGAACGGTCGCTGTAGGAGCGGCCACCACGGTCAGCGGAGGAACGCTCGCCGTCGTTCTTGCGGAAGTCCTTCTTGAACCCGCCGTTGCCCTTGAAGTTGCCGCCGCCGGAGTAACCGCCGCGGTCTCCCCCACGGTTGCCCTGGTAGCCGCCACGCTCGCCGCCGCCGGAAGGCTTGCGGCCGTTGTCCAGCTCGAGGTGGATCAGCTCGCCGCCGATCCGGGTGCGGGACAGGGCGCGCAGCTGCTCGGGGCTCAGGTCTGCCGGGAGCTCCACGAGGGAGTGGTCCGAGCGGATGTCGATGCCGCCGATCTGGGCTGAGGAGATGCCGCCTTCGTTGGCAATGGCACCCACGATGGAGCCCGGCATGACGCGCTGGCGGCGTCCGACGGCGATCCGGTAGGTGGCGTTGCCCTCGGTGAGCGTACGGGTCGGGCCGCGTGAGCCGAAGCCGTCCTTGGAGCGCTCGCGCTTCTGGAACTCGGGAGCAGCGGGCAGTTCCTTGACCAGCAGCGGCTGGCCGCCCTGGGCCATGACCGCCAGCGCGGCAGCGATTTCCGAGGCCGGAACGTTGTGCTCCTGCTCGTAGGAAGCGATGAGGTCGCGGAAGGCTGAAACGTCCTCGGACTCAAGGGTCTCGGTGATCTTCTCGGCGAACTTGCCCAGGCGCAGCGTGTTCACGGTTTCGGCCGTGGGCAGGTGCATCTGCTCCACCGGCTGGCGGGTTGCCTTTTCGATGGAACGCAGCAGGTACTTCTCCCGCGGCGTCATGAACAGGATGGCGTCACCGGAACGGCCTGCACGGCCGGTGCGGCCGATGCGGTGGACGTAGGACTCCGTGTCATGCGGGATGTCGTAGTTGACCACGTGGCTGATGCGCTCAACGTCAAGGCCGCGGGCGGCGACGTCGGTGGCCACGAGAATGTCGATGCGGCCTTCCTTCAGCGCGTCAACGGTGCGTTCGCGCTGCTGCTGCGGGATGTCGCCGTTGATAGCGGCAGCCTGGAAACCGCGGGACTTCAGCTTGTCAGCCAGGTCCTCGGTAGCCATCTTGGTGCGCACGAAGGCGATGACGCCGTCGAACTCTTCAACCTCGAGGATGCGGGTCAGGGCATCCAGCTTGTGCGGGCCCATGACCTGCAGGTACCGCTGCCGGGTGTTGGCGCCGGTGGTGGTCTTGGACTTCACCGAAATCTCGGCCGGGTTGTTCAGGTACTGCTTGGACATGCGGCGGATCTGGCTCGGCATGGTGGCGGAGAACAGCGCCACCTGGCGGTCCGACGGGGTCTGCTGGAAGATCTGCTCCACGTCTTCGGCGAAGCCCATGCGCAGCATTTCGTCGGCCTCGTCCAGCACCAGGTACTGGAGCTCGGACAGGTCCAGGGAACCCTTGGAGATGTGGTCGATCACACGGCCGGGGGTACCCACAACAACCTGGGCACCGCGGCGCAGGCCGGCGAGCTGGGGGCCGTAAGCGGAGCCGCCGTAGACGGGGAGGACGGTGAAGTCATCGATGTGCTTGGCGTAGGAGGTGAAGGCCTCGGCGACCTGGAGAGCCAGCTCGCGGGTCGGAGCCAGGACCAGCGCCTGGGTCTTGCGGGAGGGGCCGTTGAGGTCGTGGAGCTCGGCCAGGCGGGACAGTGCCGGTACTGCGAATGCTGCAGTCTTACCGGTGCCGGTCTGGGCGAGGCCCACGACGTCGCGGCCTTCAAGCAGCAGCGGGATGGTGGCTGCCTGGATGGGGGAAGGCTTTTCGTAGCCGACGTCCTGCAGGGCGGCGAGGATGCGGCCGTCAATGCCGAGATCGGCGAACTTGATGCCCTCTTCGTCGTCTTCCTCAGCCTTGGCAGGCTCTTCGGCTTCGTCAGCCTTGGCGGGGGCTTTGGCGGCGGGCGCTTCGGCGGCCGGCGCTTCGGTTTCAGCGGCGGGCTCTGCTGCGGGGACAACGGCCTCGGTGAATTCGACGGCGGGTGCTGCTGTTTCGGCGTCGTTCACGGTGTTTTCCGTGGCAGTGGCGTCGTTCTGATTTTCAGGCATAGGGAAGTTTCCTCATCCATAGGGGGCCAGGCGGCACAACCCGAGGTGAGCGGAGCCGCAGTACGTGTGCCGTGGGTGCCGGGCATACATTGACCGGCCGGTCACTGGAAGTCCGGCGCTTTCGCAATCCCGTGGCAGGACTTCCCGCTGCATCTCTTGGCTGCTATCCCAGCAGTCTGTACAGCGTTTTCTTTAGCCGGCTCTCCCTATGAAAATGCCCGCATCGCTTGTGCGGGCCCCAACACTTACCAGTCCTGCCTCAAAAATTGGGCAGGAATAAGGGATTTCCGGAGTGGGGGATATTTCAAGTGTAAGGTACGCACCCTCCTAGGCTGAAATTGAACGCACGACGGCGGCGGTGAGCTTGCGCACACAGCCCTCAGCGGGTGCCTCGTGCGGGAGCTCAAGCGCTGGCTAGGGTGCCAACTGCCGCTGCAGCCGCTCGAACTTCGCCCCGTACTCGGGTTGCTGCAGTCGGATCTCGCCATCGGCGTCGGCGTCCCGTAGTGCCTCCATGGATTCCAGGTCAGGTTCGCTGAACCACTTACCCACGGTGATCCCGTGCTTCGGCACAAAGATACGGTGGATGTGGTCGCCTGCCCGGATGGTCCCGGGGTGGATCACCCGGAGGTAGGCGCCCACGCGTCCTGCCTCGGTGAAGCGCTTGACGAATTGGGGCTCGCCCATGCGCCGCTGGAACGCAGCGCAGGGCGTGCGGGGGGACGTGACCTCGAGTTCGACGTCGAGCCCGATCTTCCAGCGTTCGCCGATGACCGCGCCGGTGGTTTGGATGCCGGTGACGCGGAGGTTTTCGCCGAAGATGCCGGCGGGAAGGTCGCGCTGGAGCTCTGCCGCCCAGTAATCCGCGTCTGCCTGGGAGTATGCGTAAATCGCCTGGTCCTCGCCGCCGTGATTGATCCTGTCCGCCTGGATGTCCCCGTGGACGCCCAGCCGGTGGATGCGGACCGGCCCGTCCACGGGGCGCTTGTCGATGGCGGTGACCCCTACAGTTCCCTCATCGGCGAGGAGTTGGTGGACGCGGCAAACGGCAAGCACAGAGGCGGTTTCCATGGCTCAAGTGTAGGTTCCCGACGGTTCGTTGGCGCGGTGCGGCGGGATGGGGACATCTCCCCCGGTTTCTGCTCGCAGCCGCCGGGGCCACCGGCTAGGCTGATTTCAGGATTCAGCTTCCGGCGCACCGTTGCGCCCACTTTCAGCGCGCATTCCAGCATGGACTATCGAGGGGGACGTCATGGACGCGGACAAGGACCACCCCGGCGGTCCGGATAAGGACTCAGCCGGCGGTCCGGACAAGGACAAGGCCAAAGACGCGCCGAAGCCCCCGCCGTGGCAGGTGCCCAAGCCGGAACTGCGCCCCGAACTCCTGAACGAACCGATTCCCACCGTGGACCCGTTCGCCAGGGACCGCGAGCGCCAAAGCCAGGAGGCAGCCACCCGCAAGAAACGCTCCCAGCGCCGCACCGTCGTCGTGGGCTTGGGGGTTACTGCACTCTTGGCCGGCACCATTACCGCCATCGTGGCCAGCAACGAGGATGAGCCCGAGTACGCGCAGGTTTGTTTCAACGACGAAACCGGCGAGCGCGTGGAGGACACCCAGTGCAACAGCTCGGCCGGCCGCAGCGGAGCCCTCTACGCCTGGTATTTCTACTCCCGTGGCGCCAGCGTGCCCGCGGTGGGGCAGAACAGGTCAACGGCGCCCAACTTCACCAGGACGGTGCCGAGCGGCGCCAAGGCCTCGACTGGCTACAGCACCAAGGGCGGCACGGTCAGCAGGGGCGGCTTCGGCAGCAGCTCCAAGGGCGGAAGCACGGGGGGTTAGGCGTGAAGCGCTTGTTATCGGAGCCCCGGCCCGGCTGGAAGCAGAAAATCGAAGAGCAGGGCCTGGTCTTCTCCACCACCACCATGCCCGACGGAAAGAAGATCGAGTACTGGAACGAGTCCGCCTACTACGAATTCACCCTCGATGAGGTGGAGTCCCTCGAGCTCCAGGCCGAGGACATGCACAAGATGTGCCTGGAAGCAGCGAAGTTCATGGCCACCGGCACCCTGGGGAACATCGGCATCGGCCCGCAGGCCCTGGAGCTTGCCGCCGAATCGCTGCAGGCCGGGGACATGGATATCTACGGGCGCTTCGACTTCATCTATGACGGCCAGGGCGGCCCGGCCAAGATGCTGGAGTACAACGCCGACACCCCCACGGGTCTGATTGAGGCCGCCGTCGCCCAGTGGTTCTGGCTGCAGGACGTGTTCCCTGGGAAGGATCAGTGGAACGGCATACACGAAGCCCTGATCCGGCAGTGGAAGAAGATGCAGTACCGCACCGGGATGAGCACGCTGCACGTCGCCCACTCCGAGGCCGAGGAATCCGGCGAGGACTGGATGACGGCCGCCTACATGCGGGACGTTGCCAGCCAGGCCGGCTGGACCACCATCGGCATCAACATGTCCGATATCGGCTGGGACCCGAACCTGAACCGGTTCGTGGACTTGGACAACTTCATGATCAGTACCATGTTCAAGCTGTACCCGTGGGAACTGATGATGAAGGAGCCGTTCGGGCACCGGCTCCTGCAGCGGGCCCACAACCCCCGCTGGGTGGAGCCCGCCTGGAAAATGCTGCTCTCCAACAAGGCCCTGCTCGCGGCACTCTGGCACCTGTACCCGGACCACCCCAATCTGCTGCCCGCCTACCTCAACGAGCCCGGACCCCTGAAGGAGTGGGTGGCCAAGCCGCTGCACGGGCGTGAAGGCGACAACATCAAGATCCATGCCCGGGGAATGAGCCTGGAGCAGCCGGGCGGCTACGGCCGCGAGGGCTGGTGCTACCAGCAGTTCCATCCCTTGCCGGACTTCGACGGCAACCACCCCGTCCTGGGCCTCTGGGTTGTCGACGGCGAGTCCGTAGGCTGCGGAATCCGCGAATCGGACGGCCCCATCACCGACTACTTCTGCCGTTTTGTGCCCAACACCATTGACGCCCCGGCGCCGCTTTCGGCGCAGGCCCACTCCAATAAGGCAGGTATCGCCCTATGAGCCCCCTGACACTTCCCTGCCCGGCGGCACCATGAGCGCGGAAACCACGACGACGGGCGGCGGCTCCGGCGGCGATTCAGGCGACGGAGCCGGTGGTGCTGTCCCGGCGAAGGGGCTCCGGGCAGGAATCCTGGACCTCGGCGACTCGGTCATGCTGGGCCTGGCGTCCACGGCGCCCGTGTATTCACTCGCCGCCACGCTGGGCCTGATCGTGGCCGTCAACGGCAACTACACTCCCCTGATCCTGATCCTCGGCTTCATCCCCGTCCTCTTCATCGCGTACGCGTTCCGGGAATTGAACAGCGTGATGCCTGACTGCGGCACCACCTTCACGTGGTCCCGCAGGGCGTTCGGTCCGTGGGCCGGCTGGCTGGGCGGCTGGGGTGTGGCTCTGGCCGGCATCGTGGTCCTGGCCAACCTCGCGCAGGTGGCCGGGCAGTACCTGTGGCTCCTGATCGGCGATGGTTCGCTGGCCGGAAACAAGCTGGTGGTCACGGCCACCGGTGTGCTGTTTATTGTCTTCATGACCCTGGTGAACTACCGGGGCATCCGGCTGGGCGAGCACGTGCAACGCGTCCTGACCTATGTGCAGTACGTCTCGCTGGGCATCTTTGCGCTGGCCATCATTACGAGGATCGCGGGCGGTGCATCCGGCGGCGCCACAACCGGCCAGGCTTTTGACTTCGAGTGGTTCAACCCGGCCGGCGCATTTGCGGATCCCGGTGCCGTAGTACATGGCGCCCTGCTTGCCCTGTTCATTTACTGGGGCTGGGACACCTGCCTCGCGGTGAACGAGGAGACTGAGAACCCGTCCACCACGCCCGGGCGCGGCGCGGTCATTTCGGCCTTCGTGCTCGTGGCCATCTACGTCTCGGTGGCCCTGCTGGTGATGATGTACGCCACCGTGGGCACCGAGGGAATCGGCCTGGGCAACGAGGCGAACCACAGCGATGTGTTCCTTGCCATGAAGGACGTGGTCCTCGGTCCGTGGGGCTGGCTGATCATCGTGGCCGTCCTGGCTTCGGTCCTGTCCTCCACCCAGACCACCATCCTTCCCACGGCCCGCGGGACGCTGTCCATGGGAGTGCACGGGGCGCTCCCCCCGAAGTTCGGCGAGATCCACACCCGCAACCAGACGCCGGGATTCTCCACCCAGCTCATGGGCGCCGCCGCGGTGGCCTACTACGTGGCCATGAGCATCGTCAGCGAGAACCTGCTGTCCGATTCGATCAGTGCCATCAGCCTCTTTATCGCCTTCTACTATGCGCTGACCGGTTTCGCCTGCTTCTGGTACTTCCGCGGCACGCTGCGTGACAACGCCCGCAACCTCTGGTTCCGGGGCGTCCTTCCCCTCGTTGGCGCCCTGTTCCTCACCGCAGCGTTCTTCGTTTCGGCGGTCCAGATGTGGGATCCGGCCTACGGCGACACGCAGATCTTCGGCGTCGGCGGGGCCTTCGTCAGCGGTGTGGTGCTCCTCGCCCTGGGCGTGGTGCTCGCCGTCGTCTGCCGGTTCCTGCCGTCAACCCGGGGGTACTTCACCGGGAAGCCACCCGCGGCGGCCCCAACGTCCACCCCCGCATCCACCTAGGATTTGTCCATGAGCAATGACGCCTCGGCCACCATGCCGGACCCCTCCGACGTGCTGGCCCTCGATTCCCTGCTGACCCCTGATGAGCTGGCACTCAGGCAGCGGATCCGCGACTTCACCGACCAGCGCATCAAACCCAACATCGGCGGCTGGTACGACGATGCCGTGTTCCCCCTTGAGCTGGCCGGCGAGCTCGGCGAACTGGGCGTCCTGGGGATGCATCTGGACGGGTACGGCTGCGCCGGGAGATCCGCCGTCGAATACGGTCTTGCCGCGATGGAACTCGAAGCCGGCGACTCCGGGATCCGCACGTTTGTGTCAGTGCAGGGGTCCCTGGCCATGACGGCCATCCACAAGTGGGGTTCGGAGGACCAGAAGCAGGAGTGGCTCCCCCGGATGGCCGCCGGCGAGGTGATCGGGTGCTTCGCCCTGACCGAACCCACAGCCGGCTCGGACCCGTCCTCCATGGCTACCTTTGCGCGCCGGGACGGTACGGGCGACGACGCCGGCTGGGTGCTGGACGGGGCTAAGCGCTGGATCGGGCTGGCTTCTGTTGCCGGGGTGATGGTGGTGTGGGCCAAAACGGACGACGGCGTGCGCGGCTTCCTTGTCCCGGCGGGAACGCCCGGCGTCACGGCTACGCCCATCGCCCGGAAGCTTTCGATGCGCGCCTCCATCCAGTGCGACATCACGTTCGACGCCGTCCGGCTGGGACCGGAGGCACTCCTGCCGGGCGCCTTCGGCCTGCGCGGGCCGTTTACGTGCCTGAACGAGGCACGCTACGGCATCGCCTGGGGTGCCATGGGCGCAGCGCGTGATTCGTACGAGGCTGCCCTTTCTTATTCACTGGACCGGCCGCAGTTCGGCAAGCCCTTGGCCGGGTACCAGCTGACTCAGGAAAAGCTGGTCAATATGCTCGTGGAAATCCAAAAAGGCACCATGCTGGCGCTGCATCTGGGCCGGTTGAAGGACGCGGGCAGGTTGCGGCCGGAGCAGATCTCGCTGGGGAAGCTGAACAATGTGCGCGAGGCCATCAAGATCGCCCGCGAAGCGCGCTCGATCCTCGGCGGCAACGGCATCACGCTGGACTATTCACCGCTTCGGCACGCCGCCAATCTGGAGTCGGTCCGCACCTATGAGGGCACTGACGAGGTCCACACCCTGGTGCTGGGCCAGCACATCACAGGCCTCGGCGCGTTCCGGTAGGCGCCACGGCCCAACTAGGTAGCAGTAGATGTCGTTTTGAGGGCTCATAACGACATCTACTGCTACCTAGTTGGGATCCTAGGCTGGCGGATGGTCAGGCTGCGGCCACCGGGACGGGTTCCTTGACTTCTTTGTCCTTGCGGATGGTGGCGCTGATGACGGCGGCGATGGTGCACATGGCCGCCGCACCGAACCACGCGTAGGTGTATTCACCGGTCGCGTCCCGGAGGGCACCGGCTCCGAGGGCAGCCGCGGCCGCACCGAGCTGGTGCGCAGCAAAGACCCACCCGAACACCACATTGCCGTCCGCGCCGAACGTCTTGCGGCAGATCGCAGCGGTTGGCGGCACGGTGGCCACCCAGTCCAGGCCGTAGATCACCACAAACACGATCATGCTGGGCTGGACGGCGGCACTCAGGAGCAGCGGCAGGACCAGCAGACCGATTCCGCGGAACTGGTAGTAAACAGCCAGCAGGACCTTGGGGTTGTAGCGGTCGGTCAACCAGCCGGAGGCGATGGTCCCCAGAATGTCGAAGATCCCGACGACGGCGAGCAGCCCGGCCGCGGTGGTTTCCGGCATGCCGTGGTCGTGGGCGGAGGGAATGAAGTGGGTGCCGATCAGTCCGTTCGTGGTGGCCCCGCAAATCGCGAACCCTGCAACGAGGGCCCAGAACGTCCGCACCCTGCTGGCCCGTTTGAGGACTTGAAGCGCCCGCACGGCGGCGTTGCTGCTGCGTCCGCTGTCCACTGCGGGGACGGCAGCTGCTGCAGACGAAGCCGCTCCCTCCTCAGGCTCCGTTTCGCCATAAGGCAAGGCGCCGACGTCGGCCGGTGAGTTCTTGAGGAACTTCAGCACCAGCGGAACCACTGCCAGCGCACCGGCGGCGATCAGCAGCGAGGCCTGCCGCCAGCCGGGGTCCTGGGCCAGCATGGCGATAAACGGCAGGAAGACGAGCTGGCCCGCGGCACTGCCGGCGGTCAGGATGCCGATCACCAGGCCGCGGCTCTTGGCGAACCAGGTGTTGGCGATAGTGGCCGCGAAGACGAGGGCCATGGAACCGGTGCCCAGGCCGATGAGGAGCCCCCAGGTGAGGAGGATCTGCCAGGACTGGGTCACCAGGACCGTGAGTGCACTGCCCGCCCCGATCATCACCAGGGCTGTGGCGGTGACGGCGCGGATCCCGAAGCGTTCCATCAGGGCCGCGGCAAACGGCGCTGTCAGGCCGAACAGCACCAGGTTGATGCTCACGGCCGCGGAAAGAACGGTGGTGGACCAGCCGAATTCCTGCTGGAGCGGCACCATGAGGACGCCTGGGGCGGCCCGGAAGCCGGCCGCGCCGACCAGTGCCAGGAAGGCCACGGCTGCGACGATCCAGGCGGGGTGGAGCCGCCGCCGGCGGATCCTCCCGGGGGCGCTCATGCGGCGGCCGTTGCGAGTTCGACGGGAGATTCCGAGCGGGTGAGGCTGTGCCAGCTGGTGTTCGCAGCAGTGAGCCGTTCGCCGCAATTCGTGCAGGTGTCCGCCGAGCCGGTGCGCCTGCCGCAGCCGGAGTGGATGACAAACATGTGGGCTTCATCCGAAGGTGCGGGCAGGTGCTTTTCCGCCCAGATGACCACGGCGTTCAGGACCGGGAGGGCGTCCTCGCCCTTCGCTGTCAGGACGTACTCCTGGCGGGTGCGTCCGCCGTCGTCGTACGGTTTTTTGGTCAGCAACCCGGATTCGACCAAGCCGGCGAGGCGCTTGGTGAGCACCGAGTCAGCCACCGTCAGGCGGGACTTCATGGCGTCGAAGCGGCCGTTGCCAAAGAAGATTTCGCGAAGCACCAGCATGCTCCAGGGATCCCCGAGGATGTCCAGGCCGCGGGCCATGCTGCAGGAACGTTCGGACCAGTCGGATCGCAGTGCCATAAAGGCACCCTAGCTGACTTTCTTGAAGAAAGCCAGGGTCCGCTGTCACGCGAGAGAGCACTTCGCGGTGGTGTTTCGCCGCGCGACCAGCGCGAAGTGCTCTCTCGCGGGTTACTTCAGGAACGTGAAGGCGTGCTCCAGGTCCGCGATGAGGTCCTCCACGTCTTCGATGCCGCAGGAGAGCCGGATCAGGTTGACCGGGACCGCCAGTTCCGTGCCCTTGACCGAGGCGTGGGTCATCTCGGAGGGGTAGTTCATCAGCGATTCGATGCCGCCCAGCGATTCCGCCAGGGTGAACACGGAGGTGTTCTCCGCAACGGTGCGGGCCGCCGCTTCGCCGCCCTTGAACTGCACGGACACCATGCCGCCGAACTTCTTCATCTGCTTCCTGGCCAGCTCATGGCCGGGGTGCGAAGGAAGGCCCGGGTACAGCACGGCCTCCACCTCGGGACGCTGCAGGAGCCATTCGGCCACGGCCTGGCCGTTCTCGCTGTGCCGGTCCATTCGGACACCGAGCGTCTTCAGGCCGCGCGTGGTGAGGAAGGCGTCCATGGGCCCGGACACCGCGCCCACTGCGAACTGCACAAAGCCGACTTTCTCCGCGAGCTCCGCATCCTTGACCACAATGGCGCCGCCCACAACGTCGGAGTGGCCGCCGATGTACTTGGTGGTGGAGTGGACCACGACGTCGGCACCCAAGGCGAGCGGGGTCTGCAGGTAGGGCGAGGCAAAGGTGTTGTCGACCACCAGGAGGGCCCCGGCGTCGTGCGCCACCTTGGCGAGCGCCTCAATGTCGGTGATCTTCATCAGCGGGTTGGACGGGGTCTCCACCCAGACGAAACGGGTCTTGTTTGCGGCCACGGCTTTGCGAACCGCATCCAGGTCCGCCATGTCCACCGGGGTGTTGCCGATTCCCCAGTCGCCCAGGACGCGGCTGATGAGCCGGTACGTGCCACCGTAGGCGTCGTTGCCGAGGACAATATGGTCGCCGGGCCGGGTCAGCGCCCTGATGAGGGAGTCCTCAGCGGCCAGGCCGGAGCTGAAGGAGTAGGCGTGGGTGCCGCCCTCGAGTGCCGCGAGCTGCTCCTGCAGGGCGTCGCGGGTGGGGTTGCCGCCACGGCCGTATTCGTAGCCGTCGCGGAGGTTGCCGATCCCGTCCTGCGCGTAGGTTGTGCTGAAGTGCAGCGGCGGGACCACCGCGCCGGTCCGGGGTTCGAAGGCCTGGCCGGCGTGGACAGCGCGGGTGTTGAAGCCTTGGTTTTCTGCAGACATGGTGCTCCTTTGGAGTATTAGTTGCTGAGGTAGGCGAGCAGGTCGTGGCGGGTGAGGATTCCCACGGGGGCACCCACAAACGTCACCATGACGGTGTCCACATCGGACAGCAGCTCGCGGGCGGCGGAGATGGTTTCCAGCGAGCCGATCACCGGCAGCCGCTCCCCCATGTGTTCGGAGATCTTGTCCGTCAGCTTGGCTTCGCCGCGGAAGAGCTTGGACGTCAGGGTGCGCTCGTCCACGGCACCGAGGACCTCGCCCATCACCACGGGCGGTTCCTGTGAGAGGACCGGGATGTGGCTGACGCCGAACTCGTTCATGATGTTGATGACATCGCGGACAGTCTCGTTCGGGTGGATGTGGACGAGGTCCGGCAGCTCGCCGTTCTTGGTTTTGATGACTTCTCCCACAGAGGCTTCCTCGCCGCCTGAGAGGAAGCCGTAGGAACGCATCCATTGGTCGTTGAAGATCTTGGCCAGGTAGCCGCGGCCGGAGTCGGGCAGGATGACCACCATCACGGCGCTCTCGGGGAGGTCACGCGCGGCCTGCAGTGCTGCCACCACGGCCATGCCGGAGGAGCCGCCCACCAGCAGGCCTTCCTCGCGGGCCAGCCGGCGGGTCATTTCGAACGAGTCGGCATCGCTGACGGCAATCACCTGGTCCGGCACCGACTTGTCGTAGTTGTCCGGCCACATGTCCTCGCCCACGCCCTCAACGAAGTACGGGCGCCCGGTGCCGCCGGAGTAGACCGAACCTGCGGGGTCCGCGCCGATGATCCTGACCCGGCCGCCGTCGGCCTCGGCACGGCCTGCGGAGGCCTCCTTGAGGAACCGGCCGGTGCCGGTGATGGTGCCGCCGGTGCCGGCGCCGATCACGCAGTGGGTTACGCGGCCGTCGGTGTCACGCCAGATTTCCGGACCGGTGGTCTCGTAGTGGCTGCCGGGGGCAGCCGGGTTGGAGAACTGGTCGGGTTTGTAGGCGCCCGGGATTTCGGTGACGAGCCGGTCCGAGACGCTGTAGTAGCTCTGCGGGCTATCCGGGGCCACGGAGGTGGGCGTGACCACAACTTCGGCGCCGTAGGCCTGGAGCACGGCGCGCTTGTCCTCGCCCACCTTGTCCGGCACCACAAAGATGCACTTGTAGCCCTTTTGCTGGGCCACCAGTGCCAGCCCCACACCGGTGTTTCCGGACGTCGGCTCGACGATGGTTCCGCCGGGCAGCAGCTTGCCGGTCCGTTCGGCCTCTTCGATCATCTTCACCGCAATGCGGTCCTTGATGGAGCCGCCCGGATTGATGTATTCCAGTTTGACCAGGACAGTGGCTTTGATGCCTTCCGTCACATGGTTCAGCTTGATGAGCGGCGTGTTTCCGATGAGGTCCAGGACGGACTGCGCGTACTTCATACGTACAAAGTTACCGCCTGCCGTGTCCGGCGCTGCCCCGGCGTCAGTTCGTGGCCGAGGAATCCGTCTGCCAGAGGCCCATGATGTTGCCTTCGGTGTCCGTGAAGTAGGCGAACCAGCCCATGCCGGGAACGGCGGCTTTGGGCTGGGCCACCGAACCGCCGGCGGATTCGACCTGTTCCAGTGCCGCGTCAACGTCCTCCACATCGATGGTGATGATGGGCGACTTGAGGCTGTCCGTGCGCGGGAACAGGGCGCCGTTGATGGCGCCGGGCGCGCTCGGCATGCCTGTCTGCTGGTCGGACGGGGTGGTGATGGCGCTGGTGTAGTCCATCCCCTGCATGGGGACGAGGGTCCAGCCAAACGCGGTCTGGTAGAAGGTGTTGGCGCGTTCTTTGTCACCGGTGGGGATCTCAAAATGCACAACTCCAGCCACTGGATGCTCCTTTGGATGCCAGGGGAAGGCGCGGACGCCCCGCGCCACTTGGAGTCTAGTCCGGGCAGCTGCCGCCTGTAAGTGGCTCCCGGAACGCGCGTTGTCAGCCTGCCGTGGGACGATAAAGACATGACCATTGCTGACGCTCCCGCCCGGCTGGCCGCCGCCGCGGACGCGTCCCTCCGATGGCATCCGGACGGCCCCTACAGCCTGCAGCAGACGCTGGGCACACTCCTGCGGGGCACCGGTGATCCCTCGTTTTCGTTCCGCCCGGACGGACTGTGGACTGCCTTTACGACGCCGGACGGTCCGGTCACGGTGCGCCTGACAGCCGGCGGCGGCGCGGGTTTGCCCGGCGGTCCGGAGGCCGCTGTTGATGCCCAGGCCTGGGGGCCCGGATCCTTTGCAGGGCTTGCCGGCGTGCCACGGCTCCTGGGCGCCGGCGACGACTGGGCGGCCTTCGACGAGCCGGCCTTCCACGCCACGCTTCCCCGGATGGTCCGGGACGCCCGACGGCGGAACCCGGCCGTCCGCCTGCCCTCCACCGGGCGCATGGTTGATTGCCTCGTGCCCACCATTCTGGAGCAGAAGGTCACGGTCATCGAAGCCAGGCGCGGCTACCGGTACCTGATGTACCGGTTCGGCTCTCCCGCGCCGGCGGCCGGGACGGCCGCGCCGGCCGGGCTCCGCGTCCAGCCCACCCCGGAGCAGTGGCTGCGCATCCCCTCATGGGAGTGGCACCAGGCCGGAGTTGGCCCCCAGCGGTCGGCAACGGTCATGCGGGCGCTGCGCTCCGCCGTCGCGCTTGAACGGCTGGCGGCCCTGCCGGCGTTGGAGGCGGCGGCAAAGCTGCAGGTCATTCCCGGCATCGGGGTATGGACAGCGGCCGAGGTGGTTCAACGGACCCACGGCTGCCCGGACTCGATCGCTGTGGGCGACTACCACCTTGCCGCTTACGTCGGTGCCGCCCTGACCGGCCGCCGGACGGACGACGCCGGGATGCTGGCCCTGCTGGAACCGTGGACGGGCCACCGGCAGCGGGTGGTCCGGATGATCGGGTTGAGCGGCTTCCGCAAACCCACGTTTGGCCCGCGGATGACCATCCAGGACCACCGCCGGCACTGACCCCTTCTTTTGCAAGCAACGCGGGGTCACTTTTGGTTCGATAAACCGCGGTTATCGGGCGAAAAGTGACCCCGCGTTGCTGTAGGACCGGCGAGCTCGTTTGATTCTGGCCACGAGCTTTTGGAAACCGTCGGCAAGGTCGTCTGCGTTCGGCTTGAAGTAGGACCAGCCGGCGCTGACGAAGAATTCATCGCGGCGGTTGTCGCGGGACTGCTGTTCCCTCGTTCGGTGATGTGCGCCGTCGTACTGCACCGCGATCCGGTGCCGTCGGTACCCAAGATCGGCTGCGGGCGACCCCGGATCGTCGGGATCAAGGCGGAGCTGCAATTCGGGTTCGGGCAGGTGCGCGTCCAGCAGCGCCAGCCGAAGGAAGGTTTCCGGGAACGAATCGGCCCCCACCCGCATGTCGTCCAAGGCAAGTCGCGCCTTTTCAACGCCCTTCATGTTGGGATGCTGCCGTATCAGCAGTCGCAGTCCATCCTTATAAGCAAACGGCGCGCTACGAAACTCCAGATCCGGCCGCGGCATGCGGATGAGTTGGTCTCCCATAGCAATGACGTAGCGCGGGGGCAGTTGATGGGCGAGGTCTAGCCACGTCCGAGCCGGCCCGCTGACCCTGATCCCGTCGATCTCCACCACTTCGCCCGGAATAACGTGCACGCGGTGACCGATGATGCCGGTCCGCCGGACCCTGGGCAATCCGTGCGGCTTGCTGAGGTGGATGCGCGGATCCTCTCCCAACCAGGGAGGGAGTCCCAGATCAAAAAAGATGGCTGCTGTCTCATGGGAAACCCAGGCGTCCGGGGTCGCAGCGCAAAGCACGCGCGCCCGTTCGACTATTGAAAGTTCCCGGCCGGCGTGCGTTCGGATCAGTCGGCCCGCTCCAACCAGGTCCTTGGCCCGCAACCGGTTGGGTGCCACGCCAAGGTCCCTTGCCTGGTAGATCGTGAAGGGCAACTTGGCGAGATCGTCCGGGAGTGGCTTCGCAGTAACCATGGCACCAGTGTGCCCTCTCGGAAGGAACGGCGTCTTAAGTTATCCACAGACCCCCTCATGAGCCAACGCGGGGTCACTCCACGCTCAAAGAATGCCAATTATCGGGCGAGAAGTGACCCCGCGTTGCAGTTAGTGAGCCATGGAGTCAGTGAGGGTTGCAGCAGTCAGGGCTCAGAGGCCCAGTCGGGCCACAGCTTCCTCACGCATCTCCACCTTGCGGATCTTCCCGGACACCGTCATCGGAAAGCTTTCGCGGACATCCACGTAGCGCGGGATTTTGTAGTGCGCCAGCTTGCCGCGGCAGAACTCGGCGATGGCGGCTTCGTCCAGCCGTTCCGCCCCGGGTTTCAGGATGATGCACGCCATCAGTTCCTCGCCGTACCGGGCATCCGGGACGCCGATCACCTGCACGTCCTGGATGGCGGGGTGGGTGTAAAGGAACTCCTCGATCTCGCGCGGGTACACGTTTTCGCCGCCGCGGATCACCATGTCCTTGATCCGCCCCTCGATCACTATGTAGCCATCCTCATCCATCCGGGCGAGGTCGCCGGTGTGCATCCAGCCGTCGGCGTCGATCGCGTCGGCGGTCTTGTCGGGCTGGTCCCAGTAGCCGGCCATCACGGCATAGCCCCGGGTGCACAGCTCGCCGATCGTCCCCCGTTCCGCCACCTCGCCGGTCCCGGGGTCAACAATCTGGCTTTCGAGCAGGGGCATGGTGCGGCCCACGGTTTCGGTCCGCTGCTGCATGGTGTCCCCGTGGCGGGTCATGGTGGAGACGGGCGAGGTCTCGGTCATCCCGTAGCAGATGGCCACGTCCACCATGTGCATCTCCGAAATGACCCGGTTCATTACCTCGATGGGGCACAACGACCCGGCCATCACACCGGTCCGCAGCGTGGAAAGGTCGTAAGAGGTGAAGTCCGGCAGTGCGAGCTCCGCGATGAACATTGTGGGCACGCCGTACAGCGATGTCCCGCCAAAATCCTGGACAGCCTCCAGTGCCGCCGCCGGCGTGAACCCGCGTCCTGGAATGATGGTGGCAGAGCCATGGCTGAGGGCGGCCAGGTTCCCGATCACCATCCCGAAGCAGTGGTAGAACGGCACCGGGATCACCACCCGGTCGTGTTCCGTATACCCGAGCAGCTCACCGATGGAGAAGCCGTTGTTCAGGATGTTGTGGTGCGTCAGCGTAGCCCCTTTGGGGAAGCCGGTGGTTCCCGAGGTGTACTGCAGGTTGATGGGATCGTGCGGGTCCAGTTCTGCCATCCGCGCCTTCAGCCCTGAATGTCCGACGGCGTCAGCCCGCTTGAGCAGCTCGGCGTACGTCAACTCCGCTTCACTTTGGGGGATTCCGGCGTCGAGCCCGTCCACCCCGAGGTCCGGCAGGAACACGAGTTCGCCCAGGTCCGTGCAGGCGGCGAGGGCCTGGCGCGCCATCCCCACATAATCGCTGTTACGGTCCGACGGCGCTGTGACAAGCATCCGCATGCCGTTCTGTTTCACCACAAACTCGAGTTCGTGGCTGCGGTAGGCCGGGTTGACGTTCACCAGGATGGCGCCGGCCTTGGCGGTGGCGTACTGCAGGAGGGTCCATTCGGCGCAGTTCGGGCTCCAGATGCCCACCCTGTCACCCTTTGCGACGCCCGAGGCGAGGAGCGCGCGGGCCAGGCGATCGACGTCGTCGTTCATTTTTGTGTAGCTCCAGCGGCGGGCATCCCCGCCGGGAACTGGTGCGGCCTCGATCAGGGCGTCGTGCAGGGGAAACCGGGCCACCACCCGCTCGAAGTTCTGTCCGATGGTTTCTTCAAGGAGCGGAACGTCAGTGTTCCCGGCTGTGTAAGCGCGCATGGTGGCACGCTACCAACATCAGGACGTGAGGAGAAGCATCCGGGCGGCGGCCGGTATTGTGAAATCCATGAGTGCACCCATCGACCTGCAGGCAACGTTCATCCCCAACGACGGCGAGTTCTTCCGTGTGAAGCTCGCACTGGAAATCGCGATCGACGAGGTGGTCAACGAGCCCGGCTGCATCCGGTACGAGCTCACCGAGGCCACCGAGGAGAAGCTGGTCCTGACGGAACAGTGGGCGTCCGAGGAGGACCTGGAGAAGCACTCCAAAGGCATCGCCGTGCAGGATCTGAACGAATCGTTGAGCGCGCTGCTGGCCGAGCCCGTGAAGATCGAACGGCTGTGATCCCCGTTTCCCGAGAACGCAGATAAACAACGAAGCGCGGCCCTCACTTGAGGGCCCCGCTTCGTTGTTGAGGAATCACGTCAGTGATTACATGTCCGGAATCTGCGTGCCGTCCTGCGGGCCGGAGTTCTTGCTGGCGCCCGAGTTGCTGCCGGCGGCCGCCGCGGCTTCCGCCTGCGAGCGCGCCACGTGGGCGTGGACCTCGTCCATGTCCAGGGCCTTGACGGCGTCCACGACCTGTTCCAACTGCTGGGCGTTCAGCGCACCGGGCTGGGAGAAGACCAGGACCTTCTCGCGGAAGGCCATCAGCGTGGGGATGGACGTAATGCCGGCCTCCGCGGCGAGCTGCTGCTCAGCCTCGGTGTCCACCTTGGTGAACAGGACGTCGGAGTGCTTCTCCGACACTGCACTGTACGTGGGCCCGAACTGCTTGCACGGACCGCACCATTCAGCCCAGAAATCCACCAGGACAATATCGTTGCCTTCGATGGTCGATGCGAACTGTTCACCTGTGATGTCTACGGTAGCCATGGTTCCACGGTACGCGAGCCGCAGGCGGATGTCCCGGCCGGAGCCGCCCTGTTCGCTGCCCGCGTCATCGGGAATATCCCCGGCGTTGCCGTGTACACCGGTCACTGCGGGGCTTACCGTTGGGGCATCAGCCGCTGACTGCCGCACCTAGGAGGGGTTATGGCCCACGCTATTTCCACCCGATCCCTGACGAAGAAGTTCGGCCGGCGCGAAGTGCTGCACGGCGTGGATTTCAGTGTGGAGGCCGGCTCCGTGTTTGGCGTGATCGGCCCCAACGGCGCGGGCAAGACCACCACCATGCGCTGCCTGCTGGACATTATCCGCCCCACCTCCGGGGAGGTCCGGGTCCTGGGCAAGGATCCGCGGCTGGGCGGTCCGGAGCTCCGGCGCCGGATCGGCTACCTGCCCGGCGAGCTGTTCCTCGAGGGCCGCGTGACCGGCCGCAAACTCCTGGCCCACTACGAGGCCATCAGCGGCCCGGTGGCTCCGGGCAGGATCGACGAATTGGCCGAGCGGCTGGGGCTGGACCTCGACCGGCATACGCGGAAACTGTCCAAAGGCAACAAGCAGAAATTGGGCCTGGTCCAGGCCTTTATGCACAACCCCGAGCTGCTGGTCCTCGATGAACCCACCAGCGGCCTGGATCCGCTGGTCCAGCAGGAGTTCCATGCCATGGTCCACGAAGGCCGCCAGCAGGGGCAGACCATCTTCCTCAGTTCCCATGTGCTCAGCGAAGTCCAGCAGACCGCCGATACTGTTGCCATCCTGCGGGACGGCCGGATCATCGCCGTCGAATCTGTCAGCGGGCTGCGGGAAGGTGCCGTCCGGCACCTCCGGTTCACGGCTAACGGGATAACGGCGCACGACGCCGGTGCGCTGCTCGAGGCGGTGCCCGGCGTCGGACATGTGGAGGTACTGGAGTCCAACGGTACTGTCACCCTGTCCGCCACCTTGGAGGGCGCCATCCAGCCGCTCGTCAAGGCCCTGGGCACCCTGCAGTTGAAGGACCTGGTCCTTGAGGAGCCAGACTTGGAGGAATCGGTACTGCAGATGTATTCAAGTCCCGGGGAGTCGGGCTCGGGCGATTTACGCTCCAAGGCTTCAACCCGCAGGGCTTCAACTCACCGGGAGGCCGCCAAATGAGCACCACCCTGCCGCTCTTCCGCCGCTCGTTCTTCGACAGCTGGCGCTCCACCCTCGCGTGGGCCGCCGGACTGGCCGCCGCCATACTGCTGTACCTTCCCCTGTACCCGTCCATTGGCGGCAGCGCACAGATGCAGGACATGATCGATGCCCTCCCGCCCGAAATGACGAAAGCACTGAACTACGACCAAATCGCCAGCGGCCCCGGCTACACCCAGGCAACAGTCTTCGGGCTGATCGGCTTCCTGCTGATGACCATCGCCTCGGTGGGATGGGGCGCCGCGGCAGTGGGCGGCGACGAGGAATCCGGCCAGCTGGAGCTGACCCTCGCCCACGGCGTGACCCGGGTCCAGGTGGTCGTGGAGCGCGCCATGGCCCTGCTGGTTCGGGTCCTGCTTCTTTCGGCCCTGGTGTTTGTGCTGGTGCGGTTACTCAACGATTCCGCCCAGCTGGATATCCGCCCGGAGAACCTCTTTGGTGCAGCCGTACTGTTCGCCGGGCTGACGCTGCTGACCGGGACCGCTGCCCTGTGCGCAGGTGCTGTTTCCGGCCGGCGGACCTACGGGCTTGCCGTGGGTGCCGCGGTAGGCGTTCTGGGCTATGTCTTCAATGCCGTGGGGAGGCAAAGCCCGGATCTGGACTGGCTGCTCGGCCTCAGCCCGTATCACTGGGCATACGGCAACCTCCCCGTGGCCAACGGTGCGGACTGGGCCGCGGCCGGATGGCTGTGCGGCATCTCGGCGGCACTGGTGGCTGTGGCTGCGTTTGCCCTCAGCAGGCGCGACGTCGGCACGTAGGCGACTATCTCGAAGTGCTGCCAAGTTCCTCATTACGTACTCAACCCAGAAGACGGATTGATGGTCAGGAGGAGGAATGCCATACTGTGTGTGCGAACAAAGGTTGGCTCATGATGACCCATAGATTGCAGACAATACTCCTCTTGAGTGTCGTGGGGGGTGTCATACTGACCGCCTCTGCGTTTAGTACAGGCGGCGCCAACTCCGGCGCCTGCAGCGCAACAGGCAGCAGCGCCACCAACCAACTGCCTGTAGATCCAGTTCTGGCCGGGAACTCGGATGCGATTCAAAGAGCCATTGACTCCGCAGCAGCCAGCGGCGGAGGAATCGTGCAACTGGCGCGCGGTCAGTACGATATCCAACGCCCCCTCGTGCTGAAGAACAATGTCGCGCTCAGGGGGTCCGGGCCGGAAACAGTTCTTAAGGCTTCGTCCCGCTTTCTGGATATCAAAGGTCCCCACGGCGGGCACCCTCTCGTGACCACCGATGGGGCAGTTAAAGTCACGATCGCCAACCTCACAGCCGATCAGAGCGGTGATGTTCTGAATGGAAATGTCGAGGGAAGGCTTAATGAGTACCTCATCGATGTAAGGCATTCCGTCAATGCCCTGGTGGAAGGGGTTACAACAAAAAACCCCTTCACGTACTCGATAGCCGTTGTGGGTAGTAGCAACTTCTGCGTAAGGGACAGCTCAACTGTTTCGGAGTCAACAGGAATGTACGATCAGCTCGACGGCATCCATGTCACCGACTCTCACGGAGGCGTGGTGGTCGGCAACCGCGTCGACCAACGCAAAGGCCAAGACGGTGACGATGGTCTCGTGGCCCAAACGATGGGCGCCGAAGTCTACGACGTTGTTTACCGGAACAACGATGTCCGCGGCGGGTCGCATGGTGCCAGCATGCAGTTGGCCGTCTCCGGTCATGAGATCCACCACATCACCATCGACAACAACCGGTTCTGGGGCTCACCGTCTGGAGTCCGTACGGGCTATTACGACGGACAGACCCAGGCAGTCCATGATGTGACGATCAAAGGTAATAGCTTCTCGGACTTGGACGGCGCTTCCGCAGACATTGTGGGTCAATTGGAGAACATCCAGATACTGGACAATCGTATCTGCCGTAGTGGTGAATTCCATGTGCAGAAGGCACCGAAGAACGTCATAGCGGGCAACGTCACATCCTGCGAACTTTGAAGCACTCTTATTACTTCCCAGTTTCGTATGTGGTTGCCGGAGTACCAACTCCTTGCCGCGCTCCTGCCACCAGGTCGTCGGAATCAACAAACCACAGAGTTGTCGTCCCGTTCGTCAGGCCAGGAAGGCTGAAGACAGGAGAGGCGTGCTCTTGCAACCATGGCAGCATAGCGGGCTGGACGTAACCGTAACCTTGGCTGGTGGGGAGGGATTGAGTGAGTATGTAGTTGGCTTTGTTTTCCAGCATCAATGGCGCGGATGGCCAGACACCAAAGCGCTTGTCCTCCGCGAAGGCAACCTCTCCCGTGCTGTTAGTGACCGTCACTCTCGCCTCAGGCGGGAGGTTATTGTTCACCCACTGCCTAACTTGGCTGAAGCCGTCATCGGTGGACGTCTCCAAGCGAAGTCCCAAAGTTGTTGTAAGAACCAATAAAGCGGTGCCAGCGGCAATAACCGGCTTACGGAACCCGGGATGCTGCTCCACAACCTCCACGCTCAGGACTGCGATGCTCAACACCCCGGCGATCATCACGCCGTACCCGTATTGCTCCTCGAAGGTCCCGAAGGCAGCGCTGTACAACCCGTACAACCCCAGGGACAGGCTCGTCAGACCAATGAGCCGCCGCTCAGGGCGCACGCTCAAGCAAAGAAGCGCGGCAGCCACGGGACAAAGTGCAAGCAGGATGTAGCTGGACCCGAAGTGCCCCGCGTTATCGAGCAGACGGGATATGAGGCTCGGGGAACTTCCGGCTGTGAAGCCGGTGGATTTCTCCACTCCGATCAGGCGTTGTACGCCGCCGAGCTTTGCCCGTGACCAGTCCGGAAGCATTCCTTGGGCCAGGACTATGCACATGTATCCCACATATGGGAGAGTTGCTGCCACCAAGATACGGACCGAATCACTCAGGCGCATCGTATGCCTCCACACGACGGCTACAACCAGAGGCACAAACGTGCACAGGACAAAGAAATCCTTCGTTAATATGCCGTACCCGAGCATTAATCCCGCAAGGACAAGGAGCCACCCGCGTTTTGGGGAAAGCGGTCGACCAAGCTGTGTGACGAGGACCAACAATCCCCCCAGGACAGTTGCCATGGCAAGAGTCTCCAGGAAGACGTGACTGTTGCTACGCAGAACGAAGGGTTCGAAGGACAGCAGAATTGCGGTTGCCCACGCAGCGGCTTGGTTGCCGACCTTCCTGACAAGCAGGAACCCGAGCCCCACACTTACAGCTCCCAGGAGGGCATTCAGCCATCGGAGCTGCATGACCAGATCGAGGCTGCTACCACCAACTCCGAACACATTGATAATGGCGCCCTCTACCCAAAAAAAACCGGGAGGGTGCAGAAAAAACGGACCATCCGGCAGTCTGGGCAGTATCTGCCCAGTGCTGACTGACTGGCCGAGCAGGGCGTAGAGCATCTCATCAACCCACAGCTCGAAACCTTGAGTGATGCCAATCGCGCGGACACCAAAAGCCATCGCCACGCAGACCACGAATAGCCCCAGCGACTTAGAGAAGTTCACAAACTGGGGGCTCCCTGCACCCTGCACAATGGCTATATGTTTTGACCAGAGACGTTTAGCTATCCCCTCAGCAGTAACGGCGGCAAACAGCAGACGGTCCATCGCGGCAATCGGGACACCCCTTAAATGTGCCAAGACGTAAAGTCCGGCCAGCATGACAACCAGCAACCAGACGATGGGCTGCCCGCCCACCACATAAAGGCAAAGGAAGAGGCCGCCGGCCATGACAAATCCTCTAGCGGCCAGCCGTCCGGAACGCGGGGGAAGGACGGGGCACGAAATGGCTGCCAGAGCGGCCGCAGCCAAGACGGAAGCTGCAGCACAGCCCACCGCCAACCCGCTGACTCCATCCATGGTCCACCCGATAAATAGCCCACTAGGCACAAGGACCGAGGCAAGGCCGAGGCCAAGTTGGCACCGTCGATAGGCCCGGACTCCAAGGAGCACAGTCACGAGCACCGTTATAGAGGCATACCCGAGCCCCGACAGGGCCAGCCATGGCAGAAGCACCAGTGAATCGTGATAACGCTGCGGCAGTGCCCAAGCTACTAATGCTTGAGGCGCGGTGGCGATAACTGCACAGGCGAAGAGGGCCAACCGACCGAAGGAGCGGAGGGCCGCCCTCAAAACAGCGTTCACCTGGACCCCGGGTCGGCGCAATAGTGGGAATATGACTATTACGGTGCCTGCTGCCACGTAAATCGGGGCTTTTGCAATGGAAGCCAGGGTCTGGAAGCCGGCAGCCCCGGCCGAACCTCCGTCGAGAAACGCGATGATTACGACGTCAATGCCCACCAGTACGGAAACCACGCACAGCGTGCAGGCAATATCGGCCGTCTCGGCCCACCGCCACTTCTGGCGTAGCACCTGAGGCCGCCATGTCAGGTCTTGGAGAAATGATCTCGGTGTAACGAGCAGCGCCAGTCCTCCCATTGCGAACCCGAAGACTGCTCCCGGAGTGCCCCAAGAAAAAGCGACTACAAGGAGGGAGAAGAGAAACCGGGTGGAAATCTCGCCCAAAGACTTGAGCGTGTACCGGACAAAACGCAGTTCTCCTTGAAACCACCCGGAAGGTGCCGCCCCCATGAACAATACAAATGACGCGAGGGCAACAAGAGTAGCCGTGGTTGGCGAGCTCACGCCCGAGATGACCAGACCTGTGATCAGAGCGGCCACAAGGCCCGCCATAACAGATACTAAAGCCGCGAATGCCATTGCATCCCGGCGGCCTTCAGACCCTGGAGGGTGTGCTCCCACCGCGTGGGATAGGGGCAAGGGCACCAACGCTGAGGTGACAATGCCCACCATGCCAAGCAACATTTGGGCAGCCGCGAACTGGCTGAAATCGCTCGGAGCTAAGGCATTGGACATGAGCAGAGTGCACGAATAGCTAAGGACGCCTACAATGCCGGCCGAGAGCGACAAAAGGCCGCCATGCTTCGCGACGCTGCCGTGGTCGCCTTTAGCTTGAGCTTTGTGGCTGGGTGAAGCAGATCCAGCCTGGAGCTCAGAAACGCGAACTATCGACACGCATTACCCCCTTGTCACGGTGCGCAGGTGAGAAACGTTCGACTGCGGTTCACCCATGTTTCTTTTCATCCGGCCCCAGAGTACGGGTGGCGCGCGCGGCGAACACGAGTACTGACTACTCAATTGGAGACGCCACGACTACTTGGATTCCAGATGGCAACAAGACGTTCCTCCGCAGCAGAAGGAGCTTGCCGATCCGCGCGACAAGGACCGTATACTAGGCCTTCTCTACAGCCCACTGCCCACCGCACGCCCACTCCACCTAGGCACCTTCCTATGCGGACTGGCAATTGTAGGAGACCCCGAATGGACTTCTTCGCTTCTGACATATTTTTGACGGCCGTTGCTAAAGACTTCTACGGCGCAAAGCACTACCGGTTTAAGACGTACGGAATAAACGGGCATAGCGTTCGCCTGGTCGAGGTGAATGGCAGACGGCCCATCGTCAGCGGACCGTTTTACGATTTTGTGAAACCGCTTACCTCGGAGGAAATGCCCGACGAAGCCCTGGGCTTCATTCCGAAAATCGTAACGTCCACCGTGCAATTGGACGAGGACACACCATCTGACGCGACGAAGGCAACGAGTCAAGATCCAGCTCCGCTGATTATTTGGAAAGAGTTTCCGACCTGGGAGGACTACGAGGCGCTTCTGCATCGGCGGAGTAAAGCACTACTGAGCAACGTTCGGAAACGCCGGACGAAATTACAGCGCGAGCATGGTGAGACCACTTATCGCTTTGACGACCACAACTCCGCAGCCTTCGACCTGCTGTGTGCCTGGAAAAAGGGGCAATATGAAGGAGGCAACGAGACGCTGGAAAATCCACGAGCCGTCGCAATGTTGCGCAGCCTGTTCAATGATGGTCATCTGATCTTGTCCACGCTAAAGGCCGGAGACCGATACGTTTCAATAAAGGCCGGGTTTGTCTGGGAACGACACTACTTGTCGCTCATGCCGGCCTATGACCCAGAATTTGCAAAATATGGTATTGGCAAAGACCTCCTTCTGCGGACACTTGAGCACAGTTATCGCACGGGTGACAAGTACTTTGACTTTCTACAGGGTGCCGAGCCTTACAAGTTTGACTACGCCACCCACCTGCAGATCATCGATTCTCTTGGGAAACCCCCGATAAGTCACGAAATTCGAACCAGAACAGAGCGGGCCGTCAAGGCAGCCCTTATGCGATTGGGTCCGACGACGTTTTACCGCGTAAAACGGGGCATCCTGGCCACCCGACGGTTCCGGCAATTCCTGAACTGGTCACGGTAATCTAACACCGCACGCCGGATTCCTCACGCCCACAGGTGCGGCGCCGGGGTACGGCTGCCGGGAAGGGCGTTGGTCTCGCGCCACTCATGGATCCATTCCGGCAGCACCAGGTCCGCCGGCGGTTGACCGAACTCGCGCAGAATATCCTCCTGGCTGACGGGTTTTCCCTTGTTGACCAGTCGGGTGGCGATGTAGGCACGCGCATAAATTTCGCCGTCGGCCACCATGCGCTGCTCGAAATAGATGGCCTTGGCATCCAGGCCGATGATCTTCGTTTCGATGGTGTACTGCTGCCACAGCTGCAGCGACTTCCGGAAGGCGATGGTCTCCCCCGCCGCGACCGGGCTCCAGCCGCGCCGGCGCATCCGCTTCCACACACCGCTGCGGACCATCAGGTCGAACCGGCCCAGGTCCATGAGGGAAAAGTACATGCCGTTGTTGACGTGCATGGCGATGTCGATGTCGGTGGGGAGGACCCGCAGCGGCAGGGACGACGTGCCCCAGATGGTCAGCGCCGGGCGGCGGGCGGACGTGAACAGCCTCAGGAGGGTGCGCAGAAGCAGGTGCATCCCCCATTGTTACCCGGGGGTAACAAGCTGGCAAATTCGGCTCCCGATATGTCCTGCCGGCCCGCGCAGAGAGCCGGGGGCCAGTGTCAGCCACACGGGTGCCGGCAGGAAACCCGGGCCCGGCCAAGTAGGCCGCGGAAATAAGAGGGGTAGCCCCTACTCGTGCCCCACCGGCACGGCCTTCCTAGACTCGGAGTTCTTAGGGCCGAACAAAGTTGCCGGCGCATCCTCCCATGCTGGGGTGGGTGATGCCGCTTCATTGCGGAGCTCCCGCCTCTTCATCGGCGGGCGCCTCCCATCCGTGCGCTAGGGGTGCCGGCCGCAGCCGGGACCCCCGCAGCGCATCACACGTTGCTCCGTCCCGTATCCGGTTGGTGGCACAGCCACGGAACCTGTTGCGGGGCCGACCCTCGATGGGCCCCCTATGAACCAGCCGACCGCAAACAACGCCGAAACGCCACCCAGCCGAAACTTCGAAACAGACGTCCCCAGGGTCGATCTCCTACCTGGCCGCAAACCGGTCAACAAAAAACTGTGGGCAGGCATGGCAGGCGCCGCGGTAGTTGCCACAGTCAGCATCGCCGCATTGACAGGGGCCGCCGCAACGGCGCCCGGGGCACCTTCCGCCGCGGGGGCAATCACGACGGCGGACGCACCGGTGGAGCCAGCCGCCGTGCCGGTTGTCCCGGCACCGCTGGACGTGCCCCCGGCAGCCGCGGCTGAACCGGGTGCCGTTGACCCTGCTTCGGTTCCGGCGGCTGTTGCCGTCCCGGCCGAGGCACCGGCACCGCCGGCTCCTGAACCTCCGCCCGCAGCCGACACGAACCTCTACACCGTCGTCCCGGGCGACACCGTAGGCGGGATCGCGGCCACTCATGGCGTGGACATGAGCGCCATGCTCGCCGCCAACGGACTTGGTGGATACAGCATCATCGTTCCAGGCCAGACACTGAAACTGACCGGTCCCGCCGTCGCGATTTCGGCTCCCGCACCTGCACAGGCCGCCGCTCCGGTACAGGCTGCTGTGGCGCCCGCACCGGTTGCGGCCGCTGCCCCGGCGGCGGCTCCTGTGGCACCGGCAGCCGCGGCCGTCCGGACCATTTACGTGGCGGGCGCCGGTGGTCAGTCCATGGTTGACGCCTGCATCGGGCCCATTCACTACACGCCAAATGACGGGTACTCGCTCTTCATCACGGAGCACGATTTCTGTGGCGGCTGGGCGCGTTTCTCCGGTATTGGTGTGGGTGAAGCCGTCAGCATTCCCGGTTACGGCACGTTCACGGCGACAGCGCGGGGCCAGGTGCCCAATCCAGGCACCACGAACGACGTCATCCGGGTATTTGGCGGATTTCCGCGGGCGATCCTGCAGACATGCATCCCCGGCACCAACCAGATGCTGCTGATCGCCCTCAATTGAGGTCTGAAGCTTGCGAATGTTGGGCAGGCTTCCCGCGCAGCTCTCCCCGGGTGACGGTCTATTCCCCCAGTAACGCCGCGGGGAATAGACCGTTAGGCGGGGAGCTCCGGGGCCGGTCCAGTAAGTGGCGCTCCAGGGCCGGCCGGGCCTGTTCACGGGCACAAAAAAGCCTCCGGAACCTGATGGTTCCGGAGGCTTTTCCTTGGGTGGCAGATGAGGGATTCGAACCCCCGTAGGCGTTGCCAGCTGATTTACAGTCAGCCCCCTTTGGCCGCTCGGGTAATCTGCCGAACTTCAAAAGAAGATCACCCCCGGCTGCAGTCTGCCGAACGTCCGTTTCCGGGCCGTTCCGCTTCCAGTAACCGCGGGCAAGACAACTTTACAGAACTTCTGCCGAAGAATCGAATCGAGCCGCTGCGCCATTGAAAACTGCCCTACAAGCCGCGCGGTTCCGCGGAAAACCGGGAAATCAGGCTTCGCCGAGAATGCGTCCAGCCAGCTTTGCCTCGAACTTCAGTGCCTGTTCCTCGGTGATTTGGTTCAGCTGGACTGCCCGCCGGAGATCCTCGCTGACGCCGTCCATGCGGGCGGATGCATCCAGGACGGGGCTGAAAATGATGGAACCTGCCAAAGCGGCTGCCGCGACGGAGGTGGCTGCGGTGGCAACTGCCCCGGCGGCAGCGGCGGTTGACCGGGTGACGTAGCGGACGGCGTTGTTTTGCATTGCTTCCCTTTCGTGCTTCTTCCAACTCGTTCAACTCTCCCCCGTGCGGCTTCGTTCCCGCCGAGCGTCCGCTATGAGGGAACTGTGAATCGATCCGTGCCAGCGCTAGGGCATCCGTATTAGGCTGGAATGCAGAGATCAACGCCCTCCGGAGCCAATGCGAGGGCAACCATCAGCACAAGGAGAGTCATGGCAGGCGAGTCAACGTTCGACGTCGTAAGCAAAGTGGACAAGCAGGAAGTGGCCAACGCGCTGAACCAGGCGCAAAAGGAACTGACCCAGCGCTACGACTTCAAAGGTGTGGGCGCCGAGGTTGATTTCAGCGGCGAGAAGATCCTGATGAAGGCCAACTCCGAGGAGCGGGTCCTCGCCGTGCTGGACGTGCTTCAGTCCAAGCTGATCCGCCGCGGCATCTCGCTGAAGTCCCTGGACACCGGCGAACCCTTCCCCTCCGGCAAGGAATTCCGGCTGGAAGCTTCCATCAAAGAAGGCATCGAGCAGGATCTGGCGAAGAAGATCAACAAGAAGATCCGGGACGAGGGCCCCAAGGGCGTCAAATCCCAGATCCAAGGCGATGAACTCCGCGTCTCCTCCAAGTCCCGCGATGACCTTCAGGCGGTCATGGCGCTGCTCAAGGACTTCGACGAGGCCGACCTGCAGTTCGTCAACTTCCGCAGCTAGGACGCGGACGACGGCGGCGCCCCGCCTGACCGGTCAGCGTCAGTTAAGGGGCCGGCCCGCCATCCGTTCCAGCCGGGTGATCCGGTCCCCCATGGGCGGATGCGTGGCGAACAGCTTGGTCATGGTGCCGCCGCGGAACGGGTTGGCGATCATCAGGTGGGAAGTGTTAACCAGCTTCTGATCCTGCGGCAGGGGCGCAATCCGCACACCCTGTTCGATCTTGCGCAGGGCTGAGGCGAGCGCCATCGGATCGCCGGTGAGCTGCGAACCATCTTCGTCGGCGTCGTACTCCCTGGTCCGGGAGATGGCCAACTGGATCAGGGAGGCCGCGAAGGGTGCCAGGAGCGCCATGGCCAGCATGGCCAGCGGATTGGAGTTGCGCCGGTCGCCACCGAAGAAGAGCAGCATCTGGCCCACGGAGGTGATCACGCCGGCGACGGCCGCAGCCACCGAGGAGGTAAGGATGTCCCGGTTGTACACGTGCATCAGCTCGTGCCCCAGGACCCCGCGCAGTTCCCGGGCGTCGAGCAGCTGCAGGATCCCTTCGGTGCAGCAGACGGCCGCGTTCTTGGGGTTCCGGCCCGTGGCGAACGCATTGGGGTTCATGGTGGGCGACAGATAAATGCGCGGCATCGGTTGGTTTGCCCGGACCGAGAGTTCCCGGACGATCTGATAAAGCTGCGGCGCCTGGGCCTCAGTCACGGGGTAGGCCTGCATGGAGCGGATGGCGATCTTGTCGCTGTTCCAGTAGCCGTAGGCCGTGGTGCCCACCCCCACCAGGGCCATGATCCAGATGGGTGCCGCGCTTCGTGTGTTGAGCCCGATCAGGCCGCCCAGCCCCAGAAGCACGGCCCAGAGCACCCCGAAAAGCGCTGCAGTCTTCAATCCGTTGTAGTGCTTGTGCACGTCCCCACTCCTCCATGTCGCCCCAGCAAAGGCCGGGCTTACGGCACCGGACTATGGGCGTCGTACTTCCGGAAACCCGGCTGCAGCTGAGAGACCAGCCACGCCACCAGCACGCACAACGCCCCGCCCAAAAGCAGGACCCAGCCCTCACTCAAAATCTTAGTCCCGCCACCTGCCAGCAGGTCGCCCACGCGGGGCCCGCCGGCCACCACCACAATGAAAACTCCCTGCAGCCGTCCGCGCAGATGGTCCGGGGCGGCCGCCTGCAGGATGGTGTTGCGGAAGACAGCGCTGATGGAGTCTGCGATGCCGGCGAGGGCACAGCACAAGGCAGCGGGCACCAGCCAAAGCGTGGCGCCGCCGTCGTTCGTCCGTCCCGCCAGGAGCACCACCACACCGAAGCCGGCAATGGAGGCGCCCCATCCCATGACGGACCACACCACCGCGCTCCCCTGCCACCGGACCCGACCGAGAGGTCCGGAAAAAAGGCCGGCCAGGAACGCACCCACGGCGGTGGAGGCCAGCAGGATGCCCACCGTTGACTCACCGCCGCCGATCATCAGCGCGCCGATAGCCGGCATCAGCGCCCGCGGCTGGGCCAGGATCATGGCCACGAGGTCGATGATGAACGTCATCCGCAGGTTTGGCCGGGTGCCCAGGAAGCGGAAACCTTCAACCACAGACCGGATCCCCGCCCTGCCCGCGTTCCCGGAGGGAGGAACCGACGGCAGGCGGAAGACGGCCCACAGGACAAACACAAAGCAAAGGAGGTCGATGGTGTACGTCCAGCCGAAGCCCACCCAGGCCACCAGTACGCCGGCCAGCAGCGGCCCTATTGTCATGGCTAAGCCGAACGTGATCATGTTGAGCGCGTTGGCTGCGGGAAGCAGCTCCTTGCGGATGAGCGTGGGGATGATGGCACTGCGCGCCGGCTGGTTGATGGCCTGGGCACCGCTTTGGAGCGCCACCAGGAGGTAGAGGATCCAGACGTTTCCCAGCTGCAGCCAGGACTGGAGGGCGATCAGGCCGGTGGTGAGCCACAGGACTGAACTGGCCAGCAGCACCACCGTGCGGCGGTTGTGGGAATCGGCGATGGAGCCGCCCAGCAGCCCGCCGATGACCAGCGGCACCAGCGCGAAGACGCTGAGCAGGCCTACATAGAAGCTGTCCTGTGTGAGCCGGTAGACCTCCAGGCTGACGGCAACCAGGGTGAGCTGGCTGCCCACGGCGGCCACGGCGGACCCCAGCCAGAGTCGGCGGAACGCCGGGCTCTCCCGCAGCGGTGTGATGTCGGCCAGTAATTTCCCCACCCCGCAACCCTAATAGGGACTTCACCGCCCGGAAGTCCTGCACGCTTGGTATCCTCAGGCGGGGAAGGAGTTGGCCATGAATCTATCCAGGCGGCTTCTTTACGCATCGGACATCTGGGAGATTGCCCGGCCCCGGACCGCGCTGACCGCAGGGCACGTCCTTATCCGGCTCACCAACCCCGCCATCGCCTTCGATCTCCGTTCGGCCACCGACTGGCTCCGTTGCCACAGCGCCGCCCGCCAGGCCCTCACGGAGGTGCTTGGCGCCACGCGCTGCACCGTGATGTTTGCACACCAATGGCACCCCATCGGCGCCGCGATCGGCGAGCCTGAGGTGGAGTCCTCCACGCCCACGTTCCACCTGTTCGGACGCTGGGACGGCGAACCGGTCACCCCGGGCGAACAGCTGCTGCTTCCCACGCAGCGGCGCGTGCCGGTGGCACCGGTTGAGCTCCTCAATTACGACGACGGCCTGCGCGCCGCCCTGCGCCGCTCGGCTGTGAAGCGCTCCGCGGAGCCTGACCCCCGTCTTGAGGACGCCCTCCCGGAGATACTGTCGAGGACTCCTGAGGTGAGGGCCGGGCGGCACCATACTGTCCTCTCCCCGGCGTCGCTGTCCCCGGCGTCTCTGTCACCGGCGTCGGACGGGGCTCTGACACCCGGGGTCCTCCTTGCGCTGGCGGCCTCCGTGCAGGAACTGACAGACCGCCCCGGGGTCGCGGGGCTGAGCTGCGTGGTACCGGATCCGGGCGCCGGGCGGCTCGAAGTCCACGCCTTGGGCCGCTCGGCGGGCGAGGCCGTAAACCCCCTTGAGGAATTCCTTTCGTTGCCAAGTGTTAACCAAGCCTTATTATGACGAGCTCATAATAAGTGCCATACTGGAGGCATGACGGAACACCTAGGCGGCCACGATGCATGGGCTGCTGCCCTGCGGTCCCACGGCCGCCGCGTGACCAAGCAGCGGCTCGCCGTGCTTGCCGCCGTCGAACACCACCCGCATTCACCGGCGGAGAGCATCCTCGCGGCAGCGCGGGCTGAGCTTCCGGAGCTCACCGCACAGTCCGTCTACGTGGTACTAGGGGACCTGACGGAGCTGCACATGCTGCGCCGCTTCGAGCCGCCGCACTCCCCCGCCCTGTACGAGACGCGCGTCGGGGACAACCACCACCACGCCATCTGCATCAGCTGCGGCCGCGTGGAGGACGTGGAATGCGCCGTCGGGCATGCACCCTGCCTCACGCCGCACTGGGATGAGAATGCGAAGCCCATGACCATCCAGATTGCTGATGTGATGTACCAGGGCATCTGCCAGGACTGCCAGCAGTCCCAACAACTTCCTTCTGAACGTACCCAAGTAATCGAGAAATAGGAGAACAATGACTGCCATTTCAACCACCCAGTCAGGTGCCCCCGTCACGTCCGACGCGCACTCCCAGTCAGTTGGTGCCGACGGTGCCATCATCCTGACTGACCACTACCTGATCGAAAAGCTCGCTCAGTTCAACCGCGAGCGCGTGCCGGAGCGCGTTGTGCACGCCAAGGGCGGCGGCGCTTTCGGTACCTTCAAGACCACCTCGGACGTCTCCAAGTACACCAAGGCAGCCTTCCTGCAGCCGGGTGTTGAGACGGACATGCTGATCCGCTTCTCCTCCGTTGCCGGCGAAAGCGGCTCCCCCGACACCTGGCGCGATCCCCGCGGCTTCGCCGTCAAGTTCTACACCACCGAGGGCAACTACGACCTCGTGGGCAACAACACCCCCGTCTTCTTCATCCGCGACGGCATCAAGTTCCCGGACTTCATCCACTCCCAGAAGCGCCTCCCGGGCACCCACCTGCGTGACGCCGACATGCAGTGGGACTTCTGGACCCTGTCCCCCGAGTCCGCACACCAGGTCACCTGGCTCATGGGCGACCGCGGTCTGCCGGCTTCCTGGCGTGAAATGCAGGGCTACGGCTCGCACACCTACCAGTGGATCAATGCCGAGGGCGAGCGCTTCTGGGTCAAGTACCACTTCAAGTCCAACCAGGGCGTCAAGGCCATGACCGGCGACCAGGCCGAGGAACTGGCCGGCTCGGATGCCGACTTCTACATCCGCGACCTGCAGGAAAACATCGCCGAAGGCAACTTCCCGTCCTGGGAACTGCACGTCCAGGTCATGCCTTACGAGGACGCCAAGACGTACCGCTTCAACCCGTTCGACCTCACCAAGGTGTGGCCGCACAGTGACTACCCGCTGATCCACGTGGGCACCATGGAGCTGAACAAGAACCCGGAGAACTACTTCGCGCAGATCGAGCAGGCCACCTTCGCGCCGTCGAACTTCGTGCCGGGCATCGCCGCTTCGCCGGACAAGATGCTGCAGGCCCGCATCTTCTCCTACGCCGACGCACACCGTTACCGCGTGGGCACCAACCATGCCCAGCTCCCGGTGAACCTGCCCAAGAGCCAGGTCAACAACTACAGCCAGGACGGCGCCGGGCGTTACCACTTCAACGCCCCGTCCGTTCCGGTATACGCACCGAACTCCGTCGGCGGCCCCGCTCCTGTTGAGCCGGCTTCCCCGGCAGGCGGCTGGGAGAACGACGGAGAGCTCACCATCTCCGCGCACTCCCTGCACGCCGAAGACGGTGACTTCGGCCAGGCCGGCACGCTGTACCGCGAGGTGTTCGACGACGGCGCCAAGGCGCGCCTGCTGGACACCATCACCGGTGCTGTGGGCGGCGTGAAGTCCGCTGAGATCAAGGAACGCGCCATCCAGTACTGGACCAACGTGGACGCCGAACTCGGCGCCAAGCTGCGCGCCAACCTGGGCACCGGCGCCGTTGCATCCGACGCTGAGGCTGCCAACAAGGTCGGCTGATCAGTCTTGCGCAGAACCAGAACACCCCGCCACGGACTGTCCGTGGCGGGGTGTTTTGTTTCGTGCGGTGAGGGTGGGCGCGCGTCGCCGAGCCGGGGGTTCAGCCGGCGGTTGAACCTGCCGCCGCCGGGCGGTGGCCCTTCTTGGCGAGCTGGATCTGCTCGTAGACGTGGTGGCGGAGCTCCGTGAAGCGGGGCAGCGAGCGGGTCTCCAACTGGTCACGGTCCACCGGGAGGTCGATCGCGATGTCCTCCTGGACCACGGTGGGCGAGGAAGACAGGATGATGACGCGTTCGCCGAGGTAGACGGATTCGTCGATGTCGTGGGTCACGAACAGAACCGTCACCCCGAACTTCTTCCAGATCGTGCGGATCAGGTCCTCCAAGTCCGCCCGGGTCTGTGCGTCCACTGCGGCGAAGGGCTCGTCCATCAGCAACACCTCGGGCTGGTAAGCGATGGCTCGGGCGATCGCCACGCGCTGCTGCATACCGCCGGAGAGCTGCCACGGGTAGGAGCGCGGGACGTGGGCCAGGCCCACGGCCTCGAGGGCCTCGTCCACGAGCCTGTCGCGTTCAGCCTTGGGCACGCCCTGGTTCTTCAGCGGCAGGTCGACGTTTTCCCGGACGCGCATCCACGGGAACAGGGACCGGCCGTATTCCTGGAAGACCACGGCCATCTTCTTCGGCGGACCCGAGACGCGTTTGCCGTCCAGGAGCACCTCGCCCTCGGTGGGGGCCATCAGCCCGGAAATGCACTTCAGGAGCGTGGTCTTTCCGGAGCCGGAGGGACCCACGAGGCAGGCCAGCTCGCCGGCGCGCAGGTCGAAGGTCAGGTTGCGCACCGCCTCGATATCGCCGCCGTCGGTCTGGTACACCTTCTTCAGGCCGCGGACGGAGAGCATCGCTTCCGGCTGAGTCTTCCCTGAAGGCGGTGTCCGCCCGGCTGGCGGTGTCTGCCCGGCTGCCGCCGGGGCTGGGTCAGGCTGCATTTTCTACCTCTTTCTGGCCGTGGTACCAGCGCAGGATATTCCGCTCGGCCCACTGGAAGATGAACGACATGGCCACACCCAGCAGGCCGAGCACCACAATGCCGGACCACATTTCCGGAATGGCGAAGGACCGCTGGAACTGGACGATGGTAAAGCCGAGCCCAGAGGACGAGGCGAACATTTCTGAGATGACCATCAGGATCAGCCCGAGGGACAGTGACTGGCGCACGCCGGCCATGATCTGCGGGCTGGCGGAAGGCAGCACGAGGTACTTGACGCGGGCCCAGCCGTCGATGCCGTAGGTGTGGGCCGAATCGGAGAGTACCCCGTCCACGGCCCTGACACCTTCGATAGTGTTCAGCAGAACTGGCCAGACACAGCCCGAAATGATCACCGCCACCTTCATGGAGTCCGTGATGCCCATCAGCAGGATCAGGACGGGGACCAGGACAGGCGGCGGGATGGCACGGAAGAATTCCAGCGTGGGTTCCAACAACGCCCGGAGCCATTTGACTGAGCCGATCAGGACGCCGCCGACGACGCCGATGATGATCGCCGCGACCACGCCCACCAAGAGCCGTCCAAGGCTGGGCAGCACGTCGCTGAAGAAGCGCGGGCCGAACCAGACCTCGCCGAACTTGGCGACCAGGGTTGCCGGGGTGGGGACGAAGAAGTTCACCGCGCCGAGGGTTGAGGCCCACCAGAGCAGAACCAACAAAACCGGCAGCGCCAGAACGTAGCCGAGGGACTTCAGGGATTTCATACAATCACCTCGGAACGGACGGAGGAGTGCCAGGACAGGGTCTTCTTCTCGATGAACCGCATCACCGCGTTGATCAGCACCCCAATCAGGCCGGTGGCCAGCACCAAGGCATACATGCCCGAGATGGCGCCGCCGGACTGGGCGAGCGCGATTTCACGGCCGAGCCCCGGCGAGCCGATCACCAGTTCGGCCGTGATGGCGAGGACCAGCGCCACTGTGGCGGCGAGACGGACGCCCGTCATGAGGTACGGCAGGGCGGTGGGGAAAACGACGTAGCGGATCCGCGCCATCCGGCCCAGGCCGTACGTCTTGGCGGTGTTGTTGGCCACCATGTCGATGTCGGCCACGCCGTAGAGGACCTGGATGAGGACCTGCCAGAAGGCGGCATAGGTAATCAGCATCAGGGACGATTCAATCTTTACGCCGAAGAGCAGCACCGCCAGTGGAATCAGGGCCACCGAAGGGATGGGACGCAGGAATTCCACCGTGGAGTTCGTGGCCTTCCTCAGGAAGTCGCTGGAGCCGATGATAAAGCCCAGCAGCACCGCCAGGGCGACGGCAATGACCAGGCCCAGGAACCAGGCCGTCATGGTTTCGCCGACCGACACCCAGAATGCGGTGAGGCCAAAATCCCGAACCAGCGCCAGGATGACCTCGCTGGCCGGCGGGAGGAAGCGTTCATTGATGATGCCCAGCCGGGGAATGAGTTCCCAGGTTGCCAGGAATCCTAGAATTCCGGCCAGCCCGAGCAGCTGTTTAGTGGGTAGTTTGCGGCCGGACCGGCGGTCCCGTCCCGCGCTGGAGACGGGACCGCCGGAGGCCAGGGTGCTGGAACTCACGGGAGCAGATCGCCAGCGTTCGGAGCCTTGGACAGCGTGCCGTACTTGGTGGCGGCATCACCGAGGGTCTTGAACGCGTCCTTGTTGAAGTCGACGGTCCAGTGCGTCAGCGTCATCTTGGACCGGGCGGCCTCGTCGATCTTGGTGTAGGTGCCCACGATGTCACGGACTTCCTGGGGGTGGGCCTGGGCATACTCGAGGGACTTGTTCATCGCCCGGGTGAACTTCTGCGTCAGCTCGGGCTTGTTCTTGACGGTGTCCGACTTGGTGAAATAGCCGGCGATGTCCAGCTTCGGGCTCATGTCCACGAAGTTCCAGTCGACGACGGTTCCGCCGTCGGCGACGGCCTTGGACATGAACGGCTCCAGGATCCAGGCGGCATCGACCTGCTTGTTGGCCAGGGCTGCGGGCGCGTCCGGGAAGGCCACCTCCACAAATTTCACCGTGGAGGGGTCGCCGCCGTCCTTTTCGATAGCTGACTTGATGGTGGTGTCCCCAATGTTGGAGAGGTTGTTCACGGAGACCGTCTTGCCGGCGAGGTCCTTGGCGGACTTGATGCTCGACCCGGCGGGGACGACGACGCCGCCGACGTCCTTGCCCTTCTCACCGGTGGTCGAGGCGCCGTTGGCCACGAACTTCAGGTCCAGGCCCTTGTCCTTCGCCACCATCACGGAGATCAGGTTGGAGAAGGCGAAGTCAAAGCTTCCGCTGACCACGCCGGGGACGATTGCTGCACCGCCGGTTGCCGTCTGGATGTCCAACTGCAGGCCCTCGTCCTTAAAGAAGCCCTTTTTGTCGCCCAGATAGATCGGTGCGCAGTCGACGATCGGGATGACCCCGACGCTGACCTTCGTCAGATCGCCGCCTCCGGTGGCACCGGCGGATGCGCTGCCGCCTCCGGTGGAACTCGGAGAGCCGGACCCGCAGGCTGACAAGCCCAGGACGGATGCTGCAGCGAGTACCGCGATAACGCTACGACGTTTCATGTTCACTCCTTTGTGATGTGCATTGGGAGTGAGATACGCCCCCAAGCCAACTCTGTTCGCAGTCCGAACAGACGTTCAAGGAAAGTCTCTGTCACCGGACGTTGAAGGGTCAACCAGATCGGCCCATTGTTATCCTCATGATACGTAAGCGACCGCATGGTGGACAGGGTCACGGTGCGTCACAGGCGTGTGGATGAAAATGACGATTTCCACATAGCCGCGGCCGGCTCTGGCTCGCGCCCGGGTCCCCTGCCTAGGATCACTGAATGAGTACATTTCAGGGCATCCCCGCAGGAGCATTCGAGTTCTACGCCGAGCTTGAGGACAACAACAACCGGGAGTGGTGGCTGGAGCACAAGGACAGCTACACGAACCTGGTCCGGGATCCTCTGAGCGCCCTGCTGGCTGAACTGGAGCCACGGTTCGGTCCCGCGAAGATCTTCCGGCCCAACCGGGACGTCAGGTTCTCCCAGGACAAGTCCCCCTATAAGACCGCCCAGGGCGCCTTCGCGTCAGCCCAGGAGGGCGTGGGGTACTACCTTCAAGTGAGCGCGGACGGACTGCTGGTAGGCGGGGGTTACCATTCCCATACCCCGGCGCAGCTGGCGAGGTTCCGGAATTCGGTGGATGCCTCGGGCACCGGTGAATCGCTGCGGCACATCGTGGACGGCATAGTGTCCGCAGGGTTTGCGGTGGAGGGCGAGAAACTGAAGACTGTGCCTCGCGGTTACGACCGGGCGCATCCGAGGGCGGAACTGCTCAAGCACAAATCGCTCTCGGCCGGCACCGAACTCGGCCAGCCGGAATGGGTCTCCTCCCCGGCGGCTGCACAGGAGATCGCCACGCTGTGGGAACAGCTGCGGCCCCTGGTTGACTGGGTGGGGCGGCATGCCGCGCCGTGAACAGGCAGCCTCCCGGCGACGGAAAGTTCCTCGGCCTATCCGTCCTAGGAAATTCCTGTAGGTGGGACGACTCCCTATACATGGGACAATGTGAACATGGAAGCAAATCCCGTCGGAGCCCGCACACTGGAGCGCGGACTCAGCCTGATAGATCACGTCGCTGCCGGTGCACACAGGCTCGAGGACATCACCAAGGCCTCAGGACTCAGCCGCTCCGCCACCCACCGCATGCTTACCTCTCTGGTCGCCGGCAGGTACCTTAGCCAGCAGCCTGACCACAGCTACCACCTGGGCATCAAGCTGCTGGAGCTCGGCACGAAGGCCGAGGCAAACATCAGCCTTCCCGACACCGTGCAGTCCATCCTCGCGGACATAGCCAAGACCACGCAGGACACCACCCATCTGGGCATCCTCACCGGCGACGACGTCCTCTACCTCGCCAAGGCCCGCGGACACCGAGGCATCGAGATGGCGTCCCGCCCGGGAGCAAGGCTGCGGGCCCAGAACACCGCTATGGGCAAAGCCCTGCTGGCCCAGCTCAGCAATGACCAAGCCGTCAAGGCATTCGATACCGCAGCGATTGCTACACCACGGTCAATCCAGGATGCTGCCGCGTTCCAGGCGGTGCTGGACCGGGTCAGGACCGAGGGGTACGCCCTTGATGACCAGGAAAATGAACTCGGGATCACCTGCGTTGCCATCGCCATTCCCGACCTCCTGGGTAAGGTGGCCGCGGCCGTCTCCATCTCTGCTCCCAGCGTCTACATGACCGAGGAGCGGATCCGCTCCCTCGTGGCCCAGCTCAGGGAGGTCCAGCCGGAGCTCAGCCGCTGTCTGCCGCCAGGATTCGAAAGGGCCTGGATCTAGCACTTCCGCGCAGTTCCAGGCCCTTCCACACAACAAGCAGGCGTCAGCGTGCCACCGGTTCAGTGGCGTCCAGCAGGGCAAGCTCGTGCCGGCGCGGCATCCCCTCCCAGTCGCCCGGTACCAGGCAGGCGAAGGCGCCCGTGCGGACCGCCGTGAGCAGCCGCTCCTCCACGGACGCTCCCGCCAGCAGGTCCGAAATGTAGCCGGCCACGAACGCGTCGCCGGCGCCCACGGTATCGATGGCGTTGACCCGGACGGCGTCCTGACTGAATTCCACTCCGTCGATGACGGCGGCACAGCCTGCAGCCCCGCGTTTGATGACGGCCTGACGGGGCCCCAGGGCGGCAACGCGGCGGGCAAGCTCCAGAGAGTCCTCCGCTGGCCCCACCGCGATGGCCGCTTCGTCGTCGCCGGCAAACACGACGTCCGCCTGGGCGATGAAGCTCCGAAAAATCCCTCCTGCCTCTTCCGCGGACCAGAGTGCGGCCCGGTAGTTGAGATCGAAGGAAACTTTGACTCCGGCCTCCCGCGCAACTTCGAGCGCGTATTGGGCGGCCTGCGCTGCGGACGGCGACAAAGCAGGGGTGATCCCGGTGAGGTGCAGGAGTTTGGCGTTGGCAATCCGCTCGGCCGGGATATCCTCCCGGGCCAGCCGCGAACCTGCGCTTCCAGACCGGTAGTACCAGACCTTGAGCTGGTCCATAGTGCGACGCTCTTTGATCATGAGGCCTGTGGGTGCTGCCGCGTCGCGCAGCGGGTCCACCACGATTCCTTCGGCAGCAAGCTCGCGCAGGACGAGTTCGCCGAGGCTGTCATCGCCAACGCGGCCCACCCAGGTGACCGAGGTACCCAGGCGGCGGAGAGCGATGGCGAAATTGCTTTCAGAACCGCCCATGCCAAGGCTGAGCGAGGACACCTGGGCCAACGGACCGGGTGTCTCGGCCTTCATGAGGCCCATCGTCTCTCCGAGGGTGACCACGTCGGTAAAAGTCACCGCGCGCCCCTCGCCTGGACGGCTTCCGCCACCAGGGCACTCAGCTGCCGGGAACGTTCGGTGAGGGCGCCGAGGTCACCGCCGGAGAACGCATCGCGGAGCAGCGGGCCGCCCAGGCTGACGGCGAGGGCTCCTGCTGCGATCCAGTCAGCGGCGTCCTCGATGCCGATTCCGCCGGATGGAATGACCCGCATGGTCGGGAAGGGTCCGCGAAGCTGGCCGAGGTAACCGGGACCCACTGTGGAGGCGGGGAACAGCTTGACGGCCGTTGCCCCGGCCTGCATGCCGGTGAGCAGTTCGGTGGGCGTCAGCCCGCCAGGGAAGACAGGCACTCCGGCCTCCACCGCGGCCCGCACCACGTCAGTGACCATGGCGGGGGTCACGAGGTAGTCCGCGCCGCCGTCGAGCGCCTGGAGGGCCTGCTCCCCGGAGGTGACCGTTCCGACGCCGATTTCCGCGTCGGCGCCAAACTGCCGTTTGAGGCCGGGCAGGAGGTCAAAAACACCGTCAGTACTGAGGGTCAGTTCGATGGAGTGCACACCTCCCCGGACGAGGGCCTCGATGACGGGCGCGTACTCGCGGGCGTGCCGGGCGCGGAGGACAGCTACCACCGGGTTGGCCTGGAGGATGGCTGAGACGGGAGGGCTCTGAAGTTCGCTCATCGGGCCAGCCACCCTCCGTCCACAGGCAGGACAACGCCGTGGATGTAGTCCGCAGCAGGCGACGCCAGGAACACCACCGCCCCGGCGAGGTCGCTCCCGGTGCCCCAGCGGGCTGCCGGGATACGCACGGATATCTGTTCGTGGCGCTGGGCGTCCGCTAGCAGTGCCTCGTTCATGTCAGTAGCGATGTAGCCCGGAGCAACAGCGTTGACGTTCACTCCGCGGGGGGCCCACTCGTTGCACAGTGCCTTGGTCAGCTGCGCCACCGCGCCCTTGGAAGCGGCATACGCGGGAACGCGCAGGCCGCCCTGGAAGGTGAGGAGGGACGCCAGGTTGATGATTTTTCCGCCGCCGCGCTCCACCATCGGGGCGCCGAAGCCCTGGCACAGCTGAAACACGGCGCGGGTATTGATCGCCATCACGCGGTCGAAATCGGACAACGGAAATTCGGTGGCATCATGCCGGATCTGGGTTCCTGCGTTGTTGACCAGGATGTCCACCTGGCGGCCCGTCAGGGCTTCCTCGGTGGCGGCTGCAACGGACTCTTCGCTGGCCAGGTCAACGTGCACCGCGGCCGCGCTGACTCCTACCTCCTCCGCGGCGGCTGCCAGTTCGGGGGCCAGCGGACCGCGTTGGAGGGCCACCACATTGGCGCCGGCATTGACCAGCCCGAGGGCAATACCCAGGCCGATTCCCCGCGAGGCGCCGGTCACGGCTGCTGTCTTGCCGCCAAGGTCAAACGGCGATTTCTCTACTGTGTGATTCATGAACTTTCCTGGATAGTCGCGGCGGGTGCCGCGTCTGGGCTGACGAAAACTTTCAAGACCCGGCCGGAGGCCATTGCCTGGTCAAAGGCCTGGCTTGTGTCCTCGAGCGCGAAGACCTGGGTGGGGATGCGGTCCAGCCCGAGTTCACGGCTTTCGATGAGCTCCACTGCGCGTTCCACGGCTGTCCGGGTGTAAACCCGCACGCCCACCACGGTGTTCTCAGCGAATGTTAGGGCTTGGAGGTCGAGTTCCACCGGCTTTTTGTAAACGCCCACCAGGACAATAGTGCCGCGAACCCGGACGGCCCGCGGCAGCAGGGCCGCCACGGACGGGTGCGCCGCGGAGTCGAACACAATGTCGGCACCGTCCCCGCCGGTGGCGGCGAGGACGGACTGAACCGGATCCTCGCCAGGCGCCACCGTGGCGAACCCGAGCTCCCCGGCCACCTGGCGGCGGGCTTCGGAGGGCTCCGAAATCAGGACGCTGCCCGCGCCCTGATGGCGTGCCACCAAGGCCGTCAGGATGCCGATGGGCCCCGCGCCGAAGACCACCACCCGTTCCCCGCCGGCCAGGCCGGAACGGGAAACCGCATGGACAGCCACGGCCAGCGGCTCGGCCAGCGCGGCCTCCTCGAGGGGGACGGAATCGCTGACGGGGATGAGGGCGGACGCCGGCAGTGCCACGTATTCGGCGAGGGAACCGGCGACGTCGATGCCGTACAGCTTCAGCGAGCGGCAGACGTGTGTGTCCCCGCCGGCGCAGGGATGGCATTCGCCGCAGTGGATGAGGGGTTCCACCGTGACCCGGGTGCCTGCGGCCGGCCCGGTTTCGGCAGCAACCTCCACGATGCCCGTGATCTCATGGCCCATGACCAGCGGAGCTTGGGCGCGGGGGTGCGTCCCGTGCAGGATGGAAAAGTCGCTGCCGCACAGCCCGGTCATTTCTGTCCGGACCAGCGCCCAGCCCGCCGGAATTTCAGGCAGCGGCAGCGTCCGCGGCTCAATGGTGTCCGGCGCCGTCCACACGGCGGCGCGCATGGTGTCGCTCACCACGGCGGCGCTCATACCAGCACTCCCGCGTTGAGGACGTTGCGAGGCATCCGTCCGGCGCAGACTTCGAGGACGTTCTCGAGCGTACGGCGCTTAAGTTCCGCGTACGATTCCTCGCTGTACCAGGCGGCGTGCGGGGTCAGGACGGCGTTTTCGCAGCCGATCAGCGGGCTGTCCAGAGGCAGCGGCTCCACCTCGAACACGTCGAGTCCGGCGCCGTAGAGGTGACCGGCGGCCAGGGCATCGGCCACCGCATGCGTGTCCACCACGCCGCCACGGCAGGTATTCACCAAAACCGCGCCGCGTTTCATCTGCGCAAGGACATCGGCGTTGATCAGGTGATGCGTGTGGCTGTTCAGCGGAACATGCAGGGAGACCACATCTGCCCGGGAGATCAGCTCCTCGAACTCGACGACGGCGACTCCACCCGCCGTCGTCGTCCCGATCTCGGCGAGCGGGTCAGACCCGATGACCTCATATCCGAGCCCCTTAGCCTTGCGCGCGGTGGCCGCGCCGATCAGGCCCAGGCCCACCACGCCGAAGACGCGGGTTGACATCCGGTGCAGCGGCTGCACGGGCAGCAGCGAGTGGTCCCCGCGGCGCAGGCCACGGTCCAGCCGGGTGATGCCCCGGGCGAGGCTGACGGCGAGGGCGACGGCATGGTCGCTGACGTCCTCGGTCCCGTAGTCCGGCACATTACACACCGCAACACCCCGGGCGGTGGCTGCCCCGACGTCGAGGGTGTCCACACCCACGCCGTAACGGCCGATGGCTTTGAGCTGCGGCAGTGCCGCCAGGACGCGGTCCGTGATGGGGGCGTACTGGACCACGATTCCGTCCGCTCCGGCAGCGGCCGCGATGACGTCGTCCTCGGTCCGGCATTGGGCCAGCACGAGTTCCACGCCGGCGGCATCGGCAACGCCCTGCTCGATGGCAATGGAGTCGTGGTCGCAATCGGTGATGACGACCCGGATGGGGGCGGCAGGCATTACTTCGCGTCCTCTTCGGTAAGCAGGTCCCGGTCAACGGTTTCGGGGGCCTTGATGGTGGTGACCAGGCTGATGCCCATCATGAACATCATGTAGAGGGCGACCGGGATCCAGGAGCCGCTGAAGGCGGTGACCAGGGCCGAGCAGATGAGCGGCGCGATGCCTCCGCCGAAGACGGAGGAGAACTCACGGCCCAGGGCGACGCCCGCGTAACGGTAGCGCGATCCGAAGAGCTCAGGGAAGTAGGCCGCCTGCACGCCGACGGATCCCTGGGCGGCAAAGATGAACCCGAGCACAATGACCAGGGAGATCAGGAACAGGTTTCCGGTGTTCAGCAGCAGGAAGGCGGGCACGGGGAAGACAAAGAGGAACGCAGTGATGATGAGGTACATCCGGCGGCGGCCGAAGCGGTCGGACATGGTGCCGAAGGCGTATGCGGAAATGCAGGCGAAGAGTGCGCCCACCAGCAGGACCTTGGGAATGAACGTCGCGTCGATCTTGAGCTGGGTGATGAGGTAGGAGCCGAGGAAGACCTGGAAGATGTATGAGTGCGCGTTGGCGCCCACGTTCATGAAGAAGACCCGGAACAGGCCGGCGCGGCCGTTCTTGACCACATCCGCCACAGGTGTGGCGCGGATGGCCTCTTCGATCTCCTCTTTCTTTTCCTCGAAGACCGGTGATTCCTTCAGCCTGCGCCGGATGACGTAGGCGGCGATGGTGACGAAGATCGAGGAGAAGAAGACCAGCCGCCAGCCGTAGGCCTCGAGTGCTTCGGTGGGCATCAGCTGTACCAGGATCCAGACCACGGCGCCGAGTGCCGTACCGGCCGCCGCACCCACGAAGACCAGCGAGGCATAGCGCCCGCGGGTGCCCTTGGGAGCCGTTTCCGCGACCAGGACAACGCCGCCTGCCTGCTCAGCGCCTGCGCCAAAACCTTGCAGGAAGCGGCACATGACCAGCAACACGGGGGCCCAGACGCCCACCTGGCCGTACGTGGGCAGGAGGCCGATGGCGAACGTGGCGATGCCCATCAGGAAGAGCGTGGCGACCAGAACCCATTTGCGTCCCAGCCGGTCGCCGTACTTGGAGAAGAACAGGCCACCCAGAGGGCGGGCACCGAAGCCGACGGCGTAGGCGCCGAACGCGGCGATGATGCCGATGGCGGGGTCCACGTTGGGGAAGAAAATCTTGTTGAAGATGATCGCCGAAGCAGTTCCGTAGATCACGAAGTCGTACTGCTCCAGGGCGGTGCCGATGAGGCCGGCCCATGCGGCCCTGCGGACGGGCGCCTTATCGGCGCTTCCGGTTGCTGCCCCGTTGGCTTGGGGGCCAAGGACAGCCGATTTACTGCGAACAACATCGTTCTCAGCCACGAGTTCACCATTCTGTTTAGTGCCTCAGCACATTCCGATTATCGGGACGGTATCCCGAAAACTTCCACGACGACTATATAGCGCATATTGCGCACATCACAACACGTCTCCAGCACAAAAAAGCACCCGGCCACTGGTGGGTGGCCGGGTGCGTAGTGTGCAGTTGCGCGAGGGGTGCTGCTACAGGCGTGACGCGAGTTCCTTCTCGGGTGCGCCGTCGACTGCCGACTTTGCTGCGGCGAACTTCTCATTCAGGCGTGAATGCTTCTGGCCGTAGGCGAAGTAGATGATGAGACCGATCGCCAGCCAACCGGCGAAGAAGATCCACGTCTCCACGGCGAGGTTCGTCATCAGGTACAGGCACAGCACGGCGGAAACGATGGGCAGGACCTTGCCGAACGGCACGCGGAAGGACGGCTTCAGGTCGGGGCGCTTCTTGCGCAGCACCAGGATGCCCAGGCTGACCATGACAAACGCCGACAGCGTGCCGATGTTGATCATTTCTTCCAGCAGATCCACATTGGTCAGGCCCGCCACGAGGGCCACGGCGGCGCCGCAGATCACCTGGAGGCGCACCGGCGTCGAACGCTTGTCACTGGTCTTGGACAGGGACCGCGGCAGCAGGCCGTCGCGGCTCATGGCGAGCACCACGCGGGACAGGCCCATCAGGAGCACCATGATGACGGTGGTGAGGCCCACCAAAGAGCCGAAGGCGATGACCTTGGCCGCGGTGGTGTTGCCGACAGCTTCGAAGGCGGTGGTGAGGGTGGGGTTCTTGGCGGCGGCCAGATCCGTGTAGGACACCATGCCGGTGAGCGCGAGGGACACCAGGATGTAGAGCAGGGTCACCACGGCAAGTCCGCCGAAGATGCCGCGGGGGAGCGTCTTCTGCGGGTTTTTGACTTCTTCAGCAGAGGTGGCCACCACGTCAAAGCCGATGAAGGCGAAGAAGACCAGGGCAGCACCGGCGAAGATGCCCAGCGTGCCGTACTGCGCGGGCACGGCGCCGGTGAGGAAGCCGAAGAACGACTGCTTGAGGACATCCGCGCTGCCGCCGGCCGTGGGCTCAGCCGCCGGGACGAACGGGCTGTAGTTCTCGAATTTCACGTAGGTGAAGCCCACCACGATCACGAAGAGCACGACGGCAATCTTGATCAGGGTGAAAACGTTGCCCACGCGGGCGGAGAGCTTGGTGCCCAGTACCAGGAGCACGGTGAAGATGGCAACGATCAGGAAGGCACCCCAGTAGAGGTCCACGCCGCCGATGTTCAGGGCCGGGGGCACGTCCGCACCCATAAGCGCGAAGACATTGCTGAGGTAGATGCCCCAGTATTTGGCGATGACGGCTGCGGCGGTGAAGAGTTCCAGGATCAGGTTCCAGCCGATGATCCAGGCGAGCACTTCGCCCATGGTGGCGTACGTGAAGACGTACGCTGACCCGGCAACGGGAATGGCGGTGGCGAACTCGGCGTAGCACATGATGGCCAGGGCGCACGTTACGGCGGCAATGGCAAAGGAGACCGTCACGGCCGGGCCGGAGAAGTTGGCAGCGGCCTTGGCACCAACCGAGAAAATGCCGGCGCCGACGGCAACAGCGACACCCATGATCATCAGGTCCCAAGTGCTGAGCGACCGCTTGAGCTTGCGTCCGGGTTCGTCGGCGTCGGCGATCGACTGCTCGATGGATTTGGTCCGGAGAAGGTTCATAAGTGGTTCCACAATCTTGAATAGTGTAGGAAACAGACTTATCAACTTTACCGTCCATCCACTGGACGGTCGGAATTGTTCCGCATGGTGAGACGGCATGGATGCCGAAGATAATGCAGGAAAGCCCTCGAGGGCCTCCTTTTCGAGGACCTCAAGGGCTTTCCTGTCGAACCGACTAGACGGGCCAATCCATCAGGGTGGACCGGATCAGGAAACGTTTGCCTTCGGGTGATTCAACCGAGAAGCCGCTCCCCCGGCCTGCCACCACATCCACCGTCAGATGCGTGTGGCTCCAGTATTCGAACTGCTCCCGGGACATCCAGAACTCCAGCGGCTCCGGCTTGAGCCCGTCCGAGATATCGAAGAGCCCCAGCAACACGTCTGAATCGCCCGTGATGAACTCGCCGGCAGGAAAGCACATGGGTGAGGACCCGTCGCAACAGCCACCGGACTGGTGGAACATCAGCGGCCCGTGCTGGCGCCAAAGTTTCTGCAGCAGTTCCACCGCCTCCGCGGTGAGCGCCACCCGGGAGAAATCCTCCCCGGGCAGCGTCACCGCGGCGTCGAGCCTGTTGTTGGGCATCAGAACCTCAGCACCACGCGGCCGTCGATCTTCGCATGCTTCATTTCATCAAGGACTGCGTTGATTTCCCCGAGCTCCCGCACCGAAACTGTGGGGTGGATCTTGCCCTGCGCGTAGAAATCCAGCGCTTCCTCCAGGTCCTGCCGGGTGCCGACGATCGAACCGCGGACGGTCAGGCCCTTGAGCACAATCTCGAAAATTGGCGCCGGGAAGTCGCCCGGCGGCAGGCCGTTGAACACAATCGTCCCGCCCCTGCGTGCCATGCCGATCGCCTGTCCGAACGCGGACGGGTGCACTGCGGTGACAAGGACTCCATGGCAACCTCCGGTTTCGCGCTGGATGACTTCGACGGGATCTTCGTGCAGGGCGTTGACCGTCAGTTCCGCACCATGGGCCTTGGCGAGGGCGAGTTTGTCGTCCGCGATGTCCACGGCGGCAACCCGCAGTCCCATGGCCACCGCGTACTGGACCGCGATGTGCCCCAGGCCGCCGATGCCCGAGATGGTGACCCACTGGCCAGGTTTGGCCTCGGTCATTTTCAGGCCTTTGTAGACCGTGACGCCTGCGCACAGGACCGGTGCCACTTCCACGGGGTCCGAACCGGCAGGGATGCGCGCGGCGAAGCGCGAATCCACCAGCATGTACTCGCCGAACGAGCCGTCCACGCTGTATCCGGCGTTTTTCTGCGCCTCGCAGAGTGTTTCCCAGCCCGTGCGGCAGTACTGGCAGTCGCCGCAGGCGGACCAGAGCCAGGCGTTTCCGACCAGATCGCCGACGGCGAGGTCCGTGACGCCCTCACCGAGGGCCACCACTTCGCCCACGCCTTCGTGGCCGGGAATGAACGGCGGCGTCGGCTTGACCGGCCAGTCGCCCTCCGCTGCGTGGAGGTCGGTGTGGCAGACCCCGGTGGTGAGGACCTTGACCAGGGCTTCCCCCGGCCCCGGTGTGGGAATGGCGAGCTCCTGGATCTGGAGATCCTTGCCGAATTCGGTTACTACTGCTGCGTGCATTGTCGTCGTCATTGGCGAAATCCTTAGCGTTGTGAGGGCAGGGCGGAGCGGTGGTGAGGGGATGGCGGGCGGCCGGCGGCCGCCCGCCCCGGCAGGGCTTAGAAGAAGCCGAGCTTGTTCTCGTTGTAGCTGACCAGGAGGTTCTTGGTCTGCTGGTAGTGGTCCAGCATCATGGAGTGGTTTTCACGCCCGATGCCTGAGGACTTGTAGCCGCCAAAGGCGGCACCCGCCGGGTAGGCGTGGTAGTTGTTGACCCAGACACGGCCTGCCTGGATTTCGCGGCCTGCCCGGTACGCCACGTTGCCGTTCCGGGACCAGACGCCGGCGCCGAGGCCGTAGAGGGTGTCGTTGGCGATGCCCATGGCGTCGTTGTAGTCGCTGAAGCGGGTCACGGAGACCACCGGGCCGAAGATCTCCTCCTGGAAGATCCGCATCTTGTTGTGGCCCTCGAAGACGGTGGGCTGGACGTAGTAGCCGCCGGCCAGGTCGCCGGGAAGCTCCGCGCGGCCGCCGCCAATGAGCACCTTGGCGCCCTCCTGCTTGCCGATGTCGATGTAGGAGAGGATCTTTTCCAGCTGGTCGTTGGAGGCCTGCGCGCCCACCTGGGTTTCGGTGTCGAGCGGGTTGCCCTGGATCATCTTCCCCACCCGGGCGATGGCATCGGCCATGAAGGAGTCGTAGATGTCTTCCTGGACCAGGGCACGGGACGGGCAGGTGCAGACTTCGCCCTGGTTGAAGGCGAAGAGCGCGAAGCCCTCCTGGGCCTTGTCGTAAAAGGCGTCGGTGGTGTCCGCCGCAACATCGTTGAAGAAAATGTTGGGGCTCTTGCCGCCGAGTTCCAGGGTGACCGGGATGAGGTTCTGGCTGGCGTATTGGCTGATGAGCCGTCCGGTGGTGGTTTCGCCGGTGAAGGCGATCTTGCGGATCCGGGGACTGGAGGCCAGCGGCTTGCCGGCTTCGACGCCGAATCCGTTGACCACGTTCAGCACGCCGGCGGGCAGGAGGTCACCGATGAGTTCCATCAGGACGAGGATGGACGACGGCGTCTGCTCGGCGGGCTTGAGGACCACGGCGTTGCCGGCGGCCAGGGCCGGGGCGAGCTTCCAGACGGCCATCAGGATGGGGAAGTTCCACGGGATGATCTGGCCCACGACGCCGAGCGGCTCGTGGTAGTGGTAGGCGGTGGTGTCGTCGTCGAGCTGGGAAAGCCGGCCTTCCTGGGCACGGACGGCCGAGGCGAAGTAGCGGAAGTGGTCCGCGGCGAGCGGGATGTCCGCGTTCAGGGTCTCCCGGATGGGCTTGCCGTTGTCCCAGGATTCGGCGACGGCGAGCATCTCGAGGTTCTCGTCGATGCGGTCGGCGATCTTGTTCAGGACCGCGGCGCGCTCGGCGACGGAGGTCTTGCCCCAGGACGGTGCGATCTTGTGGGCCGCGTCCAGTGCCAGTTCAATGTCTTCCGCGGTGCCGCGGGCCACTTCGCAGAAGACCTTGCCGGTGACGGGTGTGATGTTCTCGAAGTACTGGCCCTTGACGGGGGCAACCCACTCGCCGCCGATCCAGTTCTCGTAGCGGTCCTTGAACGTGACCTTTGAACCCTCGGTTCCGGGCTGGGCGTAAACAGTCATTGCTAGCTCCTTTGCTGTGCATGAGGCGGCCTTGTTCCTGGGGCCGCCGTTGGATTCAGCGTAGGAGTGTGAAGGTTGCAGGCAGGTTGCAACGGTGTGAGCCAGCTCACGGGCGCGCACTCGACAGGCTCGACCACCTCGGCCCGGTGCTTGAGCCTGGTGCTACGAACCCTGGGGCGAAATCCCGGAACCGCCTAGAGACCGGCGGGGAACGTATAAGTGCCCGGCAGCGGTGAGGGCGCCGCACCGAAGGAAAGCACCACCTCGTCATGCGCTTTGAGCACCACGTCGGTCACGGGACCATCCTGCTTTGAGCCGTTGACGTAAACGCTCCAGCCACCGGTTCCGCCGTGCGGCGCGCCGGTGGTGTCTGACCCGTCGAGGACACCCCATTCCCGAAGAACCTGGCCGAGGCTGTACTTCACGCCGGAGGTGGGTGCTTCGATATGGATGATGCCGGTGGTGTCGTGGGTGTGCAGGGCCGAGATTCCGTTGGCCTGCCCGCCCGCGCCAAAACTGAAGCCGATATCAGCCGGGACCGTGATGGGCTTGCCATCAACAAACACGTCCAAGTGGGCGTGATAGTGCTCGGCTGTGCCTTCAGCGTTGAGGATCTCCAGGCCGGCAGCCTTGATCCGTGCACCGCCCGCGGCGGGATCGAGGGCCCAACCGGCAGCCCCGGTGGCCGTTGCCGGTGACGTTTGGGAAGGTGACGATTGGGATGGCGGGGTTTGGGATGGCGGAGTTTGGGCAGGCGCCCCGCAGGCAGTGGTGCCGGCGACGAGCGCGGATACCGTCAGGGCTGTGGCGAGGCGTTTGTTCAACACAGGGGCGGCTTCTTTCGGTCGGCTCGTCTCCACGATATCGCCCTGAACTGTACGTCGCCCTGTTGTCGTCCCCGGCCCCGGCTGCGTCTCGGCAGGCCCGACCACCGGGAACACCCACCACCGGCGGAACGTGGTTAGGCGCTCAGTTCGGCTTCCAGCCGCTCAAGATCGGCGACGACGGCGGCGCGCTTGGGTGAGCGGGCAGGCAGCAGTCTTAGGGCAGCAAGCCGGACCCCGACGTCGTCCCTTGCCTCGGGCAGCGCCGCGTACCTGAGCAGCGTCTCTGCACTGCCGTCAGTCAGCACCGCTTCACGCATGAGCGAGGAGACCCTGTCGCGCAGGTCGATGATGCCCGGCGCTTCGGAGCGCGGCAGCACCGCGCCGCGGTAAATCTCCAGTGCGATCCGGTGGGCCCCGCGCTGGAGGCAGTTCAGCACTTGGCCGCTGTCCGGGACGAGGTCCATGCTGAGCTTGTAGGGCCGGGATTCGGGGACGGCGGCCGGGTTGAGCTGCTGCAGGATCTTGCGGAGCCGGACCATTTCGGCGCGGAGCGTCATGGTGGACCCGTCTCCGGGGTACAGCAGGACAGAAAGCTCCTCGGCGCTCAGGCCGTCCGGGTGGGTGCTGAGGAGGGCGAGGATTTCACTGTGCCGGGCGGAGAGCGCCACAGTCTTGCCTTCGATGCTGAGCAAGGCCTGGTCGCGGCCCAGAAGCTGCAGGCTGTTGCGGTAGAGGCTGCCCTCCTTAACCCCGCCGGCGCCCGCTCCCCCGGCCCGCGCCGAACCTGGCCCGGCCGACCGTGACCCCGCGGTGCTGGTGTTCCGTCGTCGGGCCGGCCGGCTGGCAAGGGTGGCCGCCAGCTGCAGCCGTTCAACGCGGAGCTGCGCCTGGGCTGCAGCGACCGTCGCCTCGACGAGCGACAACGTGTGGGGTGCCACCGCACTGGCCTTGCCCGTGATGTCCACAACACCCAGCAGCGCACCGGAATCCGGATCGTGGAAGGGAACGGCGGTGCAGCTCCACGAGTGCACGGACCGCTGGTAGTGCTCAGCGCCGGAAATCTGGATGCCGCGGCCCAGGGCCAGCGCAGTTCCGGGGGCGCTGGTGCCTACCGTGGCTTCGGACCAGTCGGCGCCCGGCACGAACATCATGCCTTCGGCACGGCGCTGCAGGGCCGGATCGCCTTCCACCCAGAGCAGCCGGCCCACCTCGTCGCCCACCGCCACGAGCAGGCCGCTGTCGTGGCTGGGCAAAACCAGGAGTTTGTGGATCACGGGCATGATGCTTGCCAGCGGGTGCTGCCGCCGGTAATCCTCAAGCTCGTCCGTGTCCAGGGCCAGGGGCGCTTCGGGGTTGTCAGGGTTGGCCTGCAATTTGGCGGACCGCTGCCAGGACTCCCGGATCAGGCTGCGCAGCCCGGGCAGCTCCGGGGCACCGAAAAATGCCGGGGTATCGAGCTGCTCATGGGCGGCCAGGGCATGCCGTTGGGCCGCCGCTGGCGCTTCACCGCCAAGTAGTGGGGGCTGAATCAGGTTCCTCATTGAACTCCAACTTGCACTAGGCGCGGGAGATGTTGATCATGTCCTCGCGCGGTACTACTTTGATGCGTTCACGTACGACGTCGGCCGTCCCGTCGCCGCCGACCCATTCTGCGCCGAGGGCTGCTTCGTGTGCGTCGAGCTTGATCCAGCCCTCCCACGTGGTGTATTCAACGCCGCGCTCATGGAGGAGATCGATAATAGCCTGCGGATCAGGGTTTTGGGCAGGGGGCAGGGTGAGCCGGTCCTCCAGGAGGAAGCCGATGGTCTCCAGGGCGTCGCCCTTGGTGTGTCCGATCAGGCCCACCGGTCCGCGCTTGATCCAGCCGGTGGCGTAGATTCCCGGGACAGCGTTGCCCTCGGCGTCCAGTACCCGGCCGCCCTCGTTGGGGACCACGCCGCGTTTGGCGTCGTATTCCAGCTCGTCCAGCGGTGAACCGTGGTATCCGATGGCGCGGTACACGGCCTGGACGGGGTAGTCCACGAACTCGCCGGTGCCCTTGACGTTGCCGGTCCCGTCCAGCTCCATCCGCTCGAACTTGATGCCGGCCACGTGGCCGGACCCGCCGTCGTCGTAAATTTCGACGGGGCTGTGCAGGAAGTGAAGGTGCAGGCGGCGGGAGGACGGTTCGTCCGCTTCGGCGTGCTCCTCCACGAGCCAGTTGGTGAGGGTGTTCACCATGGTTTTGATCTGGTTGTTGCTGCGGATGGCGTCATCGGAGGCTTCATCGAATTCGAAGTCCTCCGGGTACAGCACAATGTCCACGTCCTTCATGTGGCTCAGTTCGCGCAGCTCCAGCGGGGTGAACTTCACCTGGGCGGGGCCGCGGCGGCCGAAGACGTGCACGTCCGTGACAGGCGAGGCCTTCAGGCCGGCGTAAACGTTGTCCGGGATCTCCGTGGTGAGCAGCTCATCGGCGTGCTTGGCCAGCATCCGGGCGACATCCAAAGCCACGTTACCGTTGCCGATCACCGCAATTTCCTTGGCATCCAGCGGCCACTCGCGGGGTACATCGGGGTGGCCGTCGTACCAGGACACAAAGTCCGCTCCGCCAAAGGAGCCGGCCAGGTCGATGCCGGGGATGGGCAGGTCAGCGTCCTTGATGGCGCCGGTCGAAAAGATCACGGCGTCGTAGAAGGCGCGGAAGTCGTGCAGGGTGAGGTCGCGGCCGTAGGTGACGTTGCCGAGGAAGCGGATGTCGCCGCGGTCCAGGACCTTATGCAGGGCGTTGACGATGCCCTTGATGCGCGGATGGTCGGGCGCCACACCGTAGCGGATCAGGCCGTACGGCGCCGGGTAGGCCTCGAACAGGTCGATGCTGACCTCGAAGTCGCCGTCCTTGACGCCGTTGGACTTGGTCAGGATGTCCGCCGCGTACACACCTGCCGGCCCGGCGCCGACGATGGCAACACGGAGTGGACGCTGGGAGGTGGTTTCGCCTGGGTTGGACACCGGGAGCCCTTCTGGAAGGAGGATTTGCGCCGAAGGCACTTCGTACAGCACACAATGCAGAGTGCACCCAGTCTAAATGTCCGCAGGTTCGAAGTGTGTGCGGCAGGACGCAGATACGGACGGGCGTCTACCCGCTTTTTTGCAGCGGCACCACATCACCTTCGCGGTACAGCAGCGCGCGGAGTTCGGACTCGGCGGACTGCGGCCGGTGAGGATCGATGGTCTCCCCCGCGGCAAAGTGATCCAGCAGCCGTGGATCAACGTAGCTTTTGCGGGCGATCGACGGCGTGTTCCCCAGCACGGCTGCCGCCTCCTCCATGGCCATACTGATGGCGCGCTTCCGGGCCGCCACCTTTTTCTGGGGCCCGCTGCGTGCCAGGCTGAGCGCGGCCGCCACGGTCCCGCGCAGGGTCCTGAAGTCCTTGGCCGTGAAATCCAGGCCTGTCCGCTCCTTGACGTAGCCGTTGATCTCGGCGCTGGTCACCGGATGCCAGCTCCGCCCGTTCTTGTAGGCCAGCAGACGCGCGTTACCACCGCGGCGCTTCAGGGTCCGCACGAGGGCGGCAAGATCGGCGTCGTGGATTTCCGATTCCCAGTCTTTGCCGCTCTTGGCCGGGAATCTCAGCTCAAGGGTCTCCCTGCGGACACGGACGTGCGCGCACAGCAGGGTGGCCAGGCCTCGGCTGCCGTTCTCGTTGGTGTACCGCTCGGAGCCCACCCGCAGGGATCCGCTGTCCAGCATCCGGAACGCCGCCGCAAGGACGCGTTCCCGGCCAACGCCGTCGCTGCGCAGGTCAAGGGTGACAAGCCGGCGGGCGGCGGGCAGCGACTCGGCCAGCTGCAGTGCGCGGTCGAACTTCAGCCGGTCTTTCCGCTCACGCCACTCCGGATGATAAATGTACTGGCGCCGCCCCACGGCATCCTCGCCTGTCGCCTGGATGTGCCCGTTCTCGAACGGTGCGATCCAGACGTCCTTCCAGGCCGGCGGGATCCCGATGCTTTCCAACCGGTCCCGGATGGGCCCGGGCGGCAAGGTGGAGCCGTCCAGGTCGCGGTAGCTGAAGCCCGTCCCTGCGGCCACGCGCCGGTAGCCGCGGCCGTTGGCATTACTGCGGCGGAGCCTCACGGTGTGGCATCCTGCCGGTTCGTCCGTTCCATAAAGCCAAGCCTACTGACGATTCGGCGGAATACCCGCCGGGAGCGTGATGTTATGGGAGACGTGCCTACTCCCCTCGGTCCCGCCCCCGCCACCAAAGCCACCGCTGTAAAGACTGCGGGAAACGCGGGCAAGCCCGGGACGCCCGGCGGCAAGGCTCCCGGGCCGAAGGCCGTGGACAAAGAGACGACGGCGGGAATCCTGTTCGGCTTCGGCGCTTACGGGCTGTGGGGGCTGCTGCCCCTCTACTTCATTGCGCTCCTGCCCGCCGGGCCGGTGGAGATCGTGGCCAACCGCGTGGTGTGGTCGCTGCTTTTCTGCGCAGTGCTGATCACGGTCACGCGGGCGTGGCCCGCCCTGGCCAACGCCTTCCGCGACCGTTCCGTCTTCGGCGCCCTGGCGATCGCCGGCGCCCTCATCGCAGTCAACTGGCTGACCTACACCTACGGCGTGACCACCGGCCAGGCCGTTGAAGCCTCCCTGGGTTACTTCATCAACCCTCTGGTCTCGGTCCTCCTCGGCGTGATTGTCCTGAAGGAGAAGCTGCGCGCCCTGCAGTGGGCCGCCGTCGGAATCGGCTTTGTTGCCGTGGCTGTACTCACAGTGAGCTACGGCAAACTGCCGTGGATCGCCCTGACCCTCGCCTTCAGTTTCGGCCTGTACGGGTTCGTGAAGAACCGGGTTGGCCCCAAAGTGGATGCGGTGACAAGCCTCAGCGTCGAGACTATGGTGCTGGCTCCTGTTGCCGCGGCCACCATGGTGTTCCTCGCTCTGAACGGGACGGCTACCCTGGCCACCGAGGGCCCCGGTCATTTCTGGCTCCTGGCGTCGTCGGGCGTGCTCACGGCAGTGCCGCTGCTGTTCTTCGGGGCATCGGCCCGCCGGCTTCCGCTGACCACCATCGGGCTGCTGCAGTACGTGGCCCCCATGCTCCAGTTTGTCGTGGCACTGCTCGTCTTCAAGGAAGCCATGACGCCGGACCGCTGGATCGGTTTCGGGGTGGTGTGGCTGGCGCTGCTGGTCCTTACTGTGGATATGCTGCGGACGGCAGGCAAAAAATCTTCGGCTCGGAAGAGGGTCAAGCTCGATGAAGCCACATAACGTGGATCTGCTCGTCATCGGTGGCGGCAAGGCAGGGAAGTCCCTCGCCATGGACCTGGCCGCGGCGGGCCAGAGCGTCGCCATGGTGGAACGCGGCATGATCGGCGGCACGTGCATCAACGTGGCCTGCATCCCCACCAAAACCCTCGTCAACAGCGCCCGGCTCCTGAAAACCATGGGGAGGGCCGCTGAATTCGGCATCACCGGAGCCGAGTCTCCCGCGATCGACGTCAACCGGCTGCGCCACCGCAAGGACGACGTTGTGGACACCATGGTGGCCGGCCAACGGAAGGCGTTCCTCGGCTCCGGCATGGACCTGGTGATCGGCGAGGCCAAGTTCGTTGCAGAACGCACCGTTGAAGTGGCTCTCGACGGCGGCGGCACCCGCACCATCAGCGGAACCAACGTGGTCATCAACACCGGCATGGTTCCTGCCCTGCCACCCATCGACGGCCTTGCCGGTGCCAACGTCCTCACCAGCGAGAGCATCCTGCGGCTCGAAGAACTGCCGCGCAGCATGGTGGTGCTCGGCGGCGGTTATATCGGCGCCGAATATGCGTCAATGCTGCATCTCATGGGCGTCCGCGTCACCGTGGTTCACCGCGGGGCGCACCTGCTGGGCCGTGAGGACGCCGATGTGGGCGGGGCTGTCGGGGAGGTTTTCAGGCGTGACGGCATCGAGATGCGTCTCGGTGTGGAGGCCACCAAGGTCACCCGCGCAGCCGACGGATCCGTAACAGTGGACCTGTCCGACGGCGCCACCGTCACCGCGGAGGACATCCTGGTGGCGCTGGGCCGCACGCCTGTCACGGCGGGGCTGGGACTGGAGAAGACCGGCGTCGACCTGACGCCGCGCGGGTTCGTGGCGGTGGACCAGCACCTCCGCACAACTGCCGATGGCATGTGGGCGGCCGGGGATGTTGCCGGTTCGCCGCAGTTCACCCACGCGTCCTGGAACGACTACCGCATCCTCAAAGCCAACTTGGCCGGCGGCAACCTCAGCACCACGGACCGGCTGGTTCCCTACGCCGTGTTCATCACGCCCGAGCTGGGCCGCGTTGGCCTGACTGAGTCCGAAGCACGCGCGGCCGGGTACAACGTCCGGATTGCCCGCATGCCCGTTTCCGCCATCCCGCGGGCCCGCACCATCGGCGAGCTCGACGGCGTCTGGAAGGCCGTCGTCGACCGGGACACCGGCCTGATCCTGGGCGCTGCGCTGCTCAGCGCCGAGGCCAGCGAAGTCACCGCCGTTGTCCAGATGGCGATGCTGGGTGAACTGCGCTACCAGCAGGTGCGCGATGCCGTCATCACCCACCCCACCATGGCTGAAGGCCTCCAGCTGCTGTTCAGCGACGCCTTCCTGAAGTAGCGGCTACGCGTTCGCCTTGGCGCCACGAGGTCTAGCCTGTCGTTCAGGGGAGACGGAACTCCCGGGGGCACTTCCTAGATGTAGTAGATTTCGGGCGCTGCCGGTATACGGCCATCGGGAAACAACGCGGCTGCCTGGGTCACGTATTGACGCACGTGTTGTTGCTTGGCCTCAATCCCTTCGCTCCAATGCCATTCAGAGAGTTTCCGGCTTTCCATGAACGCCGGGTCTGGCTGCTGATCTTGATTGTATGGAAAGTCCGAGTAATACACGGCCCGTTGTTCCGCCGATCCTTCACCCACCCTCCTGGTGATCAGGTGGTCGACATGCCTGCCTACCCCAATCGGACAGAACACCAGTCCCGCCTTGAACTCCTCGATCTCTCGCTGAACCGTGTCCCGCAAGTCAGTGATCAGCCCTCTGTCACCTCGGGAAACCCTTCCCAACGCGATATCGAGCCTGTAGGTGGGATAGCGGTGTACGAGTTCCGGTATTGCCTTTCCCAATGCCGAACTGCCGATGAGCACCTCCCGCCGCCGTCGGAATAGCGCATCCGTCGCCCCCAAATGCCTGAACCTGATACCCAAACCTGTCAGGACGGCAACGTCCTCTTGTCTGCGCGCCTTAAAAAGCGCGCTGGCATCGTTGGCTGAACACTGGCGCAGGAAGGACCTGGCCGCCCTTGAGTGGGGGGTCGGGCTGCATTCCGTGAACAGAGTCAGCACCACAATTTCCCGTTTTGGGGCCTCCGATGCCATGAGGGCGCCACAGGATAGGACTGCGTCATCCAGGTGCGGTGATAGAAACAGCCACGGCTCGCTGGTGGAAAAGGATTGGCCAAGGTACGACGGTGCTGTGGACTTCACACGTTCCTCCCTGCAGTTATGACGGGGGCGGCCACCGCGGAATACGCCTCCAGCTGCCTGCAGGCAAGGACATCCCAACTGAATCCGGCCGCAAACTTTCGGCCTGCCGCAGCGGTCTCGGCGAGCTCCACGCGGTCCTCGTACCGCTTGGACATTTCCTCCGCCAATGCCGCGACATCAAACGGGCGGACCACCCAGCCGCAGCCCGGCGGCACAACTTCCCTGAGGCAGGGTATGTCAAAAGCAATAACCGGCGTGCCCGAGGCTAATGCCTCTACCGCCACCAGACCGAAAGTCTCAGCGCGTGAAGGGACCACCACAATCCTCGCGGCGGCGAGCAGTTCAAGCTTCTCCTGGCCGCTTATCCAACCAAGAAGGTACACACGGTGACTGAGGTTGGCAGCGACGATTGCATCACGAATTTCCTGCTCATCGGGCCCAGCTCCTGCTATGAGGAGATTTCCCGCAATCTTCTGTGAAGCTTGAGCCCAAGCCTTCAGGAGGAGGTCAATGCCCTTTCCAGCGAACTCAAGTCGTCCAATGTAAAGGATATCGGCGCCCAACTGCCAGGGTATTTTTAGTGCACGCTGATCGATCCCATTACCGATCACGTCAACCCTCACAGCCGGGTTCATCAGCTGCAACTGTTCACCCGTGCCCTTGGAGACCGCAATCAAACTATGGTGCTGGCGTACTCCTGCTCTTTCAATCCAATGGAACGGAAGTTTGTACTCGCGAGACTTCTCGCGAGCGTGAAGCCACTGCACCACCCCAATGGTGGGCTTTCCGGTCCATAATGGGGCAGCCATGGAAGAAAAGGGGGCAAAAAAATCCTCGACCACAAGGTCTGCCGCTTTTCGGCGTCTCCAAACTTCCAAGGGCAGCCGAAGGCAGTACCCGAGCAACCGTGCCAGCCGGGTTCTGCCTTGCCCGAACCCAAGGGGGATATACGCCACTCCGTCCTGGGTGCGAGCGCTCCAACCCGGGTAACGGGTGGTGAGGACCGTGACGGAATGCCCACTTGCCGCGAGTCGTTTGTTAATCTCTTGAGTGCGCACCGACCCTCCCCCTGCCCCAGGCATCTTGGGATCTTCGAAGCCCAAATGTAGGATCCGCAAACGCCGTTTACTTACGACTGAGTTGCTGCTGGTCGCCACTCTCTTGCCCCTTCCCTAGCAGTTTCAGTGCCTTACCCTGGTTTCGGCCCTAAGAGCCATTTCGGGTCCTGCCAGGAGATCGCTCCGCGTCGCCGGCCACAGCAGCGCATCTTCAACGCCCACCCTTCTTAGGGCAACAGACGCCTCAAACTCATCGCATCCCTTCAGTACAGCCACGGTTGTACCTTCACTTTCGGCCACCTCATCCGTAGCTGTCAGGATGCTGGACAGCGCTGCTCCTGCGGGTAATATGAACTGGGCAACCGTGGACATGTCCCGCCGCACTCCTCTCCGGTTGATGCCCCTCAGGCGCGAAGCTCCTTTCGTTTGTTCCATGAGAACTCCCGCCAGCAGTGCCGAACTCCGATCCCAGTTGAAGCAGCGCGCCCATTCCTGGCATGCCTCAGAAAACGCAGTCCGCGTGCCCAAATCAGACAACTCAGCCAAGCGATTCTTGAGAACCACGCCCAGTTCCGATACAGAATCCACGAGCCACCCTGTTGTCCCGTCCACTACGCTGTCGCGGATACCCGGTGCCCGCAAAGCTAAGCAGGGAACGCCCCAAGCAGCTGCTTCGATCACGGAGCAGCCCCAGCCTTCAGCGTCAGAAGCAGACATGGTCAGCCATGCGCGGTTTAGCAGCCCATCCCGTACCGAGTCCGGTTGATATCCATGAAACGTGAAGTTGGAATACATACCAAGGTCTAGAACAATCTGCTCCAGTCGGGCTCGCTCCGGGCCATCCCCCACTATCTCCGCCCGGAGGTTGGGAATCTCCTGTGCTGCCGCGGCGATCTGGCCAATTAGGATGTCGATCCTCTTATGGGGAACCAGGCGGCTGACGATCGTAATGGTGGGGTCCGGATCCCTCGGACCGACTCTCTCGGGTACCTCACCCGTACCGTTCGGCACAATATGGATCGGCCCCTGATAGCCGAGACTGCGAAGTTCCATCCTGGTAGAGGGCGAGACCGCCGCAACGGCGCGGGAGCCGTAAATGGTACGGGCGGCGTTTCCCTCCAGGAACCTGCCCAGTGCGGCGAGCGGTGGAGAGAAACGGGTCCTAAACTGCTTCTGGTGGACGTGATGCACCACCTGGACAACAGGCGTGCTCTGCGTAACGAACAAGGGCGAGAAGAACGGAATGCCGTTCTGGCAGTCGACCACGGCGTCGATCCTTTGCCGCGTGCGGAGCAAACTCAGGGCCGCCTGCCAATACAGAGTGAGGGGCCCACCGCCGCGTACTATGTCAACGCCATCAATAGTATCTGTGGGAGCTTGGTGCATGTCCCGGCTGGTCAACCACGTCACATGCACACCGGCAGCAACCCAACGCTTTGAAATCTGGTGCATGAACTGCTCCGCACCGCCAGCTTGTGAGTGATTGATGTCGCGCCAGTTCAAGACAAGGACATGCTGGCCCTCGAAATACTTCAAGGGATTGCCGTCCGCGACCCCCATCACAGCGACCGTTGCATCTGCACGAGGGACAAGAAACTGGCTAAGCCGTCCCGGACCGGATGGAATGTCGAATCCGCCCCGTCTGTCCAGGCCACAGGGATCTCGATAATCCGGCCGCCCTCTTGTTGCAGCCGCCGGAGCATCTCAACATCAAAAGCAAACCCGGCGGTTCGGCATTGAACCATTGCCCTAGTGACGGCCCCCCGCTCGAAGAATTTGAAACCACACTGGGTATCGCAAACACCTTTGACCATGGAGCTAGTCAGGACCCGGAACGCCGCGCCGCCAAGCCTGCGCCCAAACTGCTGGCGCCGGACAAATGTGGAACCGGGCGAATGGCGCGAGGCTATAACAGCGCTCGCACCGAGCTTGAGGTGCTCCATTGCAGCTGTCAAAGTGTCAAGTGGGGTGGCCAGGTCGGCATCGAAGAATCCAGTGTAAGTGGATGTTCCACTCAGTAGCCCTCTCCGGACCGCGGCGCCTTTGCCTGGTCTGGAGCAACCGATGAGTACGATCGGAACTCGACTATTGGAGACAGACATCCTGCGCGCCACAAATCCCGTGTCATCGGCACTGCCGTTGTCAACCACGACGATACGGGAACTCCAAGACTGTGCACTTAGAAATTCCACCGTATTGCTGAGGGTAGACGGTAATCGGCCAGCCTCGTTGTACGCGGGGATCACTACTTCCAAGTCCACGGCCTCACGCCGCCGCGATTTGAGTCCGCTCAGGAGGGGGTATTCGCTCTCCTGTGGTGGCGTCTGGGTCAGTACAATTGAACGAAGTGCAGTCATTCGAATCTCCCAAGAGTTCCGGCTTTCCGGGGCCGACGTCAGCCAGTCGGTGCGTCTAAACATATGGGGCCCTCGGAAATCGAACACGAGTAACTTGTACTCGCAAAGATTCGTTAGGGGTACTTAGGTAGGGGCGTCCCGGTGGGCTCACCTATCCGCGTTAGTCGTGCTGGACTCAAAGGCGTGACGAGAAAGAGCGCACGTCGGGGGTATCAGGCCTGGCGATCCGCCAAGAGCGTGGTAGACACCATGGTGACGGTACCCCGCTGTTCAACCAAGCGTGCTCTGACGACTACCGCATCCTCAAAGCTGATCTGTAGTTCCGGTTGTCAGGAGGCATGGACGACCGGCTCGTGGGTTTTTTCCTAGAAGCCGTCCATTGTACGCCGGCCGGTCGCCGGTGTTGGAGGGTGGGTCTATTTCGACTGCAGTGTCAGGCTGATGTTCGGGGTTGGTTACCGCCTGATCATGTGTTCGGGTGGAGCGTATCGGTGTCGAGCATCGAGCGTCGACGGTTGGGTCCGTCTGCTCATAGCTCTGTCCCAATTAAACCGTGTGCTGCCACTGCTTCTACACGACGTCCGGGGGCTTGTTCGGGGTCAGGCCGCGTTCATGGGTTGTCCTTGTTGGAGCGGGCGCCCAGTGACCAGCACCAACCGGCGAGTTCGCGGGCGATCGCGGTGTTGGCCTTGACTGACATTTTTGTGCCGGTCATCGAAGACTTCCCACTTGTGGTGGGCCGGTGGTTCCTTCTAGGGCGCGGATCCACGTTGCCGGCCGACGTGATCGAGCAGGCGCAGCAGTCGTTTCCCGGGTCGGGCGTAGGGGCGGCCGTGCCGCCAGGCGGCTTCAATGGGGAGTTTGCGGGCGTAGGTGTTCCCGGCCTGGTGATCAGGCCCTGGTATCGGGTTGGCCGGAGGAGTTTTCGATTGGGACCAACCCCGGGTATGAGCCGATGGACGCTCCGGTGAAGCGGGTCCATTCCCCGATCTCCACGGCCAGCCCGAACGCGGTCGTGGCCGGGCTGCTAAGCGCCGAGGCCAGCGAAGTCACCGCCGTTGTCCAGATGGCGATGCTGGGTGGACTGCGCTACCAGCAGGTGCGCGATGCCGTCATCACCCACCCCACCATGGCTGAAGGCCTCCAGCTGCTGTTCAGCGACGCCTTCCTGAAGTAGCGGCTAGTTGCCGCGCGGCGCGCCTGACGGCGGGCCGCTAGGCGTTGGCCTTGATGGCGGCGGCCAGGACATCCAGGCCGTCGGTCAACAGCTCGTCGGTGATCACCAGCGGCGGCAGCAGGCGGATGACGTTGCCATACGTGCCGCAGGTGAGGATGATGACGCCCTCCTTGAGGCAGGCCGCCGCCACCGTTTTGGTCAGCTCGGGGTTGGGCTCCTTCGAGCCGGCCTGGACCAGTTCGATGGCCAGCATCGCACCGCGGCCCCGGACGTCACCGATGACCGCCTTCCCGACGCCGGCCAGTTCTTCCTGAAGGGTGCGCAGCCGGCCGGTGGCCAGTTCCTCGATGTGGCGCGCCCGCCCGGCCAGGCCGTACTCCTCCATGGAGCCGATGGCAGCAAGGGCCGCGGCGCACGCCACGGGGTTTCCTCCGTAGGTGCCGCCCAGTCCGCCCGCGTGGACGGCGTCGAGCAGGTCCGCGCGGCCGGTGATGGCGGAGAGCGGCATGCCGCCGGCGATCCCCTTGGCCATGGCGATGATGTCCGGGACCACGCCCTCATGGTTCACCGCGAACCATTCGCCGGTGCGGCAGAAGCCGGACTGGACTTCGTCGGCGATGAAGACGATGCCCTTGTCCCTGGCCCAGGCAGCCATGGCCGGCAGGAAGCCCTCGGCCGGGACGATGAAGCCGCCCTCACCCTGGATGGGTTCGATGATGATCGCGGCCACCAAGTCCCCGCCGATCTGCTTTTCAATCATGGTGATGGCGCGCCGGGCAGCCTCGGCACCGGTGAGGCCCGGATTTTCCTCACGGTACGGGTAGCTCATCGGCACGCGGTAGACCTCGGGCGCGAACGGGCCAAAACTCCCGGCCGGGCCTGACTTGTACGGCATGGCTTTGGCCGTCAGCGCCATGGTCAGGTTGGTGCGGCCGTGGTAGGCGTGGTCGAAGGCGACGACGGCGTCACGACCCGTGGCGAGGCGGGCCACTTTGACGGCGTTCTCCACTGCCTCGGCACCGGAGTTGAAGAGCACGGTGCGCTTCTCGTGGTCGCCGGGGGTGAGTCGGTTCAGCTGTTCGGCGACGGCAACGTAGCCCTCGTAGGGGGTGACCATGAAACAGGTGTGCGTGAAGTGTTCCACGGCTTCCTTCACGGCCCCGACGACGGCGGGATCGGACGCGCCGACGCTGGTCACGGCGATGCCCGAGCCGAGGTCGATGAAGGAGTTGCCGTCCACGTCGTGGATGATCCCGCCGTCGGCATCGGCCACATAGACGGGCACGCTGGAGGCTACGCCCGCGGCAACCACGGCCCGGCGGCGTTCGGTCAGGGCGAGGGACTTGGGGCCCGGGAAATCGTTTTGGACGCGGCGCTTCTGTTCCAGCCGGAAGGCGATGTCATGTGCGGTGGTGGTCATGGGGGTCTCTTTCTTGGTGCTGGCGGTATTAAGAGTCGAGTGCACTCATGACGTGCTTGATGCGCGTGTAGTCCTCGACGCCGTACATGGACAGGTCCTTGCCGTAGCCGGACTGTTTGAAGCCGCCGTGGGGCATTTCGGCGGTGAGCAGGATGTGGGTGTTGATCCAGACGGCGCCGAAGTCCAGGTCGCGGCTCATCCGCATGGCCGTGCCGTGATCGGTGGTCCAGACGCTGGATGCAAGGGCGTAGTCGACGTCGTTCGCCAGCTCGAGCGCCTCAGCCTCCGTGGTGAACTTCTGCACCGTGATGACCGGACCAAAGGTTTCCTTCTGCACGATGTCATCCGTCTGCTTGGCCCCGGTGACGATGGTTGGTTCGAAGAAGAAGCCCTTCTCCCCCGCCCGGTGGCCGCCGGTGACGATCCTGCAGTTCTCCGGGAGGTGCTCCACCACTGAGGTGACGGCGTTGAAGTGGTTTACGTTGTTCAGCGGGCCGAAGTAGTTGTCCTCATCATTCTGCGAGCCGGTGTGCAGGGTCTTGGTGTGCTCCACCATGGCGGCCACGACGTCGTCGTGCACGGAGTCTTCCACCAGTACACGCGTGATGGCGGTGCAGTCCTGGCCGGCGTTGAAGAACGCAAACTCGGCAATGGCGGCGGCGCTCTTCTTGATGTCCGCGTCCTTGAAGACGATGGCCGGGGCCTTGCCGCCGAGCTCCAGGTGGGCGCGCTTGAGCCCCTTCGCGGCACCGGACGCGACGGCGATGCCGGCCCGGACGGAACCGGTGATGGACACCAGGCCCGGGACCTTGTGCTCCACCATCAGGGCGCCCGTTTCGCCAGTTCCCAGCACCACGTTGAGAACGCCCGCAGGCAGGATGTCGCCGGCCAGCCTGGCGAGCACCAGGGTGGATTCGGGCGTCGTGTCGGAGGGTTTGAGGACCACGGTGTTCCCGGCCGCGAGGGCCGGGCCGATCTTCCAGATGGCCATCAGGAACGGGTAGTTCCAGGGCGCCACCTGCGCCACCACGCCAATGGGTTCGCGGCGCACGTAGGAGGTGTGGCCTTCGAAGTATTCCCCTGCCGATTTGCCTTCCAGGATGCGGGCGGCGCCGGCGAAGAAGCGCAGCTGGTCGGCTCCGGCAGCCACTTCCTCGGAGGCGATCAGCGAGCGTACCTGGCCGGTGTTACGGTGCTGGGCCTCCACGAGTTCGTCGCTGTTGGCTTCAATGGCGTCAGCGAGTTTGAGGAGCATCAGCTGGCGCTGGCCGGGCGTGACTTTCTTCCAGCTCTTGAAGGCCTCCTTCGCGGCGGCCATGGCGGCGTCAACGTCCGCCGGCACTGAAACCGGCGCCTTCGCCACCACCTCCCCATTGGTGGGGTTGACGATGTCCAGCAGACTCGTGCCGGCGGGCGTGACGAACTCGCCGTTGATGAAGTTCTGCAAGGTCTGAACCACGGTGTACAACCTCTTTCAGGGGAACGGTACGGTGTTGCGACTGCTCTGAGCCTATGCCCCAGCCCGTGGGACGGGAATAGCCACCTGCACACCGTTCGCAGGCGTATTTAGTGCGGACGCCCAGCCCGCCCCTATCCTTGAGGCATGGCCATTTCCCTTGCGATGCTGCTCGGCGCACAGTCCCTCCGCCTGTCAAAGGCGGGACTAGCGGAGACCACCTGGCACCACGACATCAACTGGGTGGCCGTCACGGAGCTGGAGGACCCGCAGCGTTTCCTGAACGGCGGCGAGCTGGTGCTGACCACCGGGATGCGCCTGCGGTCCGCGCCGGAGCAGCGCCGGTTCGTCCGCCAGGTCCAGCGCGCGGGTGCCGTGGGAATCGGATTCGGGACAGGATTGACGCACGACGACGTTCCGCCCGCGCTCATTGCCGAGGCCAACCGCTGGGGGCTACCGGTGGTCCGGGTCCCATATGAAACGCCCTTCATCGCCATCGGAAAACTGGTGGCGGACGCACAATCCGCGGATCACGTCGCCAAACTGGAGCGCCTGATCGCAGGCCACCAAATCCTGGCGCGGGCACTCCTGACCGGCGGCGGGCTGACCCAGCTCCTGAAGCACCTCGGTGGCATGCTCCGCACGGACATCGCCCTTACCCAGTTCACGGCCCACCTGTACAACAGCACGTCCGAAGTTCCCTCCGCGCAAGCCTGGGCCTCCTACCCCATCCCCACCGGACGCCGCGACGCCTGCACCCTGTGGGTCCGCCTGCCCTTCGAGGATTCAGGCATCATCGGCTACGCCCAGAACCTCATCAGTGTGGAGCTGAACAACATGGTCAAGCAGCGCCAGGCGCAGCGCGCCCTGTGCGGCCAGGTCCTGGAGGACGTCATCCACGGCGCCCTCGAGACGAGCGAGGCCCAGCGCCGGCTGGCCGGTGTCGGCGTCAACAGCACACGGCGGAACGTGGTGCTGCTGGCCGTGTCGGCCGCCCATCACAAGGCGCTGGTGAGCACCTCGGTGCCGCAGTCGCTCGAGAACGCGGTGGCCGCCGTCGTCGGCCAGGACCTGGTAGTGGTGGTGCACGACGACGGCGGCGCGGCAACCGCGCTGGCGAGCCAGCTCAGCTCCCACCTGGCGGAGGCGGGGATCCACGCGACGATCGGGATCGGCGGCGCGTACACGAAGCCGAACGGCCTGCGCTGGAGCTACTTCGAGGCCCGGGACGCAGCCAGCCATGGCCTGCCCGTCAACGAGCCCGAGCGCCTCAGCCTGACGTCCCTGCTGCTGGCCAGCGAGGACGTCCCCCTGGCGGACATGGCCAACGAGTCACTCAGCCCCCTGCGCACGTTCGACGCGGCCCACGGCTCGGAGCTGATGACCACGCTGGAGAGCTACCTGAACCACAACGGTTCGGTGGCCGCCGTCGCCGAGGCCCTGACCCTGCACCGGAACACCGTGCGCTACCGGCTGGCGCAGATCACCGAACTGACCGGCTACGATCCGTCGCGCACCGCGGACAGGGTGCAGCTCTGGCTCGCCCTGGCGGTGACCCGGCTCGGCGCACGGCAGGGCACCTGACTATTTGCAACGCGGGGTCACTAAACGCCCGATAAAGGGCTTCGGACGGGCGTTATCTGACCCCGTGTTGCAAGGTCTTGCGGGACTTCTTCCGCGCTTTCCAGTACTTGGCCTCGGCCTCTGCGGCGAGCTGGACCTGCCGGGTATGGAGCGTGAGGAAGGCCGATGCCACCGCTTCGGGCAGGTCCGGCGCCGCGGCCAGCGTCGCCAGCAGGTCCCTGGCCACAACACTGTCGTGGAAGTCACCGAGGATCGACTGCTGCCGGTGTGCGGCCTTCACAATTTTCGACGCCGGTTTGCCTGAGACCGGACTTACGGACTCCGCCACGTGCCGCAGCCGCTTGGCATCCTTGCGGACGTCGTGCAGGGCAGTCTCATGGTGCGCTCCGCGACGGGATCGTTTGGCCGCCTTGGCTGCACGCCGCAGCCGCCGGGCCGCTTTATCCACCACTTTGCGGGCGACCTTTCGTGCCGGCTCGGCGCCCTCCGGCCGGACCGGCGGCTGGTCCCGAAAGGCTTCGAGGTCATCCAGGAGCCGGAAATACCGCTCGGACAGCAGCGCTTTCTGGAGCTTCCGGTACGCCGTGTCCAGGGTGTTGCCTAGTTCCTCTTCCAGCCGGTCCGTTGCCGCCTTCGAGGCCGGTCCCGGCGGCAACTCGGCCAGGTGCCCGCGCAACCGGTCCAGCATCACATCGGCGTCCCGCGGCGCTCCCAGCACGCTGCCGAGCCACTTCAGCTCATCCCGGAGGCGCCGCACGGTGACGGCGCTGTAGAGCCGCCGATAGGCCCCGAGCGCCGAACGTGACCGGCGGGTGGCCGACCGGAGGTTATGCACTGCTTCGGGCTGCACCAGCCGCACGCCGGGATCGTTAGCCAGGATTTCGTCGATCTGCCCGGCCAGATAAGTAACCAGAAGGTCCGAGACAGGCCCGTTCTTACGGGGCCGCTTCGTATGTGGCGGATTCACTGCCGAAGCGGCGGCACCCGCTCCCCGAACCGTGGGGCCACCCGCTTCCTGCAGTGCTTTGGCCAGCTTCGACTTGTGCTTCGCCGGGGTTGCCCCGGCAGCAGAGAGGGTGTCTTCGGCGGCGGGAAACAGGTCCGGGCTTCCGTGAACCAGTTCGAGTTCCCATTCCCGCCACTGCTGCGTTCCAGCTTCTTTGTCCGGCGGGCCGCTGCTCTTGAGGATTTGCGCGCTGACCCGGTCATCCGCCAGGTCTGCGAGGTGCACCCCGTCCTCACCATAAAGCGGATAGGTGGTGCGCTGCGTCTCCAGCCGGACAACAGGCAGCGGATCGTCGCCGCGCAGATACACCAGCAGGTGCGCCAGCAGGATGTCAGGAACGACGCCGGGCTGGCCGAGCGGTGCCTGAAGCTCGCGGCGCCGCTGAGGTGCTGAAGCGGACTCCGCGACTTTCGCGTCCTGCGGCGGCAGCTTCGCGTGCCACCCGGCGTCACTGCCGCCGGTGCGGCGGCGGAGGGTGATCCGGCGGGCCGCGAGCGCTGAGTCTTCGGTGTCGAAGTACACCGCTTCGAGGTGGTCCACGCGAGGCTCCCCCACCCGGGCGACCCCGGCGACCCCCGTAAGGTCGGGCACCTCGGCATCAGCGCCGACGTCGTACTTCTTTTCGACCTCAACTTCCTGGGAAGCCATGACCAGCCGTCCTTCCACCTTCGCCGGGGCCGCAACGGCCTGCTGGCCCCGAGTCTATGCCCGGGAGGTGAACAGCAGAGAGATTCGACACAGAAGCGTAGACATCAAACGTCTAACGTCTAACGTAAAGGGATGACTGCTCCGCCCGCTCCGCCCGTTCTGTCCGCCGCCCCGCCTAAGCCACGCACCGCCGTCGTGCTCGGAGTTATTGCACTGGTGCTCATCGGGCTGAACCTGCGGGCAGGAATCTCCGGCGCGTCCGCACTGCTTCATGACCTTCAGCAGGTCCTGGGCTACGGGCCGCTGCTGGCGGCTGTCATCCCTTCCATCCCCACCCTCTGCTTTGCGCTGGCCGGGGCGGCAACCTCGTGGCTGACCGGCCGGCTAGGCGTTGAAAAGGCCATCCTGCTGGCGCTGGCATTCCTGGCCGGCGGCCTGCTGCTGCGCGGAATCCCGGCAACCGGCATGCTGCTTGCGGGCACGGTGATCGGGATGTCCGGCCTGGCCGTGTGCAACGTGGCCATGCCATCGTTCATTCGCGAGCACTTTGCGCACCGCACCTCAATGATGACCATGCTTTACACCGTGACCATGACCACCGGCGCCACTGTCACGGCAGTAGCAGTCATTCCGATGGCGCAGGCCCTTGGCTCGCCGTCCGCCGCGGTGGGCGCCATTGGGTTCCTGGCCGTGGCAGCTTTCCTGGGCTTCCTCCCTGTGGTGCTACATACGCACCGGCACAGCGTCCGCGCCTCAAGCACCCACATTTCGCCGTGGCCCTTGCTCCGCACCCGGAAGGGCCAGCTGCTGACCGCCATCTTCACCCTGCAGGCACTGCTGGCCTATTCGCTGATCAGCTGGTTCCCCTCCATGCTGATCACCATGGGCGTGGCAGCGGCGGACAGCGGCCTGCTGTACGGGCTGATGCAGCTGGTCTCCGTGCCCGCCGGCATGGTGATCATCGCCATCGGCTCCCGCCCCCGCATGCTCCGGCCGGCACTGTATCTGGTCAGCATCATCATGCTGGCCGGTTTGGCGTCGCTGCTCTGGCTGCCGGTGAGCCTGGCCGTCATTCCAGCTGTCCTGCTCGGGTTCGGCCTGGGCATCTTCCCGCTGGTCATGGTGATGATCAGCCGGAGCGGGACAAGCACTGCGGAGACCACGGCACTGTCCACGCTGGCGCAGTCCATCGGTTACCTGCTGGCGACCGCGGGCCCGTTCGGCACCGGCCTGCTGTATGGCTCGACCGGCAGCTGGACCCTGCCCGTGGCGCTGCTGCTGGGCCTCGCGGTAGTCCAGGTTCTGGTGGCCCACCTGATCTCACGCACCCCGATCGCCGGCCGGAAAAGGTAGGACCCTCATGACCCTCAGCACGTCGCATCGCCAGCCGCTCGCCGACGAAGTCACGGCCAAGCTCCGCCAGATGATCCATTCCGGCGAGTGGCAGCTGCAACAGCGCATCCCCTCGGAAACGGAACTGATGGCCGGACTCGGCGTGTCCCGGGGCACCCTCCGTGAGGCCGTCAAGGCCCTGGCCCACAGCGGGATGCTGGAGGTCCGCCGCGGCGACGGCACCTACGTGCGCGCCGTCAGCGAAATCTCCGGCGCCGCCCGGCGCATGTACCAGGATCACACAGAGGAACACATCCTCGAAGTCCGGCTAGGCCTGGACACCCAGGCCGCCAGCCTCGCCGCTAAGAATGCAACGGCCGACGACGTCGCCGCCCTGCGCGCGGTGCTCGCCACCCGGGAGGTCGCCTGGCATGCGGCGGACTTCGAGGGGTGGGCCCGGGCGGACTGGGAGTTCCATGCGCGCGTGGCCCAGGCCTCCGGGAACCCCCTGCTGCATGAGCTCTACGTCAGTTTCGGTGACGTCTTTCACCAGGACCTCCTCAAACAGCAGCGCAAGGGCCGCCTTGACGGCCTCACGAACGAGGGCCACGGCGCGCTGGTGGATGCCATCGAAGCCCACGACCCTGCGGCCGCAGTGGCCAGCGTCAGCCAAAACCTGAACTCGTGCGCGGAGTGGCTGCGGGCGTAGCCCGTATTTGCACGGGCCGTGGCCAACTTCGTACGCTTGGCCGGTGGGTACGTCTGCCCATCGCGGCAGGGGCACTGCTTTCCCTAGCCTGTAGGTGAATGCTTCAGCCCAAACCAACTTAATCGGGGGAAAACCTTGGCCGGAATTTATGGCGCCGACGTGGCCCAACTACGCTCACTGGCCAAGGACTTCCAGCGCGCTTCCCAGAGCCTGCAGGGCAACGGGCAGAATCTCACCAAGCTGGTCAATGAGACCCCTGCCTGGACCGGCCAGGACGCGCAGCACTTCCGGCAGGATTGGAACGGCTCGCACAGGCAATCACTTCTCGCCGCAGCGCGCTTACTGGACCAGGGGTCAAAGGTCCTGCTGGCCAATGCTGACCAGCAGGAGACGGCCAGCGGCGGCGGCAATGTCAGCACCTCCCCGGTATCCGGCGGCGCCGGCAGCGGCAATGGATCGCCGGGCGATTCCCTCCTGGACTGGGGGAAGACAGTGCTGGGGCTGGGGCTGAAGATCAAGGATGGCGTTGAAGTCATCCAGGATTGGCAGCATTACCTGTCGAAGAAAAAAATCCTGGACTTTGTCGGGGACCTCAAGAACCTCAAATTGTTCAGCTGGGCTGACGATTTCATGAACTTCAAGGCTGAAGGGGCCATGGCCAAACTTGGCGTGGCCGGTGACATGATCGGCAAATGGGGCCGCTTTGCCGGACCTGCGCTGGCACCACTGTCCATCTTTGGCGGCGTAAGCGACATGATTAACCCGGAGCACGAGGGCTGGCGCGGGGTGGGCGACCGGATAGCCGGCGGACTGGGCGTGGCGGGCGGAGTGGGCAGCCTTGCCCTGGCCGCAGGCCTGCTCACCAACCCGGTAGGAATCGGTATTGTTGTGGGGGCCGGTGTCGTCGCCGGCGGCTGGGCCTTGGGCAACATGATCGCCGACAGCGAATGGGGCAAGGCGGCCGGCCGCTGGATCGGCAACACTGCCAGTGACGCCTGGAAGGGTGCCGCGGATGTTGCCTCTAACGCCTGGGAGGGCACTAAAAACGCCGTGGGCGACGCCGTGGAAGGCGCCAAGAAGATCTTTTCCAACCCTGTATCTAGCCTCGGAGGTCTGTTCGGATGAGCGCAGAAGCCAATACCCCTGCACCGGAGATCACGTTCACCCGGCAGGACGGCGAGGCAGCCCTTGCAGTGCTCGCCTCAGTCAATGATTCGGAGTATTCCCTGCCCACGCTCACCGACGAGGAAATCGTCGCGTTGGATGGCATCAAGCACAAGCAGGCCGTGGCCCTGCCGTGGCTGGACGCTCACCTGGACCAGCTTGAGCTGGCCTGCAATGTGGCGCTGCGGACCCTTCTGAGCAAAGGCCTGGTGTACCCGGTGGCGGTGAACGACGCGGCCGTGCCGAGCCGGCTGGGTGCCATCGAGCCGATTACCGGTGTGATGGCATTACGCCGCCTAAGCCAGCGCGTGGTCATTGCCGAGCTGACGAAGGCCCAGAACGAAAAGGTCTGGCTCTACACCTACATCCACGACGAAACCGCCCTTCAGGAGCTTGTGGACAGCTCAGGCAGCCACGCCTTCAGCGTCTGCCGCACGGCGGACGCGGCCGCCACCATCATGGACCTCGCCAACGCCGCGGGCGTCGAGTCCGCCGACAGTCCTGCCGAGACCCTCACCCAGGCACAGTTCGAGGCCAAGGCAGCCGGGGAGTTCGCCGACGTCCGGGGCGTCACCACCGTGACGGCCATCGGCAGTGGGCAGGACGTTGCCGACCACTACACCCTTTATACGGGCAGCGATGCCCTGTACGGTCTCGAAGCGTCCGAGCAGGACGGCGAAGCCCGGCTCCATGTCGCCCGGGTCAGCAGGACCACGGCCCTGTCCAAGGTGTCCGCCGTCGTGTCCGGGGCAGGTGCCCGACCGTGACGGAATCAGAAGCAGAAAAGTACATTGCCCGCCTGGAGAACGGCGCTCCGGTCCAGATGGCCGGACCGGGAAAGGTGCTGGGAGCGTTTGCCGTTGATGTCCTGGTGCTGGCTGCCGTTGCCGCCGCCGCTTACTTCGTGACCGCCCGCAGTTCCTTCAGCGAATCCGCGCCCGTCCTGGCAGCCCTCGGCGGGTGGATCGGCGGTTCGCTGGTTTATGGGATGTTGTGTTTCGCGGGCCGGACGCTGGGTTGCCTCGCGGCGGGAAGTGCGTTTGTCCGGAATTCCGACGGCGGCTGGCCGGGTCCGTTCCGCATGGCCTGGGTGTGTTTGCAGCAGTATGTGCTGATCGTTATCTGGATCTTCGGCATCATCGCTTCCGGCGGCAGTGGCACGTCAGGCAAGGCCAAGAAGGGCCGGATCTATCACCGGCATATCGATCTCGCCGGCACGAGTAACCTGCGCGTGGGCCAGCCTGGACAATATCAGGGGCGGTAGCACGGCATCGGGGGCAGCGCCCCAGGGCGGAACGCGAACGACGGCGGTCCGGCACCCACGTGCCGGACCGCCGTCGCGCGTTACCGCTCCTTAGTTATGCTGCCGCAGCTTCCGCGGGTCAGGAGCGAAGGCCTGCGAACACGTTCTTGGGCCGCTGCATTTCGCCGTGCTTGGCGCCGAGGACGATGACGGTAGCGGCGAAGGCGGGAATGGCCCACTGCAGCGCCTTGAGCTGCTGCTGCGCCGATTTCAGCTCATCCGAGGCGCCGGACCTGGGCTCGGTAGCGCCCTCGCCGCCCTGGTCCGCAAGCTGGTCAACCTTCTTGCCGAGGATGCCCGCGTACAGGGTCACCGCAGCACCGGCCACTGTCACCGCGGTCTTGATCACCGTGTCCCGTGCAACGCCGTCCTGCTTGGCGATGCGCCCCTTGTTTTCCCAGGCGATGGCGAGGTCTGCCACCAGGTGCGAGGCGAACGCCGCCGTCTGGACGGGTGCCCACTTCATCCAGCCCGCGCTGGAGAGCCGGGTACGTTCGGCCGGATCCTTGGCTTCCGCGGCCGCCCCGTTCAACCCGACAGCACCCATGAGTGAGCCGCCGAACCACGCCGCGGCTGTCAGGTCGTGAACGGCGCGGGCAACAAGATTTCCTGCCATGATGTGTATTCCTCACGTTGAGCTGGTTCCGAAGGCCGCTGGTGCGGTCTTCGCTAATTCCCTGAAGGTCAGGCTGACGCCATGGTAAGCACACTTAGTAATGTTACGGAAGTCCGTCTTCAGCAGCGGGTACGCGTAATATCGTGGCCATGGAAACAGGGACTTTGTTCGGCTGGGCATTCGGCGACCCCGCCCGGGAAAACGACGGCGCCTACATGGCAGGCCTTGAACAGGAAGCCCAAAAAAACGCGACCGAGACCGCGCACGCCAGAGGCGTCACCGTAGTGGCCGGCTCTGAGGTCTTCACCTCATTGAGCGCTCACGACAGCCTGGTGGAGCTCGATCACGCGCCGGGCCAACTGGTAGTCCGGTGCACCGTGCATGTTGAAGGCCCGGGCGCCGGCCAACTGCACGCAGAGGGGCCCATGAACGGCTAAGCCATGGCAAACGGGGATTCCGGCATCAGCGAGGCGGCAGACGCCGTCGAGGAAGCGTCCGACACGAAGGCGCTGGACGTTGCCGCGCGCTCGGGCTTTGCCGTGATGGCCCTGCTCCACATCATTGTTGGTGCCATCGCCATCGCCCTGGCCTTCGGGCACCCCGGCCAGGCGGAAGCCACCGGGGCCATCGAGCAGTTGGCTGACAACCCGTGGGGACCAGCCATCCTGTGGGCCTGCGTGGTATCCTGCACCGGCTTGGCGCTATGGCAGCTGAGCGAAGCCACGGTCCGCGCCCGGCACCTGCCCCGCAAGGAACGGCTCGGAAAGCTGGTCTCCTCCGGCTTTTTGGCCGTTGCCTACGGAAGTGTTGGGCTCAGCTTTGCCGGGTTTGCCGTCGGTTCGCGCGGAGATTCCGGCGACACCACACGCGATTTCAGCACAGCCCTCCTGAACACGCCGTTCGGGCTGCCTCTGCTGGTGGCACTCGGCCTGACCGTCATGGGGGTGGGTGTCTACTTCGTGATTAAAGGGCTCCGGCGCGGGTTCAAGGAAGAGCTCTTCCACTTTGACGGGACGCGCCGCGGCCGGCTCATCGACTCCCTCGGCGTCACCGGGCACGTGGCCAAGGGCATCGCCTTAAACCTCGCCGGGCTGCTCTTCGTCATCGCGGCCGCGAAGCACAGGCCCGACGAATCCACCGGGCTGGACGGGAGCCTGAAGGCGCTCCGGGAGCATCCCTTTGGCCCGTACCTGCTCGTCGCCATCGGGGCCGGTTTCATCTGCTACGGCATCTTCGCGCTGGTCCGCGCCCGGTTCGGGCGGATGTGAACGAGTCTCACCACCGAAAGGAAGGAAAGCTATGTCAACCGTTTCCCGCGTATTTAGCTCCCCGGCCGAGGACGTCTGGAGGGTGATCGCCGATGGGTGGCTGTACTCCGGCTGGGTGGTGGGCGCCTCCAGGATCCGGGACGTTGACGCCCACTGGCCCCAAACCGGCGCAAGGCTGCACCACTCCGTGGGCGCCTGGCCGCTGGTGATTGACGACAGCAGCCGGGTGTCCGCCGTCGAACCCGGCCGTTCGCTGGAACTGGTGGCCCGAGGGTGGCCGATCGGCGAAGCGAAGGTGGTCATCACTCTTGAGGATCTGGGCACACAATGCCGGGTCACCATCGCCGAGGACGCCATCCGCGGACCCGGCAAACTTGTGCCCAAGGCAGTCCGGGACGTGGTGATCGGCGCGCGCAATACGGAGACGCTCAAGCGACTCGAATTGATGGCCGCAGGCGGCGCCGGGCGTTAACCCGCATAAAGCAACGCGAGGTCACTTTTTGTCCAATAAATCCTGTTTATCGGACAAAAAGTGACCCCGCGTTGCTTGAGCTGGTGCGTGCTAGACCGTGGCGGTGACGCCGTCGCGGGAAATATTGACCATGTCCTCGCGCGGGACCACCTTGATGCGCTCACGCTTGACCTCGACGCCGTGCGAGCCGCCGGCCTCAGTGGCTGCCGCCCCCAGGGCGAGTTCGTGGGCGTCCAGCGCCAGCCAGCCTTCCCAGCTGGTGAACTTCACGCCGCGGGCGTCAAGAAGTTCGACGACGGCCTCCGCCTCGGGCACGGCGGCGACGGGCAGGTTCTGGCGGTCTTCCAGCAGGTAGGTCACAGTCTCCAGGGCGTCGCCCTTGGTGTGGCCGATCAGGCCGACAGGGCCGCGCTTGATCCAGCCGGTGGCGTAGATGCCCGGCACGTGGGTTCCGGCGGCATCCAGGACGCGGCCGCCGTCGTTCGGTACTACGCCCTTCTTGTGGTCGAATTCGATCTCCGGCAGGGCCGAACCGAAGTAGCCGATGGCGCGGTAGACGGCCTGCACGGGGTAATCCACGTACTCGCCGGTGCCGCGGGCGTTGCCGGTGCCGTCCAGTTCGGTGCGCTCGAACTTGATGCCGGCCACCTTGCCCGGCGTCTCGGCGTCGTCGTAGATTTCCACCGGGCTGTGCAGGAAGTGCAGGTGCAGGCGGCGGGAGGCGGTCAGCTCGGAGAGGTCTTCGGGCTGCTCGGCGATCCAGTTGGTGAGGGTGCCCACCATGGTTTTGGTCTGGTTGTTGCTCTGGATCTGGCGGTCCGATTCCTCGTCGAACTCGAAGTCTTCGGCGTAGAGGATGATGTCCACGTCCTTGGAGTGGGACAGCTCGCGCAGCTCCAGCGGGGTGAACTTGACCTGGGCGGGGCCGCGGCGGCCGAAGACGTGGACGTCCGTGACCGGCGAGGCCTTCAGGCCGGCGTAGACGTTGTCCGGGATTTCGGTGGTGAGGATGTCGTCAGCGTGTTTGGACAGGACGCGGGCCACGTCCAGGGCCACGTTTCCGTTGCCGATGACGGCGATTTCCTTGGCCTCAAGAGGCCATTCGCGGGAGACGTCCGGGTGGCCGTCGTACCAGGAGACGAAGTCCGCGCCGCCGTAGGAGCCGTCCAGTTCGATGCCCGGGATGTTCAGGTCGGCGTCCTTGATGGCGCCGGTGGCGAAGATGACGGCGTCATAGTGGGTACGGAGGTCCTCGATGGTGAGGTCCGTGCCGTAGTCGACGTTGCCGAAGAAGCGGATGTCGCCGCGGTCCAGGACCTTGTGCAGGGCGTTGACAATGCCCTTGATGCGGGGGTGGTCCGGGGCCACGCCGTAGCGGATCAGGCCGTAGGGGGCCGGGTAGCGGTCAAAGAGGTCGATGCTCACGGTCAGCTCGCCGCTCTTGACGGCTTCGCTCTTGGTGAGGATGTCCGCGGCGTAGACGCCGGCCGGGCCGGAGCCCACGACGGCGACGCGCAGCGGACGCTCGGCAGATCCTACGGAGGTGCTTGATGACACGGCTGTGTTCCTTTTCTTCGGTCCTGGGGGCTAGGTGGTGAGGACTCGGGGCTGGTTCGGGGTGGTGGTGCTGTAGTCCGCTGTCTTGAAGTGCGACGGCGCGAACGGGCTGACGCGGACAACGTCGCCGATCACTATCACGGCAGGATTTGCGACGCCGGCGGCTTCTGCCTGGTCGGCGATGGAACCTAGCGTGCCAATGGTCACCCGCTGATTCGGCAAATAGCCGTTTTCAACAATACCAACGGGGGTGTCCGCCGGGAGACCGGCTTTGCCCAGAGCGGACGCGGAATCGCGGAGCTGGCCCACTCCCATGAGCAACACCACAGTGTGGTCTGCCCGGGCCGGAACCTCGGACAGTTCCTCATGGCCGGTGACCACACTGAAGCCCTTGGCCAGGCCGCGGTGGGTGACGGGGATGCCGGCTGCGGCGGGAACTGAGATGGCCGACGTGACGCCGGAGACTACTTCCACCTCGACGCCGTGCTGCCGGCAGTATTCGGCTTCTTCGCCGCCCCGGCCGAGGACGTACGGGTCGCCGCCCTTGAGCCGGACCACGCGGTGGCCCCGCTGCGCTTCGGACACGAGGATGCGGTTGATCTCGGCCTGCGGCACCGGGTGGTGGCCGGGCGTCTTGCCGACCTCGATGACGCGGACGTCCGGGGCGAGTTCGTTGAGGAGTTCGCGCGGGCCGAGGCGGTCGGCGACCACGACGTCGGCCTGGCCCAGGAGCCGGCGGCCGCGGACTGTGATGAGGCCGGTGTCGCCGGGTCCGCCGCCGACCAGCGCCACGGACCCGCGGTGGGCGCGGCGGCGGCGCAGCGGGAGATCGCCGGTTTCCAGCGCGGTGGCGACGGCGTTACGCAGGGCCATGGCCCGGCGCGGGTCTCCCCCGGCGTTGACTGCAATATGCACGTCATCAACCACGGCGACTGCGGGTGTCCATGCGGCTGAGGCTTCGTGGTCGGATGCGTTGACGCACCAGATGCGCTGCGCTTCGGCGTCGGCCGACACCTGGGTGTCCACGGCGGAATCGCCGGTTGCCGTCTGCACGAACCAGACGCCGTCGACGTCTTGCGGGCGGTACGCGCGCGGCACCCAGGTGAGGAGACCGGCGTCGGCCAGTTCCTGGAGCGCGGCGGAGGCAGCGGGAGCCACGACGGTGACCTGCGCACCGGCGTCGAGCAGTCCTTTGGCGCGGCGGGCAGCGACGGGGCCGCCGCCAACCACCAGCACGGGGCGGCCGAGGAGCCGCAGCGCGGTGGGGTAAATATCCTGAATTGCCATGGATCAACGGTAGGGCCGCGCCGTATGACCACCAATGGCGGCGGAAACACCCGTTCACGTAAGGTAACGCCGCGTCACATTAGCGGGTGGCCCCCGGTACCCCTTGCGAGAGTGCCTGGTTGAGCAGCGCGTTGGCCGACCACCGCATCGACGCAACAGCGGCGTCCCTGCTCAACCCCCCTATGTCCGTCAGCCACACCAGCGCCTCGATGCCTATGGCGCTGCGGATCGCGAGGACGAGCTGATGGATCTCCTGGTCAGTGAACCTTTCCTGAAGAGGGGCGAGCGCCTCCTTGATCCAGCCAATGGCCCGGCCCTGGCGCAACGGCAGGTACCGCTCATCGGCCGGCTCCAGGGAAAGCCGCAACATGGTCCGCTGCTGCGCCTCGGTTTCGATGATCATGCTGGTGAACTCGACCACCACGGCGTCCAGCCGCTCAGCCACACCTTCCGGCGGATCATCCGGCAACATGGACTTCCGTGCTGTCTCGGGGTGGGCGGCCGCCAACAACTCTCTTTGGCCGGGAAAGTACCGGTACGCGGTGCTCCTGGCGACTCCCGCCGCGACCGCGGCCTCATCAACTGTGGGCGTGGCCCCTGCCGCCACGATGCCCCGCGCCGCCGCTACCAACGCGTCCAGGGTGCGCTTCTTCTGCCCTGTCCTTCCAACATCCACATAGGGTCTTGACATATACATCATGGTACCTGAGTCTTGTTATGGGACATCAGTCCCATAAGTCTTCCGGCGACCATCGAGGCGAACACCATGGAGACTAAGAGAACAGCATCACCAATCGTGCGCCAGCCCGGCGAAGGAGCCAGACGCTGGTTCTTCGGCGGAGGGGTGCATACGTGGAAGGCCACCGAGCAGGAAACCGCGGGTGCCTTCCTTCTGTTCGAAGACGAGATGTCCCTCAACAAAGTCACGCCCCTGCACACCCATCCCGAGTCCGATGAAACGCTCTACGTTCTGGCTGGGGAGATCCTTTTCAGCATGGACGGGACCGACTATCGCTTGGCTGCGGGCGGAGTGGCATTGGCCCCACGCGGCGTTCCGCACGCCTTCAAAGTCCTGCAAGAGGGAACGCGCATCTTGTGCCTGCAGACGCCCGGAGTAGCCCAGGCCTTCTACGATGGCGCGAGCGAACCCCTCGGTGCCAGCCCTGACTCTGGCGCTGGCAGCCCCGACGGGGGACACCTGCCGGTGGACTTCGGCAGGATCAGAGAATCAGGCCGTCTGAATGGCGGCATTGACATCATTGGCCCTCCGCCGTTCCCGGAAACCTAAGACTGAGGAACTGCCAGGAACCGGCCCCGCTCGGCGATGAGGCGCTGCAGGTACCGGCGCAGAACCAGGTGCTCCACGAGGCGGCCCACAGGGCCGAACGGCGCGGTGAACTCCACCCGGTCCGTCATGAGGCTGCCCGTCGCTGTGGCTTGGAATTCGTGGACGTGGCGGAAGGCCTTGAACGGACCGCGCACCTGCTCGTCCGTGAAGGAATTGGGGAAGTCCAGTGCCGTGACGCGGCTCGTCATCCGCAGCGGGACGCCGAAATGCCGGGCGCGCCAGGTCACCTCCTGGCCTGCACCGATCAGGCCGGAAGTAACCCCGCCAACCGCACGCTCGCCGGCGCCCTTTTGCGACTCGACGTGCCCATCAACGCTGCGGGCGAGATCGAACAGGCGCTCCCGTGGGAGCGCGGACTCGGTGCGGCACACGAAGCTGACGGTCATGGCGCCAGTCTGCCATTGGAAAACGAACGCGGGGTCAGATCCTGCCAAATGAATGGTGTTTATTGGGCAGGAAGTGACCCCGCGTTGGGGTAAATGTGCGGGTTAGCGGGTGCTGCCGGCGAGGAGGCCGCGGCTGCGGAGGAGGCGCTTCTCGATGGGACCGAACACCAGCAGCTCAATCAGGATGCCGACGGCCAGGATCAGCAGGATAGCTGCCATCACCACGGTCATGTCGGACAGGTCGCGGCCCTGGTTAAGCATCGAGCCCAAGCCGAAGCCGATGGTGCCGCCCACCGCAATGATTTCAGCGGCCATCAGCGAACGCCACGAAAAGGCCCAGCCCTGTTTGAGGCCGCTGAGGTAGCCGGGCAGCGCGGCGGGCAGGATGATCTGCAGCGCCATCTGGAGCCGGTTCGCGCCCAGGACCGTGCCCACGCGGCGGTACTGCGGCGGGATCTGGTCCACGCCGGAGATGAGCCCGTTGATGATGGACGGGATGGCGCCCATGAACACCACGAAGTACACGGTGGCGTCCGTCAGCCCAAACCAGATGATGGCCGCCGGGACCCAGGCCACGGAAGGCAACACCTGCAGGCCCGAAATCAGCGGCCCGAAAGCGCGGCGCAGCGGAGCAACCTGGGCCAGCAGCAGCCCCACCGGGGTGGCAATTGCCACCGAAATCAGGAACCCCACGATGCCGCGTTCCAGCGAAGTCCAAACGGCTTCCTGCAGCTTGCCTTCGCCCCACAGCACGCCTACCTGGCCCAGCACGTCGAGCGGACCCGGGACCTGGTCGCGGCGCTTGAAGCCTAGCGATACATAGAACTGCCAGGCCAGGACCAGGACCACCAAAGCGGCGACGGGCAGGAGCACCCGGCTCCAGTCGATCCGGTGCTTGCGAAGGGAGTCGGACTGGAGGGAGTCCAGCCCGGCCTCGAGCTCGCGCAGATCCTCGGTGCCGGTGGAGGTGCGGGTCAGGGCGGCGTGGATCTTGTGTGTTTCCACTTCGGCTGGGGCGCCGGAAACCGGGGCATCGGCGAGCGGCGTGAGCTTACTTGGCATGGCGGCGAATCTCCTCTCGCAGCCGGGCCGTGATGACCCCGGTCAGCTGTCCGGCGAGGCCGGCGTCGGTTCGATGTTCCTCTGTGACGGCCCATTCCTGGACCACGCGGCCGGGGCGGGAAGACAGCAGCAGGACGCGCTGGCCCAGCCGGACGGCTTCGCGGACGTTGTGCGTGACGAAGACGATGGTGCGCCCGGTTTCCTTCCAGATGCGTTCAAGCTCGTCGTGGAGGAGGTCGCGGGTGATGGCGTCCAGAGCGGCGAACGGTTCGTCCATCAGCAACAGCTGCCGGTCCTGCGACAATGCCCGCGCCAGTGCCACGCGCTGCCGCATGCCGCCGGAAAGTTCGTGCGGGCGCTTGTCCCCCGCCCCGCCGAGGTGCACCAGCTCCAGGAGTTCGTCGGCCTTAACCCGGCGTTCAGCCTTACCCACACCACGCAGCTTGAGGGCGAGTTCGATGTTCTCCCGCGCGGTCAGCCATGGGAAGAGGGCGGCGTCCTGGAACATGAATGCGGCTCCGTCGCTGGGTACTTCCAGGGCGCCCGACGTCGGCACCTCCAGTCCCGCCATGATGTTCAGCAGTGTGGATTTACCGCAGCCGGAGGCCCCGAGGAGGGCGACGAACTCTCCCGCGCCGATGGTGGCGTTGACATCCTCCAGCACGGGGGCGCCGTCGCCGAAGCGTTTGCCCAGCTGTTCCAGTACGACTGGCATGGTCCCGTCCTTCGTTAAGTGGTAATGCGGTGGCGGAAAGAGGTCAGTCCAGGCCGAGACCGGCGGCGGAAATGCGCTGGCCTGTCCCGATGACGCCATTCAGTGCGCGGAGGTCGAACAGGCCCGCGATGTCGGCCTGCTTGGTAGTGCCGGCTTCCACCCCGTCCTTGAGCAGTTTGGGGTAGGTTCCGGCGAGGGGATCCACCGTGAAGATGACGTTCTGCAGGGACCGCGCCAGGACGTCGGCAGGCAGCGCCGCCCCGGCTGATTCCTGCAGGGCGGAGTTGATGACGTCCGCCTTCTCAGCGGCGGGTGCGTTGTTCAGCCAGGCCACGGCCTCGGCGTGGCCGCGCAGGAGGGCCTTGACGGTATCCGGGTGTTCGGCGGCGAACTTCTTGTTCACGATCAGGATGGTGGTGGGGAACTCGCCGGCCTTGCCGGAGAGCGAACCGTCCCACAGGTCCTTTTCATCAACCAGGACCTTCGCTCCGGCCTGTAGCACCAGGCGGGAGGCCCACGGCTCAGGCAACCACGCGCCGTCGAGCTTTCCATCCTGGAACAACTTCAGGGTCTGCGCGTTGTCCGTGGGGTTGATGGCCACATCGCCGCTGCCGTCCACATTGGTTTTGTAGCCCTGCGCGGACAGCCAGGCACGCAACGCCACATCCTGCGTGCCGCCAAGCTGCGGGGACGCCAGGGTCTTTCCGCGGAGGTCCGCGGCAGAGGTGATTTCCGGTTTGACCACCAACTGGGCACCGCCCGCTGCGGCGCCGGCGATGACGCTAACGGACTCCCCGCGGCTCTTGACGAAGGAGTTGATGGCAGGGTTCGGGCCGATGTACGTCGCATCGATGGCACCGGCGTTCAGGGCCTCGATCGCGGCAGGGCCGGCGTTGAAAGTTTCGGTGCTGAGCCTGGTGGTCCCCAGGTTGCGGGCAAGGATTCCCTGCTTCACCCCCACCATGGCAGGAGCGTGCGTCAGGTTTCCGAAGTAGCCCAGCTTCAGCTCTTCGGCCGGTGTCGGCGAAGGCGGGGCGGCTTCCGCGGACGCGTCGCGCGAAATATTGGACGCCACCACGGCACCCAAAGCGATGAGCAAAACGAGTCCGATGGCCAGGGCAGCCTCGACGGCACGCTTGCGCCGGGGTACGGCGCTTTCGCCTGCCACGATGCGGGTCATCCCGGGCTTGGAACTTGTCATTGTTTCACCATAGGGAGTGACATAAACCCATTCAATGAAGCAGAAACGGGGGGTCACGCGGGTTCACGCGGCGTCACATTCCCGCACCACGGGGCAGCACTGTCAGGCCCGGCACCTGCCGCCAGGCTCAGTCCTGCATGCGCTCCAGCCGGTACGTCAGCTTCGCTTCACGTTTGGGGTCATTGCCCAGGGACTTGGTGCGCGCAATGTAGTCCACGCCCCAGGTCTTCAACAGGAAGTCGTCGGCAATCCGGACGTGGCCGGCGGGGAATTTGTAGTCCATCCTCTTGGCCACGGCTGACCAGTCGGCTGCGCCGAAGAGCTCTTCGGCGTCGGCCACGGTTCGCACGCCGTTGGCGGCCAGCAAGTCCCCCAGCCAGTCGTACAGGCGGGCCTGGCTCCGGGGGTGTTCGGACAACAACCGCGCGCGCATGTCCTGAAGGATGTCCCCGGTGAGTTCGGTGGCGGCGGGGTTCGCGGCAAACTCGGCAGTGCTTTCGGCCTGGCGGCGCTTGACAATATCGTTGATTGCCGAGAACTGGGCGTCCGCCAGTTCGATCAGGGTTGACGCCATGGTGAACGCACGGTCCACCTCCGCGTTGGCCTCGGCGAGGCTCTTGTAGCGGATGTCGTGCTCGAAGGCGGCCCAGGCATGCTGCAGCACGGTCCTGATCTGCACTTCGAAACGCTGACCGATAAAAGCCTGGCAGCCCACCGGAATGTTGTCGGCCGGGACTTCGAGGGTGAGGTGCCTTCCGGCGTAGCCGATCTGGCCGTTCCGCCGCTGGGAGCTGGTCTTGTCATCGTCCTCGCGGCACATGAACTGACCTTTGAGTGCTGTGGCAACGTCCGCGATGTCAGGCTCGAGGAACATGATGACCCGGACCCCGATGAGGTCGTCGAGCTGTTCGAGGCCGCGTTCGTACTTGAACCGCCCGTCTGCCGTAAGCCGGTCCAGCTTTCCCTTGACGGAGACGGGGTCCTTCACCCGCGCCTGCACTGTGTGATGGTTCAGGCCATCGTCCCGGAGCCTGGCCCGGATGGCGTGCCCGATCGCATCCGAGGCCATGTTGAGGCGGGGCAACAGTGCCTCGTATTGCTCCAGGGAGTTGGCGACGAGTGACTCATGATCTTCCAACCGATCCCCCTCGGATTCCCGCGTGGCCTGTACCCTGCAGAGTATCCAAGGCAGCAGGATTCAGCCACTGTTCAGGCGTTCAACCTTCAATCACCCTTGACGTTGATCAGCTGCCGGAGTTTGTGACGCACCTTGACCAGGTCGGCGGCGTCGTGCATGACCTGGTCGATGGGTTTGTACGCGGCAGGAATCTCGTCGATGAACGCCTCGGTGGCCCGGAACTCGATGCCCTGCATGGCTGTTTTCAGCTCCGCCAGCGTGAAGGTCTTGCGTGCGGCGGTCCTCGAGTACTCGCGGCCGGCGCCGTGCGGGGAGGAATTGAGCGCTGCCGTATTACCTAGGCCTTCCACCACGTACGACGCCGTCCCCATGGATCCGGGAATCAGTCCGGGATCGCCGTGCTCGGCTTTGATGGCCCCCTTGCGCGACACCCACACCGATTTCCCGTAGTGGGTCTCCTGCCGGGTGAAGTTGTGGTGGCAGTTGATCCGTTCGCGCTCCGTGACGGGACCGCCTGCCCAGCGGCTGAACTGTGTGATGACCCGGTCCATCATTTCCTCGCGGTTCAGCAACGCGAAGCGCTGGGCCCACCGCAACTCCGCGATGTACCGGGTAAACTCCGACGTGCCCTCCTCCAGGTAGGCAAGGTCCGGGTCCGGCAGCCTGGTGCCACGCTTCCGGGTTACCTGCTGCGCGACGCCAATGTGATGCTGCGCGATCTTGTTGCCCACACCGCGGGAACCGGAGTGCAGGAACAGCCAGACTACGTCGGATTCGTCGGCGGAGACCTCGATGAAGTGGTTCCCCGACCCCAGGGAGCCCAGCTGCAGCTCCCACTTCGCCAGGTACTGGGCAGGGTTGAAGCCGGCTTTGGCAGCCAGCTTTTTGAGCTCAGCGATCCGCGGCTCGGCGCTGGCCTTGACCGTCCGGTTGTTGTGGCCGGCGGATAGCGGGATGGCCCGTTCGATGTCTTCGCGCAGCCGTTTCCTGTCCTCGGGTAGGTCCTGCACCGAGTACTGGGTCCGGACGGCGATCATGCCGCAGCCGATGTCCACGCCCACGGCTGCCGGGATGATGGCGTGCAGGGTGGGAATGACCGAGCCCACAGTGGCGCCCTTGCCCAGATGCGCGTCCGGCATCAGGGCCAGGTGCGGGTAGATGAACGGCAGCGTCGATGTGGCAATGGCCTGCGCGCGGGTCTTCTCGTCCAGGATCGACGCCCAGCTGATGAGTTTGGGGCTGATCGTTTCCATGTTCCGCCTCCGCTGACCCCGTCTTAAACCCGAATTCGCCGGAACGCTGCCGGATCGCCGTTTCGGGACGGCGATCCAGCAGGTTACCAGCGAACTCGATGTTCGGAAAGGCTTAGATGGAGTAGCGCTCGTCCTCGTGGTCGCCGGGATGGTCCTTCACCAGGCCGGCCGCCAGCGTGTTGCCGTCCTGCGGGTCAATCACGAGGAAGGCGCCGGTCCGGCGGTGGTGCAGGTAGTTCTCGAGGGGCAGCGGCGCGGCGAGCCGGAGCTGGGCGTGGCCGATGTCGTTCAGTTCCAGGCTGGACGCGCCTTCGAGCTTGAAGGTGGCGAGGTCGAGCTTGCCGCTGACGCTGCGGACCAGCGCCTGGACGGTGCGGGTACCGTGCTTGACCAGTACCTTGGCGCCCTCCCGCAGCGGCTTGGGCGAGAGCCAGCACAGCGCGGCGTAGAGGTCGGCAGAGGATTCGCGGACAGTGCCGGCGGCGGCGATCGTGTCACCGCGGGCGACGTCGAACTCGTCCGCCAGCCGGATTGCCACGGACTGCGGCGCGAACGCTTCCTCCAACGACTCACCGGCAAAATCGAGGCCAATCACGGTAGTGGTGCGCGGATCCTGGCCCGGCGTCAGCACCGAAACCTTGTCCCCCACCTTCACGGACCCCTCGGTGATCTGGCCGGCGTACGCACGGTAGTCACGGTAGGCCTCAACATCCAGGCCCCCGGCCACGGCGTCGGGAGCCAGCGCGCCCTGCGGCCGGATGACCAGCTGCACCGGGAAACGGAAGCTCTCCAGCTGGGTATCGATCTCGTCCGCGGCGGGGAGGGTCTCGAGGACCTCCAGCAGGGCCGGGCCGTCGTACCAGGGGGTGCGCTCGGAACGGTCCACCACGTTGTCGCCGTCGAGGGCGGACACCGGGATCACCAGCAGGTCGTCGATGTGGTCAGCGGTGCCCAGCTCAGCGGAGCCGATGCCCAGTTCGCGGGCCACCTTCTGGACGTCGGCCTGGATTTCGCGGAAGACGGACTCGCTGAAGTCCACAAGGTCGATCTTGTTGACGGCCACAATCACGTGCGCCACGCGAAGCAGCTGCAGCACGGACAGGTGCCGCCGGGTCTGCTCGAGCACACCCTTGCGGGCGTCAATGAGTACGACGACGGCATCCGCCGTGGACGCGCCGGTCACCGTGTTTTTGGTGTACTGAACGTGTCCGGGGCAGTCGGCCAGGATGAAGCTGCGGCGGTCCGTGGCGAAGTACCGGTAGGCGACGTCGATGGTGATGCCCTGCTCCCGCTCGGCGCGCAGGCCGTCGGTCAGCAGTGCGAGGTCGATCCCGCCCTTTTCGCCGCCAAAGCCGCGGTCGGACGAGGTGCGGGCAACGGCGTCGAGCGTGTCAGCGAGGATCGCCTTTGAGTCGTGCAGGAGGCGACCCACCAAAGTGGACTTCCCGTCGTCGACCGATCCTGCAGTGGCGAAGCGGAAAAGCGTCGTGGGCAGGGCTGTTTCCAAGTCTGCCGGGAGAACTGCTGCGGTGGTCATTTAGAAGTACCCATCCTTCTTGCGGTCTTCCATGGCTGCCTCGGAGATGCGGTCATCTGCACGGGTGGCGCCACGTTCGGTGATGGTGGAGGCGGCAACTTCGATCACGACGTCGCCCACGGTGGCTGCATCCGATTCGACGGCACCGGTGCAGGACATGTCCCCCACAGTGCGGTAGCGGACGGTCTTGGTGATGACTTCCTCGTGCGGCAGCGGCTGGGAGACCTCGCCGACTGCGCGCCACATGCCGTCACGGGCGAACACTTCGCGGTCGTGTGCGTAGTACAGGCCAGGCAGCTCGATGTTCTCGCGTTCGATGTAGCGCCAGATGTCCAGCTCGGTCCAGTTGCTGATGGGGAACGCGCGGACGTGCTGGCCCACGGTGTGGCGGCCGTTGTAGAGGTTCCACAGCTCGGGGCGCTGGTTGCGCGGGTCCCACTGGCCGAATTCGTCACGCAGGCTCAGGATGCGCTCCTTGGCGCGGGCCTTGTCCTCGTCGCGGCGGCCGCCGCCGAAGACGGCGTCGAACTTGTTCTGCTGGATGGCGTCCAGCAGGGGGACGGTCTGCAGCGGGTTGCGGGTGCCGTCGGCGCGCTCAGCCAGTTCGCCGCGGTCGATGAACTCCTGGACGGATCCGACCACGAGCTTCAGTCCCAGCCGCTCGACGGTTCGGTCGCGGAAGTCGATGACCTCGGGGAAGTTGTGGCCGGTGTCCACGTGGAGCACGGGGAACGGAACCTTGCCGGGCCAGAACGCCTTAGTGGCCAGGTGCAGCATCACCACGGAGTCCTTGCCGCCGGAGAACAGCAGCGCAGGCTTTTCGAACTCGGCCACGACTTCGCGGATGATGTGGATCGCTTCGGATTCGAGGGCGTCCAGGCTGGAGAGGCGCGTTGAGACGGCAGCTTCAGTCACCTGGGTGGTCTCCTCAGTCAGGAAAGTACTCATACGTGTAGTCCGCATTCTGTCTTGTCGGAACCTGCCCAGCGGCCGGCGCGGGGGTCATCGCCGGGCGCTACCTTGCGGGTGCAGGGCTGGCAGCCAATGGAGGGGTAACCCTGGGAAAGCAGCGGGTTGACGGGCAGGAGGTTGTCGTCGGAGTACTGGACCAGCTGGTCGAACGTCCACGCGGCCACCGGGTTGACCTTGACCAGTCCGTTCTTTTCATCCCATGTCACCAGCGGGGTGTTGGTACGGGTTGGGGCTTCGTCGCGGCGGACGCCGGTGAACCAGAGTTCGTAGCCGGCCAGGGTGCGCTGGAGCGGGGCAACCTTGCGGAGGGCGCAGCACTGGGCGGCGTCGCGGGCAAAGAGGTCCTTGCCCAGAAGCCGGTCCTGCTGCTCCACCGTGTTCTCGGGGAGCACGTCCACCACGTTGACGCGGAGGTTCGCGGCCACCTCGTCGCGCGTCGCGTAGGTTTCCGGGAAGTGGTAGCCGGTCTCCAGGAAGAGGACATCGACGCCGGGCAGCTGGTCCGCGACCAGCGCCGGGAGGACGGCGTCGGCCATGGAGCAGGCGACGGCGACCGCGGGCAGGTCGAAGTTCCGCTCCACCCAGGCGATCACGTCGCGGGCGGGGGCGTCCCAGCCGAGCTCGGCGGCGCCGGCTTCGGCGAGGGCCTTGAGTTCGTCCTTGGGGCGGATGGCCGGTACGGGCGCTGCGTGCTTACTCACTGCAGGGCCTCCTCGTCTGCTGCATGGGCCCACTCGGCGAAGGTCTGGCCTTCGGCGCGCTGGGCAACAAAGGTGCGCACCACGCGCTCCACATAGTCGGGCAGGTCCTCGACGTACACCTTGAGGCCGCGGACGGTGCGTCCCAGCCCGGCCTCTTCGCGGTCGGAGGAAGCCAGCCCGCCACCGAGGTGAACCTGGAATCCCGGGGAGGGATCGCCGTCGGGCGTTGGCAGCATCATGCCCTTGAGGCCGATGTCCGCGGTCTGGATGCGGGCGCAGGAGTTGGGGCAGCCGTTGATGTGGAGGGACAGTGCGTGCGGCAGTTCGCCGGAGGTTGCGAGGTCAGCCAGGCGGCGTTCCAGGTCGGCGACGGCGGTGGCGGCGGTGACCTTGGTTTCCACGATGGCCAGCTTGCAGTATTCGATGCCGGTGCAGGCGATGGTGCCGCGGCGGAACACGGACGGGCGGGCGGACAGGCCCAGGGCGTCCAGCTCGGCCACCAGCGGCTCAACCTGGTCCTTCACAACGTCCAGCACCACGAGCTTCTGGTGCGGGGTGGTGCGCAGGCGGTAGGACCCGGCGGCCTCGAGCGTGTCTGCGAGCTTGACCAGCTGCGAGCCGGAGAGCCGGCCGGCCAGCGGGGTGGCGCCGATGAAGAACTTGCCGTCCTTCTGTTCGTGCACGCCGATGTGGTCGCCCGGGGTGGTGGGCTTGGGCGCGGCGGGACCGTCGGCGAGCTTGTAGCCCAGGTATTCGTCCTCGAGGATCTGGCGGAACTTCTCCGGGCCCCAGTCGGCCAGCAGGAACTTCAGGCGGGCCTTGGTGCGCATGCGGCGGTAACCGTAGTCCCGGAAAATGCTGGTGACGCCGAGCCACACGTCGGCGGCCTCTTCGGGCCGGACAAAGGCGCCGAGGCGCTTGGCCAGCATGGGGTTGGTGGACAGCGCGCCGCCTACCCACAGGTCATAGCCGACGCCCAGCTCGGGGTGGACCATGCCCACCAGGCCGAAGTCGTTGATCTCGTGGACCACGTCCTGGCTGGGGTGGCCGGTGATGGCGGTCTTGTATTTGCGTGGCAGGTTGGACAGCAGCGGGTTGCCGATGAACCGCTCCCCCAGCTCGGCAATCAGCGGCGTGGGGTCGATGATTTCGTCCTTGGCGATGCCGGCCACCGGCGAGCCCAGGATGACGCGGGGAACGTCGCCGCAGGCCTCGGTGGTGGACAGGCCAACACCCTCGAGCCGGTTCCAGATCTCGGGGATGTCCTCCACGCGGATCCAGTGCAGCTGGATGTTCTGGCGGTCGGTGAGGTCGGCCGAGTCCCGGGCGAAGTCCACGGAAATCTGGCCGATGACGCGCAGCTGCTCGGTGGTGAGCGCGCCGCCGTCGATCCTCACCCGGAGCATAAAGTACTTGTCTTCGAGCTCGTGCGGTTCGAGGGTTGCGGTCTTGCCGCCGTCGATCCCGGGCTTGCGCTGGGTGTACAGGCCCCACCAGCGGAAACGGCCGTGCAGGTCCTGGCTGGGGATCGCGTCGAAGCCGTCCCGGGCGTAGATGGTCTCGATACGCTCGCGGACGTTGAGGCCGTCGTCTTCCTGCTTCCAGGTTTCGTTGGCGTTCAGCGGGGTTTTGCCGTCCACTTTCCACTGCCCGTGCGGCTTTGCAGCGGGGCGGGTGGAGGTGCGTGCGGGGCGCTTGGCGGCAGCGGGGGCCGCGGACGCTCCGGCTAGAGCTGTATCAGTCATGCATCGACTGTAGGGTGCCCCGAATTGCGTCACAAAGGGTCGGGAAACGCTGAGTCACCTAGGGAAACATTTCGTCACGAACCGCCGTGGAGCCTTGAAGAACCGGGTCTCCTGTGATTTGCCGCCCGGAATTTTTGTCGGGGTTCCGGGGGCTACTGACCGCGTGCGACGGCGGCGTCCAACCTTTCCAGCGCAATCTCGGCGAGCACTTCCGACGGCAGCAGTGGTTCAGTCACAAGATCCGCGCCCGCCTTGGCCAGCTGGTCGTGGAAGAAGCCGGGCGCGAGGAGGTACGAGGCAATCACCACGCGTCCGCCGAGGTCAACGCCGCCCGCGGACTCCCCCGCCCCGGCACCTCCTTTAGCTTCCTCACGAAGCATGGCGACGGCGTCGGGCACTGACGGCTTGGCTGAGGCACCGTAGGCGGCCTCGATCCGGTTTCCCCGCAATTCCCGGAGCTGGTCCGCGAGTTCTTCCACACTGACCGCGGCGTTGGGGTTGGAGGACCCTGCTGCGGCGAGGACAATCGAGTCGCGGTCCGTGACGCCGGCCTCGCGGAGACGCTGGTCCAGCAGAGCGGCCAGCCGGGGATCCGGTCCGAGCGGCGCGGCGGCCAGCGTCCCCGGCCGGCTCTTGACGGCCCGCGCGATGTCCACCTTCACGTGGTAACCGACGCTGAGCAACAAGGGTACGACGACGGCCCCGGCACCTTCGGGGAGCCCGGCCACCACGTCCACTAGGTCCGGCTGCTGGACGTCCACGTAGGCTTCCCGCACGTCAAGGCCCGGCCGGAGGGCGGCGATCGCGGCGCGCAGGGCGTTGACCTCCGCGGCTCCTTGCGGGCTCGAGGTCCCGTGGGCACAGGCGACCATGATGGGTGTGTTCATAGCCGCTAGCGTAACGTTGGAGCCGCACTGTCCGCCCATTCACAACCCGGGACCGCCGTATGACATTCGCCTTTGACGCCGCCCCCGTGTGGCTGGACCTGCTGGGCGTCTTCTTCTTCGCAGTCTCCGGCTCGCTCCTGGCGGCGCGGAAAAACATCGACATTGTGGGTTCGCTGCTCCTAGCTTCCCTCGTGGGCCTGGGTGGCGGAATCATCCGGGACCTCATCCTCGCTGGCGGGCCGCCTGCGGCATTCGTTAACCCGGCATACTTGTTTCCTCCCGTGCTGGCCACGGTCCTGGTGTACTCGCTCTACACAAGCGTCGAGCGGTACACGTCCCTGCTGATCCTGTTCGATGCCGGCGGGCTCGCACTGTTCTGCATGACCGGCACCGTCAAGGCCCTCGATGCCGGCATGAATCCGGTGGCCGGGGCGTTGCTGGGCGTGATGACCGCGGTGGGCGGCGGCCTGCTGCGCGATGTCACGGCCAATGAAGTTCCGGAGCTCTTCAATCCCAAGGACATCTACGCCTTGCCCGCGTTTCTAGGGGCGGCGCTGACCGCCGTGCTGTGGGTTGCCGGGGCCTTTAACGTCCTCACTGCCGCGGCCATTGCTGCGGTGGTGTTCACGTTCCGGGTCCTGGCGTGGCGCCGTTCCTGGCAGGCCCCGCTGGCGGTCCACGGTTGGCACCGGCGTGCGGAAGGCGAAGCTGGTTCCGGGGACGGTGCCGGCTCCGGCGTGGGCGATGCCGGCTCCGGCGGCGGAGGGGGCGGCGGCAATTCGGGCCGCGGCGATTAGCTAGGATTGGGAGCATGACTGACATGTTCCTCGAGAAGTTCCGCGCGCTTGTTCCGAAGTATCTCGAGGATGAATGGCAGGAAGAGGATGGCCTGTCCGTGGAGGAACTGGAGGCGGCCCTCGCAGAACACCAGTTCCAGGTTCCGCTGGTCCTGCGCGAGTTCTACCAGGCCGTTGGCGGCTGCGAGGACCTCATGGAGGCCTACCACTACTTCTGGGACCCCGAAGAGCTGGAAGTTGATGACGAAGGCTTCCTGATGTTCCTCGAGGATGAAGAGGAACAGTTCACGTGGGGCTTCCGCGTGGGCGATCTCAGCGTCCCGGACCCCATTGTGTACCGGCGCAACAACGCCCGCGCCCAGTGGAAGAGCGAGGAAGGCACCTTCTCCGAGTTCGTCTTCGACATGTTCGAGTGGGCCTTCAACGACGAAGAGGACTAGCAGCCGCTGGGATTCCCCAGCTTTGGCTGGCTGCACCGGCGTGTCGGCTCTGATGGCGGGTATGTCGCAGTGGTTGGCCGGCAAAGCCGGGGAATTTCAGCGCACCACACGGCCGCGAAGCACCTGCCAGACTTCAGCCAGCATCTTCTGCGGGTTGTAGACCACCTGCGCGTAGCCGTAACGAAGCACAGCGTAGCCATCCAGGGTGCTGGCGTTGTTCCGCAGGCGGTCCTTCTTGACCTGCTTGGGCTCCAAGTGGGTTGCGCCGTCGAGCTCCACGATGAGGAAGCCCTCCAGCAGGAAGTCCACAATTCCAATCCCGGGCAGGTCCACCTGGGTCTGGACGTGTATGCCTTCGCGTTGGAAGAGAACGCGGGCCACAATCTCGATTGGTGAATCGGCCGTTCCGTCCACCAGGTCCAGGACCCGGCGGGCCGTGCCGTTCCTGTTGCCCGGCAAGTGGCCGCGGAGATAATCCAACGTGGTCCTCCCCTGCCGCAAGGCACTTTCCACCATGATGGCCGCCTCCACCGCCGGCATACACCGCAGGCCGTGGAGAAGCACGTCCGTCAGGCCGGCGACGGGCCATGGAGCATCGTGCGGCACCACAGATTCGCGATGCACCACCACGTCCTTGGCTGCGCCGTGCCGGCACAGCAGGTGAAGGGCAGGGGGCTCGTGCAGCCGCCACAGCCGGTGGTGGACGCTGGCGGAGGCGCAGCTGAGGAGCCCGTTGGCGAGCACCGCGGCCACCATGTCAGGATTGGCCCCCGGCAGCGCCACCACACCATGCCGGAGCCGTGTCATCCGGCCGGCCTGAATTGCCACACGGATACTCCTGTCGGTGTAGCCAGCCCGGCGCAGGGTGGCTGTCCTGGCGACAGAACCGGCGTACTTGAGATAAGAATTGACATCCATGCTCCCAGCAGAGCCCGACCAGGCACCCTGCCGGCAGTGCCAACTTGGCTTATGTGCACAACCTCACCCGCTGAATCTCCCCGGGATTGCGGGGCCGGCCCGGCGCGGCGCCCCGACGCGCCGGGCCGAGACGGCCTTCCCCGCCCGAAGATTGGGGAGATTCAGCCGGCCCCCGAGGGAGCCTGGCCCCACCAAGGAAACCGGAAAAGCCTGTGACATGCGCAGTAACAGCGGGCTTGCATTCTGTGACAGACCTGTCATAAGCTATTCACGGATCCGCTAAACGCCTCCGGCGGGTCTGATGCGAACGGAGATATAGCCCCGGTTCGACGCAGCGTATGACTCGTAACGTTGCTGAGAACCGGGGCTATTGCATTTAAGCCGGCAGCCCCACCGCCCCGCACCGGACCGCACCGCGGGCAGCAAAAAGCGGAGCCCCACCAAGGTCAATCCCGGCAGGGCCCCGCTTCAATTAACAGCAGAATCAGCTGGCGCGGTCCACCACGGCCAGCGCGAAGTTGGAGAGCGAGTCCTTCACAACGCCCTCGGGCAACGGCGCAAGCGCGGCGATTGCTTCGTCGGCCCAGCGCCGGGCAACCACCCAGGACTCGGCCGTGACGGGGTGCTCGCGCAGGCCTGCAACGGCAGCCGCCAAAGCAGAGTCGGACGTCAGGTCCCCGTCAATGAGCTTCAAAAGGTCGACGGCGGACTGGTCGCCTGCCGCGGCGTCGCGGCGCAGGAACAGTACGGGCAGCGTGGGGACGCCTTCGCGGAGGTCGGTCCCCGGCGACTTGCCGGATTTGACCTTCACCCCGGTGACGTCGATGACATCGTCGGCAAGCTGGAAGGCCACGCCAACCTTCTCGCCGTACTCCACCAGGACGTCCTCGTAGGTGGGGTCGGCGCCGGAGAAAATGGCACCGAACTGTCCGGACGCCGCAACCAGGGAGCCGGTCTTGTCCGCGATGACGGACAGGTAGTGCTCCACCGGGTCCTCGTCCGGGCGCGGGCCGACGGTTTCGTGCAGCTGGCCCAGGCACAGGCGCTCGAACGTCCGGGCCTGGATGCCCAGCGCACGCCCCCCGAGCTCGGACACCAGGATGGAGGCGCGGGCAAAGATGAGGTCGCCGGTGAGGACCGCTACGGAGTTGCCCCAGACTTCGTGGGCCGTGGGGGCGCCGCGGCGGAACGGGGCGGAGTCCATGACGTCGTCGTGGTAAAGCGTGGCCAGGTGGGTCAGCTCAACCACCACCGCCGCCTGCACCACAGCAGGAAGGGAGGCGTCACCGAGGTGGGCGGACAGCAGGGTCAGCAGCGGCCGCACACGCTTGCCGCCGGCCTCCACCAGGTGGCGCGACGTTGCGTCAGCAAGGGGATCGGAGTTGGCGATGGCTTCGCGCAGCTTCTTCTCCACCCGGGCCAGGTTGGTGGTGATGGCGGGACCCAGTTCGGCGTCCTCCGCGATCGCAGCGAAGCCTGCTGGCAGCTGAAGTGCCGTGGCGATGGCGGTGGTATTGAGGCTGGGTTCGGAGTCACGCAGGCCGTGCCCGGCATGCGTCCAGCTGTGGTCTGCAGAGTTGGTCACTGGTTAACCCTAACTTTTTGTTGCGGATACCGCTGGTTCGTAGCCGAAAGGGTGTTGGACGTGGCCGGGACCAGCGATTCCAGGACGCGGATGACCCTGTCCTCAAAGCCCTTCGCCGCCGGATCGGTCAGGTTGGCGAGCAGCCGCACCACAAAGCGCATCAGCACAGGAATCGGCATCCCGGTCCGCAGCGCGAGCTTCATGACGGCGGGCTTTCCGATCAGCGCGGCAAACGCGCGGCCCAGGGTAAAGTGCGATCCCCACTGGCCCCGCACATAGTCCGCGTAGCCTGCAAGGTGCGCGTCGGCGTCGTACGTTGGTCCCGCCGAAACGGAGCGCGCGGAGGCGTCAATGATGAACTCGGCCGCGAACCGCGCCGACTCCATGGCATAGGAAATGCCCTCGCCGTTGAACGGGGACACCATGCCCCCGGCATCGCCCAGGAGCAGGAGGCCGGGCGAGTAGTGCGGCGTGCGGTTGAAGCCCATGGGCAGGGCGGCGCCGCGGATTTCGCCCACTTGATTCTCGGGCGTGAAACCCCACTCGGCAGGCATCGCGGCGGTCCATTCGCGCAGGACCTGCTTGTAGTCCAGCTTGCCGAATTCCTTGGAGGAGTTCAGGATGCCGAGGCCTACGTTGGAGGTGCCGTCGCCGACGCCGAACACCCAGCCGTAGCCGGGGAGCAGTTTCCCGTCGCGGCCGGGGAGTTCCAGCCAGCCTTCCATCCAGTCGTCGTCGTGGCGCGGACTGGCGAAGTAGGTTCGCACCGCTACGCCGAGGGGGCGGTCATCGCGCTTCTGGATTCCGAGGGACACCGCGGTTCGCGTGGAGTTTCCGTCCGCGGCAAGTACGACGTCGGCACTGAAGTCGCGCGTCTCCCCCGTCTTACGACCGGACTCGTCCAGGAGCGCTGCGCGGACACCGGTCACGCGGCCGTCTTCCGAGCGCAGGGCTTCAGCGACGCTGTGGCGCTCCAACACGAGGGCGCCTGCGGCCTGCGCGTGCCGGGCCAGTTCCTCGTCGAAGCCCAGGCGGGTGCGGATCAGGCCGTACTGGGGAAAGTCGGATACCTCGGGCCACGGCAGTTCGATAGTCCGGCCGCCGGCAATGAGCCGCAGGCCTTTGTTTCGGCGCCAGCCATCAGATTCCGGGTGCGGCAGGCCGAGCTTCTGAATTTCGCGGACCGCGCGGGGGGTGAGGCCGTCGCCGCAGATCTTCTCGCGCGGGAAGCTGGTCTTCTCCAGGACGGTCACACTGAGGCCCGCCTTGGCAAGATAGTAGGCAGCGGTGGATCCGGCCGGCCCGGCGCCGACAATCAGTATGTTCACAGGTATCAGCGGGTGATGTTGCGGCGGAGCTTGGCCACGGGGCCCTTGTGCGCGGCAATGGCGGCAGCGCTGCCGTCAGGAGTTGATTCGAGTGGCTTGGTTGCCCGGTGGACGGCCACGATCCCGCCGGTCAGATTGCGGTAGGTGACCTTTTCCCAACCCGATTCCTGCAGCCACGCGGCCAGGTGGTCCTGGTCCGGCCAGGCGCGGATGGATTCGGCGAGGTAAACATACGCGTCTGGGTTCGAGGCGACCTTCACTGCGATGGCGGGGAGGGCACGCATGAGGTATTCGGTGTACATCGTTCGCCAGAGCGGAACGACGGGCGCCGAGAACTCGGCGATGACCAGCTTGCCGCCGGGCTTGGTGACGCGAAGCATTTCGGCGAGCGCCTTCTTGGGCTCGTTGACGTTGCGCAGGCCGAACGAGATGGTGCTCGCGTCGAAGCTGTTGTCCGCGAAAGGCAGGTTGGTGGCGTCACCGGCAACGAAGTTGATGTCCGGGCGGCGGCGTTTGCCCACCTTGAGCATGCCCAGGGAGAAATCACACGCAACCACATCTATGCCAGCATCGGCATATGGCTCGCTGGACGTGCCGGTTCCGGCTGCCAGGTCGAGCACACGCTGGCCGGGACGCACGTCCACGGCATCCACCACAATCTTGCGCCAGCGGCGCGTCTGTCCCATCGACAGAACATCGTTGACGACGTCGTATTTAGGTGCGACGTCGTCAAACATCGTGGCTACTTCGTCCGGACGCTTATCCAAGGATGCTCGGTTCACTCCGTCATTGTCTCAAATGTTCTGCAGGCCCCCTAACTGTGCGCAAATCTTGGGCTGTGGGCTGAAAGTACCGCCGAGTAGCGTGCAGAGTACTGTTGTCTCATCATGACGAGCACGTTCCGCACCCTCACGGTCCCCCTGGATGGCAACGCGTCTGCCGGCGGGCTTCCGCAGTTCCTGGTCCGGGACGACGTCCTTTGCTGGACCCGCCGCGAAGCCGGCCTGGTGGGCTTTGGTGAGATCAGTCGTTTCACCGCAACCGGGCCGGAACGGTTCCTTGAGGCCGACATCTGGTGGCGCCACCTCGTCCTCGAAGCAGACATCACAGACTCGGTTGCCCTGCCCGGCACCGGGCCCGTGGCCTTCGGCTCCTTCGCCTTCTCCAAAAAATCCGCCCACGAATCGCGCCTGATAGTGCCGGAGATCGTGGTGGGCGTGCGGGACGGCCAGTACTGGCTCACCCAGCTCACGTTCGACGACGGCGAACTCACCAAAGAGGGCGCCCTCACCGCACTGGACCGCTGGCTGAGCGCTGGCAGCACGGGTGCTGCGCCCGCCGTGGCAGGCGGCACCCCCGGTGGGGTCCCCGCCGAGGCCAGTGACGGCGTCGTACTTCCCTTCCAGCAGGACGGTGGAGCGACGCTCCATACGGGGTCGCTGAGCGAGGAAGACTGGATGGCCGCGGTGACTGCCGGGGTGGAGGAAATCCGCACCGGGGCGCTGGAGAAGCTCGTGCTGGCGCGGGATATCGTGGCCACGGTTCCGTCGGGCGTGAACGCTGCGAAGGTGCTGCGCGAACTTGCCGTCCGGTACCGCGAATGCTGGACGTACGGGGTGGACGGACTGGTGGGCGCGACGCCCGAGATGCTGATTCAGGTGGAGGGCCGCACCGCCCAGGCGCGCGTTTTGGCGGGCACGCTGGACCGACGGGACGCACATGGCGAGGACGGGATCCCCATGGACTATGCCGAGCGCGTGCTGGCCGGGTCGGAGAAGCAGCGGCACGAGCACGAAATCGCCATCCAGTCCCTGACCTCGCAGCTGGCGCCGTTTTCCGAGGCCATGAACGCCCACGACGAACCCTTCATCCTGGAGCTGCCCAATGTGTGGCACCTGGCGTCGGACGTGAAGGCGGAGCTTGCCGAGGTGGAGGGCCACGTGCCCACGTGCCTTGCGCTGATCAACGCGCTGCATCCGACGGCCGCCGTTTGCGGCACCCCCACACGAGTCGCGGGCGCCCTGATCCGCAAGCTCGAGCACTTGGACCGCGGGCCCTATGCCGGTCCGGTGGGCTGGCTCGACGCGGCCGGCAACGGCGAATGGGGCATCGCACTGCGCGGCGCGGTCATCGAGGATCCGCATACCGTCCGGTTATATGCCGGTTGTGGAATCGTTGACGGCTCCCTGCCCGAGGCCGAACTGGCCGAGACGTGGGCGAAGTTCCGGCCAATGCTGGAGTCGCTCGGTATCTCGAACTAGCTGGGGCGGGGCGTCCGGGATTCCAGACGGCGCCGCGCCCTAGACTCTTGCATAACACTCCGCATTAGTTATCCAATAGTGAAACAAAGTTATCTGTGACGCACATCTCTCGGCGCGCGATACACTATGAGGCGCTTTAGGTATGCATTCCGTCCGCAACAAAAGGTAAAAGACACATGCACATTTCCCGTTCGCTCCTGGGCAGCTCCACGCTCAAGGCTGCTACCGTTCTCGCCATCGGCGCGCTCGCGCTTACCGGCTGCACCAACGCGTCGCAGAACGCCGCACCCGGCGGCGGGTCTACCGAGTCGGGGAGCGCAAAGGCCAGCTTCGACCCGAGCACCATCAAGAAGGATGACTCGCTGGCTGCCCAGCTGCCGGAGGCCATCAAGTCCAAGGGCACCCTGACCATCGGATCGGACACCAGCTACGCACCGGCCGAGTTCCTTGGCTCGGACGGTCAGACCCCGGTAGGGTACGACGTCGACATCGCCAAGGCGATCGGCGCCACGTTGGGGCTCAAGGTCCAGGTCCAGACGGCTGAATTCACCGGCATCCTGCCCGCGCTCGGCCCGAAGTACGATCTTGGTATCTCCTCCTTCACGATCAACCCGGAGCGCCTCGCGGCAGTAAACTTCGTCAGCTACTTCAACGCCGGCACCGCATGGGCCGTCCAGAAGGGCAATCCGAAGAAGTTCTCCCTCGATGACGTCTGCGGCAAGAACATCGGCGTCCAGACCGGCACAGTCCAGGAAGATCCGGACCTGTCCGGACGCACCAAGAAATGCACGGACGCCGGCAAACCGGCCATCAACGTCGTCACGCTGAAGAACCAGACCGACGTCACCACCCGGCTGGTCAATGGCAGCATCGATGCCATGGCCGCCGACTCCCCCATCATCGGCTACGCCCTCGCTCAGACGAACGGCCAGCTGGAAAAGCTCGGCGACGTCTACGACGCCGCTCCCCAGGGCATCGCCGTGGTGAAGTCGGATAAGGCCCTGGCCGACGTGATCCAGAAGACGGTCACCAAGCTGATCGCGGACGGCTCCTACAAGAAGATCCTCGAGGGCTGGGGTAACGCTGACGGCGCCATCACCAAGTCAGAAGTCAACCCGGCCACGTCTTGAGCGAACCGGTAACCGACCAAAAAACGGGCCCAAGCATGCAACATCCACCTGAAGAATCACCGGTACTAAATAAAGCGGTACCGGTACGGCACCCCGGCCGGTGGATCAGCGCCGTCGTGATCATCGGCGTCCTGGTCCTGGTCCTCCAGAGCCTGGTCACCAACCCCAACTTCCACTGGGACACGGTGGGCACTTACATCCTGGACGTCAACGTGGTCCAGGGCGTCGGTTGGACCCTGCTGCTGACTGTCGCCTCCATGATCCTGGCAATTGTCCTCGCGATCCTGCTGGCCTTCATGCGCCAGTCGGACAACCCGGTGTTCCGCTGGTCCAGCTGGGTGTGGGTCTGGTTCTTCCGGGGCACGCCTGTGTACACCCAGCTCATCTTCTGGGGCCTGGTTTCCGTCCTGTACCCGAAGATCAGCGCCGGTGTCCCGTTCGGGCCCGAGCTGTTCAGCGTGGACACCAGCACGGTCATCACCGCACTTGCGGCGGCCATCCTGGGCCTTGGCCTGAATGAGTCCGCGTACCTGGCCGAAATCTTCCGGGCAGGCTTGAAGTCCGTTGACCGGGGCCAGATGGAAGCCGCCGAGGCCCTGGGCATGGGCAAGGCCAAGATCATGTGGCGGATCATCCTGCCGCAGGCCATGCGGGTCATTGTTCCGCCCACGGGCAACGAGACCATCGGCATGCTCAAGACCACGTCCCTGGTCCTGGCTGTGCCGTTCACGCTGGACCTCACGTTCGCCACTAATACGCTGGCCAACCGGACTTACCTGCCGGTTCCCCTGCTCATCGTTGCGGGCATCTGGTACCTGGTGATCACTAGCTTGCTGATGGTGGGCCAGCATTTCATTGAGGCGTACTACGGCAAGGGCGTGGACAATCTTTCCCCCGCGCCAGTGAACATGGAGGCGGCCAAGGCTGCAGCAGCTGGCATGGGTGCACCCAAGCTGTCCGGCGGAGGAGAATCCATATGACGACAACTGCAACAGCAACGCCACTCGTAAAAATCGAAGGCCTGCACAAGTACTTCGGCCATCACCATGTGCTGCGCGGCATCGACCTGACCGTCAACCACGGCGAGGTGTCCGTGGTCATCGGTCCGTCGGGTTCCGGAAAGTCCACGATGCTGCGCTGCGTGAACCTGCTGGAGACCATCAGCGCCGGGCGGATTTCCGTGGGCGGCAGCCTGATTGGCTACCGCGAAGTCCACGGCCGGCTCCATGACCTGAGGACCAAGGAAATCGCGGCCCAACGCCGGGACATCGGCATGGTGTTCCAACGGTTCAATCTCTTCCCGCATAAGACTGCCCTGTACAACATCATGGAAGCGCCCATGCACGTCAAGGGCCAGTCCCGGGAATCCGCACGGAAGCGGGCCTTGGAACTGCTGGACCGGGTGGGCATGGCGGACCGCGCGGACCACTACCCTGCGCAGCTTTCCGGTGGCCAGCAGCAGCGCGTGGCGATCGCCCGTGCGCTGGCCATGGACCCGAAGCTGATGCTCTTCGACGAGCCCACGTCCGCGTTGGATCCCGAACTTGTGGGAGACGTCCTGAATGTCATGAAGGACCTCGCCAAGACGGGCATCACCATGATCGTGGTGACCCATGAGATCGGTTTCGCCCGCGAGGTGGGCGACCGCCTGACGTTCATGGACGGAGGCGTGGTGGTTGAGTCGGGCGATCCCCGCGAGCTCCTGGCCAACCCGCAGCACCCCCGTACCCAGGAGTTCCTGAGCCGGGTCCTCTAATCCCAACCAGGCAGCCACGCCCCAAACCAACGCGGGGTCACTTCACGCCCAATATCCCGCCGGGGAAGGGCGGAAAGTGACCCCGCGTTGCGTTAACCTGGCGTTGCTTTAAGTGGGGCGGGCTCAGCCGCCGAGGACACCTGTGACGGCGGCAGACACGGCAGCCCTGATGTGGGCGTGCAGGTCCCGTAGGCCTACCCGGTCCGTGCGGACTTCGACGATGCTGCGGCCCTGGATCGGCGCGGCAAGCGCTTCGGCGAGGCCCGCCGTCGTACTTACCGCGCAGTGCCCGACGCCGTATGCTGCGGCGAGTGCCGAAAGGTCCACTGCGTGCGGGGTGCTGAACAGGCGTTCGACGGCGTCCGTGTAGCCTCCCGCTTCCCGCACCGCGCCGTGCTCGAGCAGGTCGAAAATAGCCCCGCCGGCGTCGTTCAGCACCACGATCCTCAGGTCCGGCACAGCTTCGCCCGGGCCCAGGAGCAGGCCGCCGGCGTCATGCAAAAACGTGACGTCGCCGAGCAGCAGCGTGGTTTCCTGCCGGCCGCCGAGCGCGATTCCGGTGGCGGTGGAGACGGTGCCGTCGATCCCGGCCAGGCCACGGTTGGCGTAGACGGTGGCCGCCGGCTCCGCGGCGGGAAGACCAGCGAGATCCACGTCGCGGATGCCGTTCGACGAGCCCAGCACCAACTGGCCGCGGGCATTCCCCCACACGAGCGCGCCCACCGCCGGGCCGAGAGCGGCGTGTTCTGCGGCCAGGACTCCGTCGAGGGCGTGCTGCGCGGCGGACCCAGCCAGCAGCCAGGTATCCAGCCAGTCGGACGGGCCGCGGCCGGCAAACTCGGCAAGGTCCGCCAGGCTTTCCAGCGGCAGTTCCGTGCGCCGGCCGGGCTCGTACCAGGCCACGGGAACCGGCTGGTAGAGGGCGGAAGGGACGTCGGCCCGGGCAAGAAGCGCAGAAACCGGCCGGGAAAGGGTGGGCCGGCCAAAGAGGACGACGCGCTCAATCGGCTGCGCCGATCCCGGTCCGAAGTGCTGCAGCAGCAGCCGGTACGGGCCCACCGCGTTCGGCCCGAAGCGGGCGTTGGAGGACGGCTCGGCCAGCAAGGGAAGGCCGTGGGCGCGGGCGAACGCTTCGGCGACAGGCCCGGCGTCGTGCCCTGCCAGCACCACGGTGCGGCGTTCGCTGAGCGAAGAAGCGGCCGGCGGCAGGTTCATGGTGAGCGGCTCGGTGGCGATGCGGAATTTCTGCCGGCCAGCCGCCGTCGGAAGCTGCTCCCCCGGCGCCGGTACCAGCGGGTCGCGGAAGCCCAGGTTCAGCTGGACGGGACCGGGAGCGAGGTCGGAGAACGCGCCGGTGGCGGCGGAGAGCGCCGTCTCCACGGCTCGGAGCGGGCTGCTGCCGGCGGGAACATCGGCCGCGAACCGGACGTGCTCGCCGAACAGATCCAGCTGGATGGTGGTTTGGTTGGCACCAGTGCCCAGCAGCTCCACGGGCCGGTCCGCGGACAGCACCACCAGCGGGACCGCCGCATGGTTGGCCTCCATCACGGCCGGCATGAGGTTCCCGACGGCGGTGCCGGACGTGGTGAGGACGGCCGCCGGGGAGCCGGTGGACAAGGCGAGGCCCAGGGCCGTGAAGCCGGCTGACCGCTCGTCGATCCGGACCAGCAGCTCCACCCGTCCCGCCGCGGAGGCCTCTGCCAGCGCATACGCCATCGGAGCCGAGCGCGACCCCGGCGAGACCACCACATACTCCACACCGCCGTCGACCAGGGCCTCGACGGCGATCCGCGCCGCCTCGAGCGAAGTCAACAAAGGTTCGGCCGCAGCCGCGGCGCCCGGGGCAGGCGAAGAAGCAGGGGCCGGCGAGGAGGCGGCGCCCGGGGCGGATGCAGGGTCCGGCGAGGAAGGGGCGGGGTCGTTCAGCGAAGTCACCGAACCAGTCTGCCACCCCCGGACGCTCTCTCACTTAATGTCGCTTTAAACCAAACGCTCTATCACTTCCCGCCGCCGGGGCAACAGGAGGTGATAGAGCGTTGGTGGAAAACCCGCATTAAGTGAGAGAGCGTCCCACCGGGAGGGTCGCGGGAAGGCTAGCCGGCGAACACCTGGATCACGGACGGGCGGGGTGCGCGCACCTGCCCGCGTGCCGGCGTCGCACCTTCCGCAACGTAGTCCGGGAAGAAGGAGCGCTGCGCCGCGAACGAACCCTCTTCGCCCGGGTGCTGCACGGAAACGAAGACGGTCCGCTCTTCGTCGTGCACGATCGGGCCGCAAGTTTCGGCTTCACGCGGTACGGCGAGGAACTGCTCCACATTGCCGCGCTCGGTGCCTTCGAGGGTGACCTTGAAGAGTCCGTCGGCCTTGCCGATGCCGGAGGGGGCGCCGTCGGTGGAAATCCACAGGTTGCCTACGGAGTCGAACGCGAGGTTGTCCGGGCAGGAGATGGGCGAGACCTTGTCCGCCGGGAACCCCGAGAAGTAGGTGGACTTGTCGACGGCGGGATCTCCACAGACGATGAGCAGGTTCCAGGTGAACGTCGTGGAGTCCTGGCCCCCGACCTCGGTGATTTCGACGATGTGGCCGTCCTTGTTCTTGTTGCGGGGGTTGGCCTCGTCGGCGAAGACGTTGCCCTCGATGCCGCGCTTGCTGTTGTTGGTGCACGCGACGTAGACCTTGCCGGTGTGCAGGCTCGGCTGTACGTCCTCGCAGCGGTCCATCTTGGTGGGGCCCACTTTGTCGGCCGCGATGCGGGTGTAGACCAGAACTTCCTCGACGCTCATTTTGTCCACCTTGGACTCGCCGTTGACCACAAGGGGCAGCCACTGACCCGTGCCATCGAACGAGCCGTCCGCCGGAACCTCGCTGGCCTTGAAGTCAGCAGAGTTGCCCGTGAACTTCGCTACATACAGGTCGCCGGCGGAGAGCAGCGTCATGTTGTGCTTGCGGTCGCCCTCTTTGTAGAAGTCCCGTGAGACAAATTTGTAGAGGTAGTCGAAGCGCTCGTCGTCGCCGGAGTAGGCCACAACCTTGCCGTTCTCGGCAATGATCACGTTGGCGCCCTCGTGCTTAAAGCGGCCCAGCGCGGAGTGCTTCTTCGGGGTGGAGGTGGGATCGAAGGGGTCGACTTCGACGATGTAGCCGAAGCGGTTGGCTTCGTTTTCGTAGCCCGGCTTGCGGGTGTCGAAGCGGGGATCGTCAATTTCCCACTGGCGGGCGGTTGCCTTGCTGGTGAGGCCGTAGCGCTTGTCGTACTCAGAGGTGCCGGGGGCGACGAAGTAGCCGTTGAAGTTTTCTTCGCCGGAGAGGATGGTGCCCCACGGGGTGGTTCCGCCGGAACAGTTGCCCAGGGTGCCCTTGATGAAGCGGCCTGACTTGTCATCAGCCGTCTTCACCAGCGACGAATCCGCAACCGGGCCGGTCAGTTCGTAGACCGTGCTGTTCAGGAATCGGCGGTTCAGCTGCGCGCCCTTGACGTAGGTCCACGGTTTGGTGGTGTTCTTGCGTTCCAACTCGACGACGGACAGTCCGTGCGCGGCCTGTCCCACAGCGCGCATCTGCGCAGCCGGCATCGTGGGGGGGAACATGATTCCCTCGTTGGTGTACTCGTGGTTGGCGAACAGAACGGCGCGGCGGCCCTTGGTGTCCGGGATCTCAATAATGTCCGAGTAGTCGTTGTTGTAGCCGAACTGCTTTTCCTGTGCGGCGGCCGTCTGGTTGTTGATGTCAAAGTCCGGTGCGCCGTTGAAGATGGGGTCACCCCAGCGAATCACGGGCTGCCAGGTGAAACCTTCAGGGACAGTAACGGCGTCCACCAGTTTGTCCACGGGAGCGATCGGCGTGAACTTCAGCTTCGACTTGCTGAAGCCTTCCTTTGCGGCGGGCGCCAGCCCGGGGCCACCGGCAACGGCCGGTTCCGCTGAGGCAACGGCGTTGCCGAGTACGACGGCGAGGGCACCGGCGGCGCCGAAGCCAAGGGCGGCGCGGCGGGACATAGTGGCGGACGCAATGTCGCGGAAGTAGCTGTTCGAGCTGGTGTTGCAGACATCGCCGGCGCAGGCGTTGTCGCACTTCAGGGCACAGGTGACAGCACTGCGCTTACCCTTCGTGTGGCCAAGCATGGGCAGCAGGTTGAACTTGCGGTTTGTCGTTTCAGACAAGGTTTGCCTCCAAAAAGACGATCGGGTCCCGCCCACCCTGTCAGCCGGTTCCGACCCCAAGTCGTCAGCCAGATGAAGTTCCGGTTAACCGCCGGTGACCTGCAGAAACTGCGAGAGCGTTTCCAGAAAACCCGCGTTAAGTGATAGAGCGTTTCCCGAAAACCTGCGTTAAATGAGAGAGCGTCCTGGCGGCGGGAGGCGGGAGGCGGGAGGCGGCGGCAGTGGGAGGGTCAGGAGGCGGCGGCGAGGGTCGCGTGGACGCGGCGGAGCCGGGCCAGCCACCAGTCGCGGCGTTCGGCGGAAGCGGCATACCGCGAAAGCAGCCCGGGGTCGGCTTCGACGGCGCGGAGGCGGATGGCGCCGTCGTCAGCTACCAGCGGGTCCAAAGTGATGTCGGAGGTGAACAGTGACACTGTCCCCAGCCCGCACGCGTAGGGCAACTCCGGCAACGAAGCCGCCAACGCCAGCCCGGCGCGGATGCCCACGGACGTGTCCAGAGCGGAACTCACGACGGCGGGCAGCCCGGCCTGAGCCACAAGGTCGAGCGCGCGCCGCACTCCCCCGAGCGGTGCAACCTTAACAACCAGCAGGTCGGCAGCGCCGGCGCGCGCCACGCGCAGGGGGTCGGATTCCTTGCGCACACTTTCGTCGGCGGCGATCAGCACGGGCGTCCCGGAGTCCCGCAACCGGCGCCGCACCTCCGCCAGCCCCTCGATGGAAGGCACCGGCTGCTCCGCGTATTCAAGTCCGACGTCGGCGAGCCGGGTCAGCGCCCGGACGGCAGAAGGCACGTCCCAGCCCCCGTTCGCGTCCACCCGGATGGCTGCTTCCGGCAGTAAAGCCCGCACTGCACCCACCCGGGCGGCGTCGTCGTCGAGGGTCTGTCCGCGTTCGGCCACCTTGATCTTGACGGCGTCAACCCGGCCGAACCGGGCCAAAACTTCGGGCACTTGCTCGGCAGGGACGGCCGGGACGGTGGCGTTTACAGGGATGACCGACCGGACGGGAGCGGGGAATCCCTGCCAGCCGGCTTCGATGGCGGCGGCCAGCCAGCGGGAGGCCTCGGCGTCGTCATATTCGGGGAACGGGCAGAACTCCGCCCAGCCAACGGGGCCCCGCAGCAGCAGGGTTTCGCGTTCCATGATGCCGCGGAACTTTACGCGCATCGGCAGGCTCACCACATGCGCGGAGGCCAGCAGTCCCTCGAGGGACGGGAGGGAGGACGGCAGAGACGACGGCAGAGCGGGCGGGACCGAGGAAGGCATGGGTTCACTGTACAAGCGCCCTGGACAACGTTCAGTGCGGGAGCCGAGGCCGACGAGGCTATTTCCGGCCCGGCGCGGAATCCAGGTACCGCTGCAGGAGGTCCGAAGTCTGCCGGCCGCACTTCATGATCGTTTTGAGGTGGGCCGCTGCCAGCCGGGGCAGCGCGTTGCCCGACGCCGCGTCGCGGGTCTCGGTTCGCACCGACCGCTCCAGCCCCATGGCAAGTTCCGCGAGCCGTTCGGCTCCCACCATCTGGCTTGAAGTCTTCAGGCTCAGGACCGCGTCCAGGGAACCCGGCAAGTCTCCGGTGGTCAGGGCCAGGCGCAGTTTTTCGGTGCGCTGAGGCAGTTGTGCGATGAAATTCCGCACGAAGACCTTCCACACCCCTTCGTCGTCATCAAGTTCGTCACGCAGCCTGCCCAACGCGGCCGGATCCAACAAAGGCAGGGCGTTGACCTCGTCCTGCGTCATGTCTTGAAGTGCGTGTCCGGCGCTCCGCCTGGCAGATCCTCAAGGAGGGATTCCGCGAGCGCGCGGACCTTGACGTTCCGGTTGCTGGATGCCTTGGCGATGATATTGAAAGCTTCCTCGTAGGAGCAGCGGTTCTGGCCCATGATCACCCCGCACGCGACATCAATGGGTGTCCGGCCCTCCATGGCGGTCCGCAAGTGGGTAGCCGCCGCCAGCGCCGACCGGACTGCGGACGCCATGACGTAACTGCGTCCTGCAAGTTTGCTGAACATCACGACGTCGGCCAGTACAGCGGGGGCGAACACGCTGGCTTGCTCCGTGAAAAGGGTGAGCGCTGCGTTGTATCCGGAGTCGAGCTGCAGGGGCGCTGACACCACCGACCGGTACCCCGCGTGCCGGAGCGACCCCCTGTACGCGGGCCACCGCTGATCCCTGGAGAAGTCGTTGAGGATGACTGCCAACCGTCCGGTCATTGCCTGCGTGATCGGCCCGTCACTGTCCAGGTCCCACCGCGCAAGAGCGGAAGCTGCCTCGCTGGTCGCGGCCGTGAGGGGCGTCCGACGAGGACGCACCACGGACACTGCGCAGTCCAGCGCACCTCCGGCCCGTTCTGAGAGGGCATCAGCGGCGGCCCGAGCGAGTAGGCCGAGGGAGTCCTCTTCGCTGTCAGCGCGAAAGTCCAATAAGACCCCCGCTGCAGTAAGCGGCGCCGGAAAAGTATGCGGCTCAGTAGCAGCCGGCGATTCTAACGTATGCGGGACCGGCGACTTCCCCCGGTACGGCGCTGTACCACTGGCTCCGTCACCGGCCCCAGCCTGGTGACGCGCCCGGCGTACGCGAAGCTCGAAACTCATGACGTAACCCCCATAGCCGCTCAGCCTTAACGTCCCGGAGGACCCTGAACAAACGCTAGGCGGCACGGGGTAGGTAAGCACGAGTAGTCAGTACTCGACTTCTCAGGCGGCAACACTAGGTGCCACTCAGCTCCCAAGAAGCAAGCGGCAAGTCAGGGAACTGGGCCTCGCTCGGCCGCACGCAATTAGATCCATTTGTTGTGCTTGAAGGTCAGGTACAGGACCAGTCCCATGGCAAGCATCAGGCCCAACGCATAGGGGTAGCCGAACGGCCAGTCGAGCTCCGGCATGACCCGGAAGTTCATGCCGTAAATGGAAGCCACCAGTGTGGGGGCGAACAGGATGGCCGCCCACGAGGAAATGCGTTTGACCTCCTCGTTCTGCCGGTAACTGGACTCGGTGAGGTTCTTCATCTCGTCGTTCTGGCGCTGGGCCACGAGGGCGGCGTTCACGGCGAGCGCATTCTGCAGCAGGGCGCGGAAAGCGGCCACGCGTTCGTTGAGCCGGATAATGTGGTCCAGCACGTCCCGGTAGTGGTCCTGAAGTTCCGGCTCTTTGTCCCGTCCCGGGGTGCCCGCCATGAGGGCCTGCAGGATTCCCGCGAGCGGGCTGGTGGCACGCTGGAACGTGATCACCTGCCGGGAGAGCTCGTAGATCCGGCGTGAGACGTCGGGATCGGCGCCGAAAAGATCGTCCTCGATCTCGTCGATGTCGTTCTCCAGGCCGGCCGCGACCGGCTCGTACTCGTCCACCACCTGGTCCAGGATGCCGTAAAGAACGGCGTCCGGGCCGAGGGCGAGGAATTCGGGCATGCCTTCCATCCGGCGTCGGACCCTGGCCAGGTCCGGGGACTCCGCGTGCCGGACGGTGATCACGTAGTCGGCGCCCACAAAGACGTGGATCTCGCCGAAGTCCACCTTTTCGACGTCGTCAAGGTAGCGGGCGGGCCGGAGCACCAGGAAGAGGTCTTCGCCGTAGTGCTCCAGTTTGGCGCGCTGGTGTCCGGCGAGCGCGTCTTCAACGGCCAGGTGGCTGAGGTCGAATTCCTCCGCCACCGAGCGGAGTTCGTCGGCGTCGGGCCGGTAGAGTCCGATCCATGCCATCCCCTCGCGCTGCCTGAGCAGGAAGTACGTCTCGTCGAGATCTTCAGGGTCAGCGGTACGAACACCGTTCACGTACACCGCGTTGTCGATAATGGTCACGGCCGCGCCTCCTTTGGACAGTCTCCCTGTGGGTGACGTTAGACCTTCCGCGCCGGGAACCCAAGAGGCCTTCCAATACATATCAATATGGATATACAATGGCACCATGGCACGGGCAGCAACAACGGCGGACGCGTTCAACGCGGTGGCAGAACCCCGCCGTCGGGAAATCCTGGACGCCCTCGCCCACGGCGAGCGCCCGGTCGGCGAGCTGGTGGACCTCCTGGGACTGGCCCAGCCGCATGTCTCCCGGCACCTGCGCGTACTGCGGGAAGTGGGCGCGGTGGACGTGCGCGACGAAGGCCGGCAACGGCTCTACCGGCTGAATCCGCAGGCCCTGAAACCCATCCACGACTGGGTGGCAAGCTACCAGCACTTCTGGGAAGAGCGCTTCGACCTCCTGGAGGATGTGCTGGAAGACCTCAAAGACGATGATCTCAAAGACGAAGATTTCAAGCAGGAAGAGCACTGAGAAGGAGTACGGCAATGGCACAGGCAAGCAGCGGCACCATGGACGTGACGTTCCCCAGCGACACGGAAATCCTGATCACCCGCACCGTCAACGCACCCCGGCACCTCGTGTACCGGGCCTGGACCACGCCCGGGCTCGTGAAGAAGTGGTGGCCGGGCCGGCGCGGCGAGATGACGGTGGCCGACATGGACTTCCGGGTGGGCGGGGCATGGCGGTACGTCATGGTGGCGCACGGCGAATTTGAGGTGGCCTTCCATGGGATGTACCGCGAGATCGTTCCGAACGAACGGATCGTCCACACCGAGGTGATGGAGCAGGCCGGGGCCCAGCCGGACAGCGAGGACGGCGCCGTCCTCAACACCGTTACGTTCGAGGACGCGCACGACGGCGGCGCTACCTTGGTCAGCATCCGCACCGATGCGGGCAGCAGGGAAGTCCGGGACATGATTGCGCAGTCCGGCATGGAAGGCGGCGTGCGCGAGCAGTTCGAAATCATCGAGGAGCTGGCCCAGGCCCCCGGCTGACACGTTGGCTCGGTGGGTTGCTCACAGATTTCTGTGACACCCTTAACTTATGACCCTGTCGAAGCCCGCGCGCATCAGCACTCCCGCACGCCCTGCCCCGGGCTCTGGCTTTATGTTCTTCGTCGCCACGCTCGCCTGCGTTGCGGGTCTGATCGCCACGTACTACTACTTCGTCCAGACCACCACGGGCCAGTTCATCGACGAGTCCGCGCTGGTTGAGGCCGTGGACATCCACGGACCCGCAGGCAAGGCGTCCACCCAGTTCCTGGACTGGCTGCCCACCATTTCGCTGGTGATGGCCGCCCTCGTGGTTCTGTTCGTCGCGGTGATCCGGCGGCGGTGGTCTGCTGCGGGGATTGCCCTGACCGCATGCATCGGCGCTAACATTGCCACGCAGGTCCTCAAGGATGTTTTGCCGCCGCGGCCGGACACTGGTGTGGTGACGCTGGAACTGAACTCCCTGCCGTCCGGGCACACCACGCTGGCGGCGTCGGCTGCGGCGGCGGTGTTCCTCATGTCTTCGCCGCGGTGGCGTCCGTTCGTCGGTTTTGCGGGCGGAACGTTCGCGATAGCCTCCGGCGCCTCCACGCTCATCAACCAATGGCACCGGCCGGCAGACGTCGTGGCAGCCTTCCTCTTGGTGGGCGCTTTCATGATCCCCGCCGGCTGGCTGATCCTCAGGCTGGGCGGAACGTGGAATGTGTGGGACGGCTTCGGCGGGCATGTGGGCTCGGCGCGGATCTGGCTCAAGCTGCCGGTGATAATTGGGCTGGCGTCGGCGGCGGTGGCGGTGTATTCGCTGGCCAAGATCGCGCCCGGCCCGCTGCAGGAGGGCAGCACCACCAACTACTTCTGGGCCGGCATCGCGCTCATTGTCATCGCAGGGTACCTGGCCACGGTGGCCACCACGTCACTTTTCGCTTACGCCGCACGACGCCGGGACGCGCCAAGGCGCTGAGCCCCGGCGGCGCGGTGGCCCGGTAACAGGTGGTTCAAAGCTCCGGCATAGGTTCCACGGCTAACCTTCCCATCATGGAAGAACGCAAGTCCCGGCTCTATCGGAGACAGTCCCCCCGCGCCGGCGGCACCCGCGTCCGCTCCCGGGCGTTTCGGCGCCGCCGCGCGCTCATAATGGCAGCGTGCGCGGCTCTCCTGGCCGTGGCACTGCCTGTCGGCGTCCACTCGGCAGCGCAGGCCCGTTCGACGTCCACCGTCCGCTCGGGCAGCCCGACGAAGAAGCCCGCTCCGGGGCGGAAGGCAGCTCCAGCCCCGCAGGCTGGCTCCCCCGCACCGGGTGCCGCGGGGGCAACCGGCGTTATTGATCAGGTACTGGACGCCCAGATCAACGGCATCATTGACGCGCACCCGGAGTACCAGATCGGGGTGGCGCTCATGGACGTGTCGGCCGGAGCCAACGGCCAACGGGTCCATCAGTACGGCGTCGAGAACCCCTTTGAGGCCGCCAGCACCGCCAAGGTCCTGGCAGCGGAAGCGTATTACCACCTTGTTGAAACCGGCACGGCCTCCCTGGACGATCCCCTGGGAGCCTATCCCGCGTCCTTCCAGCTACAGGCAATGATCCAGCAGAGCGACAACGACTCCTGGACGCTGATCATGAACGCCGTCGGCCACCAGGAGCTGACGGACTACGCGAATTCCTTGGGCGTGCAGTACAACCCCGAAATCAACACACTCGCCCCGGCGGACATGGCCCGCATCCTCGCGGGACTCTACTCCGGGAGCCTGCTCAATGCCGCGGACACCGCGCACCTGTTGTCCACCATGCAGGACACCAACGATGAGACGCTCATCCCGGCCGCCGTTCCCGCCGGCGTCACCGTGTACCACAAGTACGGGGAGCTGGGCGGGGAACTGCACGATGCCGGCATCCTTGACAAGGACGGACACGCCTACGCCCTTGTCGTCTACACCAAGGGCGACGACATGGGCAGCGTCCCCGAACGCACCGACATCATCCGCCAGGTGACAGGGGCCGTGGCGGACGCCCTTTTCCAGGGCTCATGACCCGCTGCCTATTCGTCGCCCAGGTCCATGGGATTCAAGGGGGCACGGGACGCAGGACCAGAACCTGCCCTGTGGTCGGCGCCGGAGGTGGTCTGCGCAGGCGTGGGCTGCGTGGGCGGAAGGCAGGTGACGTTGTAGTCGAAGGATTCTGTGGTGAACTGGGTCTGCATGACGGTCCCGCCGGGTGTGAGCGGATCAGCCGCGCAGTTAGCCTGCGCGGAGGCAGCGGAGTCTGCTCCGGCTATCCACTCATTGAGTTTGTTCAGGTTGCTGCCCGAATCAATGACGCCGGCAATTTCACCGAACTGGTAGCCGGTGGAGTAGATCCCCACCTGTCCGCCGATGCTTTCCAAATAGGCCGTCATTCCCTCCAGAACGGCGGTGTTGGCCTTGGTGTCGGATGACCAACTGTTTAAGGTTTCCACGTCCAGCCACCACAGACGGTGTGCCGGGTCCGGGACGCCGCGATGATTTGCGTCCTCAAAGGCCAGGGCATAGCCGTAGATGTAGGCGCAGGCCGCAGTGGCAGTGCCGGTGCACATCCCGTAGGGGTTGGTGACCTGGTTTCCGCCGTAGGCGTTTGATGCGGGCCACCACCAGGATCCAGCGGCGCCCGGGTTTGCGGTGTTGACGTATACCGGGACAGGGCTACCGCCCGACGCACCGCCGGTGCCGGCAGCCCAGGCCAGCTGTGCGGCCAGGCAGGGATTGGTCGTGTCCGGAACGCCGCCGTTCACCCCGACGACAGCGAAGCCCGGAGGTTCGGGCATTTCCGTCCCGCACTGCGGCCAGGAGATGTCAATTCCAGTGGCCGAGGCAACCGGCGGTGGAACGCCCGGAGAGTTATCGTCTGCACGCGCCGGACCGGCCTGCCACCCGAACAAAAGGCAGGCTACGACAAAAATTCGTACGTATCTCATGACTGCGCCTCCGCTTCCCTGCGAACTATAACGGGGCCGGTACTAGGCGGGTGATTACGGCGCCGCTGTGGTGGGCGCCGAGGGAATAGCGCTCGGCGATGCCCCGTTGGTGGGGGCCCCGTTCGGGCGGTTCCGGCCCTGGCCGCCGTTTGAATTCTGGAACTGGCCCCGGGCCGGACGGGTCTGCCCGGCGTCCATGAGTTTGGTGACGCCCACGCCTCCGAAGAAACCCACCGCAACCAGCAGCACGGCAAGGAGGATCTGTGTGAGGCGTCCCATCTGGAAGCGCTTCTTGGGCACGAACGGCTCCGGCGCCTGAGCGTAGGGCTGTGGGGGCTCGGGCTGGTTCATCGGACTGGTCTCGGGGACTGAATAAGACATGTGTGGATCTCCTGTTTGGATGTATTTTCGTTTGATTGCTGGGAAGTAGAACTGTTTTGGCTATTCGTACCGCAGGGCGTCGATGGGCCGTAGTTTCGCCGCCTTGTTGGCCGGGTAGATGCCGAAAATAAGGCCGATGGCTGCGGAAACCAGGAACGAGAGCCATACGGTCCACCACTGGACCTCGGGCTGGGTTCCCAGCACGGGGAAGGCGCTGCCGATGTAGCCCGCGGCAATGCCGAGCACTCCGCCGATCAGCGAAATGATCAGCGATTCGATCAGGAACTGGCTCACGATGCTGCCCCGCGAGGCTCCGATCGCCTTGCGGATGCCGATTTCGCGGGTACGTTCGGTGACAGTGACGAGCATGATGTTCATGACGCCGATCCCGCCTACCAGGAGCGAAATGCCGGCCACGGCGCCCAAGAGGACGGTCAGTGTGGCCGTGGTTGTGGTGGCCGTCGTGAGGATCTGGGCCTGGTTCCGCACCTGATAGTCACGGTTGGCAGAGGTGACGTTGTGCCTGGCGTCGAGGATCATTTGGACCTCGTTCTGGGCCTGGTTCATCACGTCCGCTGACTTTGCCTGGACGCTGATGGAGGCGAGGGAGGGCGAGTATCCGGTGAACTTGTCCTGGGCGGCACCGTAGGGGATCACCACAATGTCATCCGGGTCGTTGAGGCCCGAGGACCCCTTCTGGGCCAAGACCCCGGAGACCACGAAGTTCTGGCCGTTGAGGGCTATTGTCCGCCCCACGGCAGAGGTCACTGTGCTGCCCACCAGATCCTGTGCGACGGTATTGCCGATCACGGCCACTGCGCTGCCGCTGCTGGCGTCACCGTCGCTGAAGTAGGAGCCCGCCGCCAATGTGTCGTTCGCAATGGCAAAGTACGACGGCGTGGTCCCCACGAACGTCGCGACGGCGTGGGTTGCGTCCTGGTACGTGCCCGTGACGTTCTGTGCCGTGACCACGGGAGCCGTCGCTGCGACGTCGGTGGCCATGACGGGATCAGTCAGCGCGTCCATGTCCGGGAGGGTCAGGTTGGTGCCGCGGGAACGAGGACCGGTGACGGCCTGTCCGCCGCCTGCGGCGCGCGCGCCCGCCGTCGTCTGGCGGCTCACGGTGAGCACGTTGGTTCCCAGTTTGCCGATCTGGGCCTTGATGGCGTTTGAGGTTCCGGCGCCCACGGCCAGCAGGATGATGACCGATGCGATGCCGATCAGGATGCCCAGTGTTGTCAGTATGGAGCGCATCTTGTTGGCCATCACCCCCGTCAGGGCGAAGCGTACGGATTCGGCGATCATCATGCCGGTACCGCCGTCGCTGCCGGGTGGGCATGGACATCGCGGATCCGGCGGTCCTCAATGATGTGCCCGTCCTGGAACCGCACTACGCGGTTTGCCCGCGCCGCGACGTCGGCTTCGTGAGTGATCATCACGATGGTCCGTCCGTTGGCGTGCAAAGACTCGAACAGGTCAAGAATCTCGTGCGAGGACTTGGTGTCCAAGGCTCCCGTTGGTTCGTCCGCCAGCAACAGCACCGGGTTGGTCACGAGGGCACGGGCGATGGCGACACGCTGCTGCTGCCCACCGGAGAGCTGGGAAGGCTTATGGTCGGCCCGTTCCGCCAGGCCCACTGAACCGAGCACCTCCAAGGCCCGCTCTCGACGTTCCTTGCGGTGCACTTTTGCGTACGCGAGCGGCATGGAAACGTTGTCCACGGCACGGGTGCGCGGAATCAGGTTGAAGTTCTGGAAGACGAAGCCGATTTTCCGGTTGCGGATCTGCGCCAGCTGGAATTCGTCCAGGGTCCCGGTATCAATGCCGTCCAGGTGATAAGTGCCCGCGGTGGCACCATCGAGGCAGCCGATGATGTTCATCATGGTGGACTTTCCGGAGCCCGACGCCCCGATGATGGCCACGAAGTCGCCGCGGTCAATGGCGATGCTGACGGAATCCAGGGCCCGTACTTCGGCTTCCCCTTTGCCATAGATCTTGCTTACGGAGTCCAGTTCGATGACGGTGTCATTCACGGCTGCCTACCCGCCATTTCCGCGCGCGCCACTGGTGCCTCCGGCTCCGCCGAGCCCGCCCGTACCGCCGAAGCCCCCTGCCCCGGTTCGTCCCGTTGTGCCGGTGGTGTCCAAGGTGGAGGAGATGGCCGGGAGTTCAATCTGATCGCCTGTGCTGAGGCCGGTAAGCACCTGGGTGCGTCCGTTGTCCGCGATCCCGGTGGTGATGGCCACCGGCGTCGCCGTGCCGTCCTTGAGGACGTTGACAATTTGCTTGGTTCCGGTGGTGGTAATTGCCAGCGTGGGCACCGTCAGGGCGTTCTTGGCTGTCGCGGTGGTCACGGAGATGTTTGCGCTCTGGCCGAGCCGGAGGTCAGCCGGGGGATTACTGATCGAGATAGTCACTGGGTAGCTGACCACGTTGTTGGTGGTGGTGGCATTCTGGGCGATCGCCGTGATGGTGCCGGTTACGGGTGCCGCAGAGGGGTCGGCCTTTAGTGCCGGGAACGTGAAGGTCGCGGCCTCACCGGTCTTCATGGCGGCAATGTCCGATTCGGCGAAGTTGGCGATGACCTGCAGATGCGCGGTGTCGCTGATGGTGATGAGTCCGGAGGACGATGTGCTCGCGGTGTCCTTGGACGCGCTGCCCGAGGTGCCGGACGCTCCGGATGCTCCTGCGGAGCCCGAGCTGGAGCCGGAAGAGGCGGCGCTGCTGCCGGCATTGCCACCGACTACCGCGTTGACGGCGGTGACCGTGCCTGTAACCGGGGCCGCGAGGGAGCAGGACGCCAAGTTCTTGGTTGCCGTGTCGACGGCGATCTGGGCGGAGGTGGTATTCGATGTCGGGCCACCGCCGCTCTGCGCGGAGTTGAGGGCAGTCGCGGCGGAGGCGAGCTGTTCTTTGTCCTTGAGGGCTGAGCTGGCTTGCTGGTTGACTGCCTGCGTGAGTGCCTGGTTGTCCTTCGCCAGTTGGGCCTGCGCCGCGTTGAGGGCGGCCTGGGCCTGTTGGCTGGCTGGCTGGGCGCTGGCCGCAGTCTGAGCAGACGCGACCGTTGCATTGTCATTGTTCACGGCGGTTTGCGCCGCGGCCACCGCACTCGCCTGCTGGCTTGCATCCAGGTTGGCCGTCTGTTGGGCATTGGCCAGGCTTTGGTTTGCCGCAGCAACCTGGTTGCTGGCTGCAGCCTGCTGTTGGTTGGCCTGCGCCACGGCGGAATCCAGTTGGGCCTGGGCAACAGCCAGGGCGTTCTGGGCGTTGGTGGGATCAATGGTGACCAACACCTGCCCTGCTGTGACTTGCTGACCCGTCACTGCGGAGACCGTGGCAATTGGCCCAGTGCAGTTCTGCGCGTTGATGACGGTGGTGCTTGCCGGCGAAACGTTACCGCTCGCGGTGGAAACAGCAGTGAGGTCCGCCGTGCTGACCGCGACGGTGCGGGCTGTGGTGTCAGAGGGCGTTTGCGGAACGCCGTTCAGCACGAAGAAAGCACCGGCGGCAATGCCGGCCACGGCCACTCCGATGCCGGTGTTGAGGAGTTGAGGCTTTGTGAGCATGCCCGAACACTATGGTCACTTGCTGCAAGCATCCCGGGTGCTACCTGACGATTTACCCCACGTGACGCTCGCCTGCGGAAATGTCAAGCCAACCTTGCGAAATTCTTGACGAATTACCCCGCTGTAAGTTGAGCCTGCTCCGCGAGAGTATTCCTAACGGAGCCGCTGGGGCTCGCAAGTTTTGCGGATATCGCACACATTCTTAGGGGTCTCACATGGGCAAGACAACCGGACGTAAAAGGCGCATCATCATCACCACTACCGCGATGCTGGCAATCGGCGGCGGCGCCGCTTTCGCCTACTGGTCGGCCGCCGGAACACATGACGCGACCACTGCTGCCGGCACCTCGACAGCATTCACCATCACTAATCAGGCAGCCACCGGAACCCCACTCTCGCCTGGTGCCCCCGCCCAGACTATTGAACTGACGGTTACCAATCCGGGCACCGGCGTTCAGAATCTCAAGAGCGTCGTAGTCACGGTCGCCAATGCCGACGGCTCGGCGTGGACCGCAGGGACCGCCCCGCTCACGTGCACCGCCGCGGACTTCACTGTTGGTGGATTCACCGTAAACAACACTGCTTTTGCCGCCACCGACATCGCTGCCAGCGGGTCCGTGACCGGCACGGTGACACTCCAGATGAACAACCGCACCGGCGTCAACCAGGATGCTTGCAAAAACGCCACAGTGCCGCTGCATTTCGCCGCCAGCTGAAGAGGGTCAGGCCTGGAAATCCTCGCCCAAACGGTCAGTTTCATCGCCCGCTGGTGACCTGACGTCAGTTCGCCCGCTCTGAGGCAGATGCCTGGAAGGTTCCCATGTTCCGCAACACCAGCTCCCTCGAAGGTCCTAACGGGCCTCGACGGGAGCTGGTGTTGTTTCGTCGTAGTGTATTTGCCGCAATCGTAGGCATCGTCCTGATGCTGGGAACTGTTTTCGGGTCAGCGCCCGCCTTTGGATATTGGGGCGCCACGGGCAAGGGAAGCACGACGACGTCCGTCGGCACACTGGCCCCGCCCACGAATGCTGCCGCTTCCGCGGCCCTTTCCACTGTTTCCGTGGGCTGGACTGCCTCCGCTGGCGCACTGGCACCCACAGGCTACTACGTCACGCGTATGTCGAATGGCGCGCCCATGCCGGCTTGCGGCTCGGGACCCGCAGCCCTCATCGCGGCTTCATCCTGCTCCGACACCAGCGTCGCTGCAGGCTCATATACGTATGTGGTCACAGCGGTCTACCGCTCATGGACCGCTGTCAGCGCTGCGAGCGCTGCCGTGACCGTCGTATCCAACCTCAGCAATAAGGTCGCGTTTACTTCCGGTCCTCCTGGCAGTGTCACAGCCGGCGCGGCGATGACTGCGCTCCGCGTCCAGCTCCAGACCAAAGACCTGGGAACTCCCCTTCCGACGGCGGGTGTGCCCGTAACCATCAGCATCGGCACCAACCCTGCCGGAGGCACGCTCGGCGGAACACTGACCGTCAACACCGACGGGACGGGTACTGCCACCTTCACCGACCTGAACATCAAGAAGGCAGGCACTGGATACACGTTGGCGGCTTCCAGCCCCGGGTACGAAGGCGCCGTCAGCATCAGCTTCACCGTCACTGCGGCCTCGGCTACGCAGCTCGTCGTCACATCTCCCGTCTCAGTCACCGGCATCGCCTCGGCCACTGCCAACATAGGGCCCATCACCGTGGAACGCCGCGACGCCTTCGGAAACCCGGCGTCCGCAGGTCAGCCCGCTCTAGCCCTTCAAACCACCCCCGTCGGCACCGGCTATTTCGCCGCCGCGGCGGGCGGTTCGGGACCCGCTGTGCTAAGCATTCCGGCCGGATCCGCATCGGTGTCGTTCTACTACGGTGACCGGAAAACGGGATCTACATCGCTCCACTTCAGCGCGAATGGGGTGACGGAGTCGCAAGCCATTTCAGTAGTGACCTCTGCAGCGCCGGCCAAGAAACTCAAGCTCAACCTGCCGGACCCCGTACCCAGGAGTACCCCGTTCGACGCCAGCGTCCTCATTCTTGACGAATTCGACAACCAAACCGCCAGCACGGCAAACGTCATACTGACGTCCACGGGTGGTTCATCGTGCCCCATCGACATCCCGAATCCGGGACACGACGCAGTGGGAGGTTCGGCTGCGTTCACCGGGCTTAGGATCAATGGCAAGAGGACCGGCTGCATACTCACGGCCACCAGCACTGGTTTCCAAATCAGCAGCAACTCGTTCAGCGTATAAGTAAGGTTGGCCGCGCCTCAGTAATTCCGCCGGTGCCTCAGCCGCGGTAGCACCACCGCGAACACACCAGCCGCCGCAAAACCCAAAAGCCCGGTGGCTGAAACCCCCGCCCCCAACGTGGCCACAGCAGTCACTCCGGACAGCAAAACAGGGCCGCCGGTTGACCCGGCGTCGGCGATGAACCGCCACAGGCCCAGGAACTGGCCCCGGCCGCGGTCGGGCGAAAAGTCGGCGCCGAGCGTCATGATGAGCCCGGAGCTGATGCCGTTCCCAAAGCCGATTAGCAGGGAGGCCAACAGCAGCCCGGTAAACGAGGCAGTCAAAGGAATCAGCAGCATGGCAATCCCCATGATGATGGTGGACGGGATGGCCACAAACAGCCGGCCGCGCCCGTCCATCACCTTGCCGGCGGGGTAGAACACCAGCATGTCGATCGCCCCGGACAGCCCGTAGATCACCGATGCCTGCGCCGGGTCCATCCCCAGATGCTCTGCCCACAGCGGGATCACCACCTGGCGCGAAGCGCGCAGCGCGCTGAGCAGCAGGATCCCCACCCCCAGTGTCAGGAACACTCCCCGATGCGAGACGGCCACATTCCGCAGCGTCGGCTCCGGAGTCCTGTGGCCGCCGTCGGGCGCTGGCGGCACCACCAAATCCGGAATGGTGACCGCGAGAACGGCGGCCGCAGCCATTCCCACCACACCCACCCAGTAGGCCCCGGCGATCCCCGCGAACTGCATCACCCCGGCACCAATGAACGGCCCCGCGAAGACGCCGATCCGGCTGACCCCGCCCAGCGTCGACAGTGCCCGCGCCCGGAACTGAATGGGCACGGCCTCGGTGAGGTATTTCTGCCGCGCCAGGCTGAAGACACTCGCGGCCATCCCGACGACGGTCATCGCCACCGCGAGCAGGAGGAGTCCGTTGGGGATCACGGAGGATACCGCGGCGGCCGCGAGCGCGAGGGCACCCGCCGCGGCGGCGCCGACGATCGACCAGCGTTCGCCGAACTTGAGCGTAATAAGGGATGCAGGCAGGTTGAAGAACCACGAACCCAGCCCGATCAGCGTGACGATCAGTGCGGAAACCGCCACGGATGCACCGAGGTCCCGCGCGGAGAGGACTACCACCGGAAGCACCGCACCTTCGCCGATGCAGAACAGTAGCGCAGGCCCAAACGCGGGGATGGCGATGCTTCGGAAGTTGAAGGGCTGCGGGGTTCCGGGTGAAGTCATCAGATTTATCTTAGGCGAGAAAAATCCGCGCACTTCAGGGGGTCACAAGCGGCCCCATGAGGACTAACGTTTGCCTTGTGGGGTGCTGTTGCGCGCCCCTCACAGCCAAGGAGGTCCCATGGGTGAGGTGTGGATCCGCACCATCAGCAACAGCCTGGTCCGGGCCGATAAGGTTACGGAAATCGCCTCCACCCGGGGGTCCCTCCACGACGACCAGGGTTACGCACTGAAAGTCATTGTGGACGGTAAGGCCCACGTAATCATTGACGACGGCGGGCTGCCCGGCTCGTCCACCGAACGGCAGGATTACGCTCGGCACCTGGAAGACGCACTGCTCTTCGCGCTCGACGAGGCACAGCAGGCTGACGCCTCGGTAGTGGTCAGCTTCGAACCTGAAACCGAGGGCTGGGCCCTCTCGCCGGCGGCGGACCTGGCAGGCCGGATTTCCGCGGGCAGTTAAGGCCTGCGAAACAGCGCCCCCGTTCATGTCGGACTCTTCGCTGTGCCCGGTGCCCTAGGATTCGGAGCATGAACATCGCAGTTGCCGGCGGAACCGGAACAGTTGGACGCCATGTGGTCACCATCGCCCGGGGCCGCGGCCACCGCGTAGTCAGCCTCTCCCGCGCCGAAGGCGTGGACCTGGTGAGCGGCAGCGGCCTGGCCGAAGCGCTTGGGGGTGTGGATACCGTGATTGACGTGGCCAACACTCAGACCCTGAACGGGAAGAAGTCCGTGGACTTTTTCACGGCCGTTACCGGCAACATGTTGAGGACGGGCACGGCAGCCGGGGTTCGGCACCACGTGGCGCTCTCCATCGTGGGCGCGGACAAGGCCTCCGCAGGCTACTACGCCGGGAAGCTGGCCCAGGAGAATTTGGTCAGCCACAGCGAGCTTCCCTGGACCATCCTGCGTGCCACCCAGTTTCATGAGTTCGCAGCGCAAATGCTCCAGCGCAGTTCGGTGGGCCCGGTGGCGCTGGTGCCGCGGATGGCCACACAGCCTGTGGCAGCACGTGAGGTGGCGGAAGCGCTTGTTAACGCCGCGGAGGCGGGGCCGCAGGGACGGGTCGCAGACCTTGGGGGCCCTGAACGGAAATACCTGGCGGACCTGGTCCGTGCCTGTGCGCGGAAGCAGGGGCAGAAGAAGCTCGTCATTGAGTTCACCGCGCCGGGGCCGCTCTGGCGCGCGATGCGGAACGGCGACCTCCTCCCGGTGGCGGGTTCCGCCGTCGGGCGCCAAACGTTCAGCGAGTGGTTAAACGCGCGCTAGGAACCGGCCGCCCGCGCGAACGCCGGCTGCGGCCGGCGGCGCTTCGTCCTAGTCTTTCGGGATGGCCCGCACCTGGTTGTTCCGCTTCTCGTGGGTGAGTTCGGCGAGGCCAAGGGCTTCCAGAAGCGGCGGCAGGTACATGCCAAAGCGCCCGCGGTAGCCTTTGCGCAGGCCATACCAGCCGGCCACGGGATTGGACGGGTCCCGGCCCCAAGCTTCAACGGTTCCCTCGGGGGCCGGCTTATTCTCGTCGGCGGCTCCGAGCGGCACCCAGTCCCCCTGCTCCAGGAGCCACGTGTGGAGATCCTCAACGGCCTGCGCAAGGTACTTCAGGGTGGTTGAACCCACCTGGCAGACCAATGCGGGCGGGTCGGCGTCGAGGTCCCGGTACATGGTGTATTCGGAGGATCCCGGGGCTGTCACCAGCGACCAGGGGTCTGACTTTGTTCCTTCGGCCACGATGTCCCCTTTTCCGGAAGTGCCCGACGGCGGGCTGAGACTTTCAGAATATGGCAAACGGCGGTGCCGCAACAGGCAGCCGGGATCTGGTGCGCATTACGAGGGGCCGGGAGTACAAGAGCTCTCCGGACCGTAAGCGAACCACGCGGGCAGGGCGGCGGTGAAGGCGTCCCGGACCGCGGGCGTGTTGGTGACGGTCCAGTCCACCCGGCCCTTCACTTCCACCTCCTGCTTGTCCCATTCGAACCAGTTGATCATCTTCAGATGCGGGAATTTGGCCGGAACGTCTGCAGCAAACAGCTGCTCCCACCAAGCGCGCTTGATGGCTAGTTCATCGGGGCCGCCTGCCCCGGGCGCGAACAGGGCGGCGGTTTCCGGAATGGCCACCGGCTTTCCGTGGCCTTCACCGTAAACCTGGTAGAAATCGGGGAGGAGGCTGTCATCGCCGTTGGCACCCATGTAGTTGCCCGTGAGCTGATTGGCGAACTTCCCCGGTTCCGGGAGTTCGTTCTCGCCCCAGGGGTAGCGGTCACCCCAGTGGTACAGCGACATTCCCACCCAGTCCGCCGCCGCGTCCCCTGGGTAGTACGGGGCGTAAGAATCGTCGGCCATGGTGAGGGCGCCGTCGTGGTCCGTGTCCAACAGGACGAAATCGGCCGTGCCGGGCTTGGCCTCGAACTGGCCGCCCGCGAAGGGATATCCGCCGCCGTAATTGGGTGCCCACATCATGGCAGACCCAGGAGCCCGGGTGTGCACAGCGTCCGCCACGCGGGTGAACGCGTCCACGTACGCCGAGGGCTGCTGCGACCACGGGTACCAGGAGCCGTTCATTTCGTGGGCGAATCGAACTATCACCGGCACGCCATCCCGGTTATAGGCAGCCAGATCGTCCGCCAGCGCAGAAGCGGCCTCGCTGGTGACGGCGCCCAGCCCGTTCATCGGTTCCAGGGTGAGCAGCATCATCTGCCCGTCCGCACGGATCTGCTCCACCGCCTGTTGGAGGTGGTCGCGTTCCTGGGAGGAGTACGGGAAGCCGGCGAACGACACACTGACCGCGGGCTTATGCCCCAGGTCGGCGGCGTAGTTGCCCAATGGTTTGGCATTCAAGTCCAGATTGACGCCAAACAAAGCGCCCGACGCCGGAACAAGAGCGGTCCGGTTCAGCACCTCGCAGGCGGGCGGCGAAGGGGGCGTGCTTTGGGCCTGCTGGTTGGTGGCGCTTTGGGCTTGCTGATCCTTCGCGGCGAGCCCGTTCACGATCCCCGCCGCCCCGATTCCGGCAGCAGCCAGACAGATCAGGACAGGCCCGGCCAGGGCCTTGAAGCGTCGACGGGAATCAGAGCGGGCACGCCCGGGAGACTCTTCTGGCATGCGTGGAGACCTTCCTGACCTGCGGCTTTGGTTCCCATCATACGGCGAGTGGTCTTGGCCGCGGGCGGTCGCCTCTTGCGCTGGGCCATTTCAGGTCTAGGACCGGATCCCCGCTGTGGCTAGGATGAAAATGTGACCTGCCAGCAGACAGCGGGCAGAAGCCGACCGTAGGGAGAGACACCATGGGTTTGGATGACAAGATCGGAAACGCCGCCGAGAAGCTGGGCGGCAAGGGCAAGGAAGCCGCAGGTAAGGCTACTGGCGACGAAAGCCTGGAAGCTGAAGGGAAGGTCGACCAGAGCAAGTCGGACCTGAAGCAGGCCGGCGAGAAAGTCAAAGACGCTTTCAAAAAAGACTGATTTTGCTGGACAGGAAGGGCGCCGCTCCATCAGGGGGCGGCGCCCTTCCGCGTGCCTAGTGGCTCCGCCTGAAGTGCATGACACCTGCCACGAGCCCCATGGTGCCCACCAGGGAGCCGAGGATAATGCTGAGACCTGAGACGTATTCAAAAATGGTCATCGTTGACGCACCTTTCATCTGGCTGGTCCGCTGACGCTAACGTCCGACGCTCAGGATCCGCGCAAGATATCCGGCGTGTCGCATCACGATTCAGACGCATCCCTACCCTAATCGGTGTAATAAATCCGTAACTGTTGCGTGGGTCACATACGCCCCTTACTCTGGACAAGGCTCAAGCAAACGGGCCATAGCAAAAAGCTGCAGCGTCGCAGCCAATGCCGGGGAAAGGCTTTCCAACTTGAACTCCAAGCTCAACATCGTTGTACGAATAGATCTCGACCACAAAACGGCTCTGGTGATTGCAAAGGGGCATATCACCGTCCACAGCGTGAACGCACTTTACGTAGTAGTTAAGCGGGCCAATTCCTTAAGGGATGGTCTGGACCTGAAGCTGGACGTCACCCATGCGTGGGTCGATGACGAAGCACTGGAAATGCTTCATACGGCTTCCGACACCCAGCATCTGCCGGCCAGGATTGATCCGCAGCAGGCACCTTGCACCATCAGTGTCCTGGCCCCGCGCCGGACGCAGACACCTGCACGGCGCGATCTGGTCGCCGCCTAAAGCATCCAGGCAAGGCATTCGCAGCGCCCAGCAATCGGGCCAGAATGCCAGCCGCAGACTTTTCGCTTTCTAATTTTCCACGAACCTGAGAGTGCAGCTGTATCCGAATAGACGGGTAGCTGCGCTCTCACGCCCCCACATGTAAGTAGCAGTAGATGTCGTTATGAGGGCTCATAACGACATCTACTGCTACCTAGTTGGGAGGGGACGGAGCCTAGCGGTACCCGTCCACGATGGCCGCCGCGATCTCCTTGTACGCCCGCCGGGTCTCCGGCTTCAGCACGTCCAGGGTGACCAGGTCGCCGTCGGCCACGCCGCGGTCGTGCGGGACGGCGATCAGCTGGCGGCAGATCCCGGCGAGGTGTTCTTCGATGGCGTCCTTGTCCACACGGGAGGAGACCTCGTCCTTGTCCGTGATGATCACAATTGCGTTCCGTGCCAGGTCCTCGTACCCGTGGCTCGCCAGCCAGTGCAGGGTACTGCGGGCCCGCTTCGCGCCAGAAACCGCGTACCCGGCCGCGATCACCAGGTTGTCCGCCGACTGCAGGATCCCGCTCATCGCGTTGTGGGTCACGCCGGTGCCGCAGTCGGTCAGGGCCACGGAGTAGTAGTTGGAGATCAGCTTGCGGATCCGCAGGTACTCGGCGGCCGTCAGCGAATCGGAAACCTCCGGGTCCTGCTCCCCCGCGATCAGGTGCAGCCGCCCGGCGTGGTGCATGTACCGGGCCAGGGCGGTGAGGGAGTCAATGGAGTCAATATTGTTCAGCAGGTCCGTGATGGTGCGCGGGCTGGCCTGCTGGTAAATCCCCTCGCCCAGGGCACGCTCCACCAGGTCGCCGGAGTCCGGGTTGGCGTCGATGGCGCAGGGCGCATCGCCGCGGAACTCGGCCAGGGTCAGGCCCACACCCACCGTGGTGGAGGTCTTGCCGATGCCGCCCTTCAGGCTCAGCACGGCCGTGTTGTAGCTGCCCTGCAGCTGCCGGGAAATGCGCCGGGCCAGCTCGTCCTCGTCGCGCTGCTTGGCACTGGGCCCTAGGTTCCAGGCCCCGCCCGTCATCGCGTAGACGGCACCGCGGAAACCGCCCACCGGCCGGGGTTTCTGCTCTTTCACGAACAGGCCCGGGGAGCTGATGAAGTCAGGCATGGGGGTGTCCGCGATCACATCGGCCGCCGTGGGGCGGACGCGGCGGAACGCGGGCGTTTCGTCCGGCACGTCTGACTCGGAACCGTACGACGACGGCGGCGCGGCAGTGTCGCCGTCGTACGCCACCGCGGTGGTGAGGGAGTCCTGCTCGGCCGGCTGCGCAGTCTGCGGCAGCGCGGTGATCGGCGGCTTGGCGGGCCGGCGGGTTGGTGCCGGAACGTGCGCCGCCGGTTTTGCCTGGTCGGCGGCGGCTGCGGCCTCCGCCCAGGAGCTGCGGCGCGGTACCGGAGTGGCGCCGTCGGGCGTGGTGGAAGGCTCGGGAGTTACGGCTGGCATGGTTCCTGTCTGGGCATCCGAAAGCGCTCCGTCGGCGCGGCGGAGGTCGCGGCGTCGTCGGGGCGGTTGTGGCTGCCCTGCATCCTCTGCAATGGCACGTGCGTTGTGATCCGCCGGATCGGGCATGTCTGTCCCCCAGGACTTCGGCTCAAGGTTCTGCGGCACTATACGGACTGTTCAGTCAACCAGTCTAGGCGCTGGGGCACTAAGGCAGGCTCAGGCCATGTCCAGGGCGGCGAGCACCACTCCGGTAGTCAGGACCAGAAGCACGGCGAGAACGGCGTAGCCCTGCCACTTGGGACGGCCTTTGTGCGGGTTGATATCAACATAGGGCATGGCTAGCTGCGGTCACTCCTCGTGGCGGTGGCGGTCACCCGTAAAGCACGCCGCTTGAGGCGGAGCACTTGGTACATCGCACAGAAAGGAATCAGCAAAGTTCCCAAGAGGGCGCAGAGCGCCAGGGCATAGTCAGTGAGAGCCAATGCGGCCTCCGTCGGTTAGCAGTGATCCCCCATGCGATCAGAGGTCAGGCTAGCCGTAAGTCACAGCCGTTGACAAGTCATACAAAGGGTACTGAGCTTTGGAGGCCGCTTTGACTCTCACTCTTGTGTTCTGAATCGGAACCCTGCAGGTTCCTAGTTTCCGGCCGCCTGCGCAGCAACCTCCGCGGCGCCTTGGGCGACCGTGACAATGCCCAGGCCGCTATTCTTGACGGCCTGCATCTCGGCGTCGAGGACGGCAGTGTCTGTGGTGTAGGTGCCGCCGCCGATGTTCTCGCCGACCTCATGGTAGGCAAGGATCAACCAGGCGTTGTCTGCCTTAGCGGTATTGATCCAGCCCTGGACGGTGGCCGTGCTGGTAGTGGATTCCACGAACTTCACCCTCAGGTTGTAGGGGTTGTAGTTCGCGCGTGTGTTGTAGCCGGAGTTATCGGTGCCGTCGTCGTCGTAGGCGCGGTGAGTTTTGTAGACCTGTTTGATCGCAGCCACCACGGCGTCATTGTATTCGGCGTAGGGCGAGGCGAAATCAGTAGCAGCGTTTGGACCGAACAGCTGCCGCAGCGTGGCCTGACTTTGAGTCAGCTCGGTCTTGAGCTGCGCAGGCGAAAGGTCCCGGAGGTGCGGATGCGTCACCGAGTGGGATTCGATGTCATGCCCCCGGTTCGCAAAGTCCTGAATTTGCGCCTGCGTCATATACGCGGGCTGATCGTTGATGGATCCGGAGATGATGTACATGGTGGCCGGAATCCCGTATTTGTCCAGGATCGGCAGGGCGTTTGTGTGTTGGCTGGTCCAGCCGTCATCGAAGGTGACGGTCACCAGTCCGCGATCGAATCCGTCAGCCCGGGCGAAGCCGCCGAGTGTGAGGATCAGAACCATTCCAGTCAGTAAAACAAGCAGTTTTCTCATGAGTGTGTCCCTCATTGCCGGCCGTCCGGACTCCCGCCCCGCCTCCAATTCAGGGCTTCTTATCGTGGCGGCGCTTTTTCTAAGAACCCGTTAAATAGCGCTATAGGCAGCGCTCCGGGGGTAGGCCCAGCTTCCTCCCGATGGAAGGGTTTGTCGATACCCTGCGGGCGGCTGTAAATAGAATCGGCAGGCACGCTGCGCCGATTAGTAACTGCAGCAACCCGCCGCCGAAGGATTTCCATGGACTCCCATCTCCCCCACGACAGCTTCCGGTCCCGACTGAACCTCTCTATGGCCACGGACATGTATCTGGCGTCGATGCCGCGGAAGGGCGAGTTCTTCGCAACGCCCCGCATCCGTCGTCCAGCTCACGCTGACCAGCTACATGGTGCATCGCGGTGTTGGCGGTGATGGCCAGCGGGAGGCTGGCACGGTGATTCGCAGCGGCCGGTTCCTGTCTGCCAGATGGGAAGTTGAGGGTACTAAGCGGTTTGGTCCAGGGATACTGGCTGGACGTTCTCACGTTCTTCCAGAGCTCCGGTCACCGAGGCTGTGAGGCTGTTGGCGATGTGTGTCCGGGCGAGCTCTGCCGCTGCGGCGCCGTCGCCGGCAACGATGAGCTCGAGTATCTGGTGATGCTGGTTCAGATCGATAGTTCGGGGCTCATCCCCGGAGGGGAGTTCGAGGCCGATGCGGCGGTAGCGGTCAGACTTGTCCCACAGGTCATCCAGGAGCTTGATCATGACGTTATTGTGCGAGGCGGCGTAGACGGCCCGGTGGAATTCCCGGTGCACCGTGATAGCGTCCTCGCCCCAGACCCGCGTGACAGGCAGCAGCTTCTCCGCAGCTGAGCGCATTGCTGCAATATCAGCGTCAGTCCGGCGGGAGGCTGCCAGTTCTGTTGCCGATGGTTCCAGTGAGAGGCGGACTTCAAGGAGTTCGCGTGCTTCGGAGGCGCTCATGGTGGCCACCCTTGAATCCCTATGAGTGTCCATAATGATCAGGCCCTCGCTTGAGAGCCGGCGGATCGCTTCGCGCAGGGGTGTGATGCTCATCTGCATGTTGTCGGCCAGCTCGTACTGGGAGATGCGCGAGCCCGGGGCAAGGCCCCCGGACAGGATCAGTTGGCGGAGCTCGTTGTACGCCAGGCTGCCCTTGCTGGAAAAGACGTTCGTGGTGCTCATCTGCTGCTCCGGATCCCTCGTCGGGCTTGTGGCCCCGTCGTTTACAGCATAGATCTCCAAACATCTTATAAGAAATTCGATCTACCGCTTGTGCTTCGCATCACGCCTGGGCTAGCCTCTAATCACGGTCTTATAAGATATTTGCTCACGAAGCCAAGCTCCCATAGCCAGCTCTAGGGTCTGCCTTTGATTCAGTCTTATAAGAAATAAGATACCCAAGCAGGAGATACATCAGGATGAAAATCGTTTCCGCCCACGTCGGCACCATTCCCATCAGTTCCTCGATCCGGAATGCCTTCATTGACTTCACTAAGATGGACTGCACGATCATCGCCCTTGTCAGCGACGTATTCGTCGACGGCAAGCCCCTGGTCGGCTACGGATTCAACTCCAACGGCCGCTACAACGCGACCGGCATCCTGAAGGATCGCGTCCTTCCGCGCATCATGGATGCCCCCTCCGAAGACCTCCTTGACGAGGACGGCCAGCTGTCGCCGGAGAAGGCTTGGGACCTGATGATGTCCAACGAAAAGCCAGGTGGCCACGGTGAACGCTCGGTCGCCGTCGGCGTGGCCGATATGGCCCTGCACGACCTCGCCGCCAAGATCGCCGGCGTGCCGCTCTACCGGTGGATCTCGGACCATTACGGTGACGGCAACCCGGACAAGGACGTCTTCGTTTATGCCGCCGGCGGCTACTACGCACCCGGCAAGAGCCTCGAGGACCTGCAGAACGAAATGCGCGGCTTCCTCGCCAAGGGCTACAACGTGGTCAAAATGAAGATCGGCGGCGCCGACCTCGCTGAAGACCTTCGCCGCATCGAAGCCGTGATCGAGGTCCTCGACGGCGACGCTTCCCGCCTAATGGTGGACGTCAACGGCAAGTTCGACCTGGAGACCGCGCTGGCGTACGGCAAAGCCATCGACCAGTACGGGCTGTTCTGGTACGAGGAAGTCGGGGACCCGCTGGACTACGCGCTCAACGCCACCCTCTCCGAGCACTACAAAAACCCGATCGCCACCGGAGAGAACCTCTTCTCCCTCCAGGACGCCCGTAACCTGATCCGCTACGGCGGGATGCGCCCGGACCGCGACTTCATCCAGGTCGACCCGGCCCTGAGTTACGGCCTGACCGAATACCGCCGAATCCAGGACATGCTGGCCCAGCACGGCTGGTCCTCACGCCGCTGCATCCCCCACGGCGGACACCAGTTCTCCCTGCACATCGCAGCAGCACTCAAGCTCGGCGGCAACGAATCCTATCCGGGCGAATTCCAGCCCACCGGCGGCTTCACCGACGACGCCGTCATCGTCAACAGCCGCGTGGCCCCCGGCGATCTGCCAGGCATCGGACTCGAAGGAAAGGCCGAGTTCTACAAGGTCCTGCGCGCACTGCACAACTAACTGATCCGGTAGTGCCCTGGCCCCGGGCAGCATCACGGCCCGGGGCTGCACCTCCCCATTACCTGTCTGACGTGCAAAGGAGCACCCAAGATGTCGTCCCACACCATGCAGAACCCGCAACGTTCCGCCCACCCGCCCAAGCAGCGATCCCGGTTCGGCCGGCTTATTCGCGAACTCTGGTTCCAAGTCGTCCTGGGCGCCGTCCTGGGCATCGCCGTCGGCCTGCTCCTGCCCTCCGTCGGCAAACAACTCACCCCCCTCAGCGATTGGTTCATCGCCCTGGTGAAGATGATCGTCATTCCAGTGGTGTTCTGCGTCGTGTCCCTTGGCATCGCTTCGATGGACAGCCTGCGTAAGGCAGGCCGCATCGGGGTTAAGGCTCTGGGCTACTTCCTGGCCCTGTCGCTGGTATCCATGCTGATCGGCCTGGTCGTCGCCAACGTTTTCCGCCCCGGCGAGGGCATGAACATCGATCCATCACAGCTGGACTCCAGTAAAGTTCCCGCAGCTGCCAACAAGGGCTTCGACGGTCTCGAATTCGTCAGCAACATCATCCCGGAATCGCTGTTCGGGGCCCTGACCGGCCACACCATCATCGCCGCGCTCATGGTCTCCATCGTGTTCGGTGCCGCCATGAACGTTTCCGGCGAAGCCGGCGCGTTCCTCACCAAGGGCATCCAGGCCCTGTCCACGGTGATCTTCAAGATCGTCACGTGGGTCATGCGTCTTGCTCCGATCGGCACGTTCGGTGCACTGGCGGCTGTGGTGGCCAACTACGGCACCCAAAGCCTGCAGCAACTGGGCTACCTCGTCCTGCTGTTCACCGCGACCTGTATCCTCTACGTCCTCGTGGTCCTGGGCATCATCGCCCGTACCTGCGGACTGAACATCTTCACGGTGATGCGGTACTTCAAGGCCGAGCTGCTGATCGCCCTGAGCACCTGCTCGAGCGAAGCGGTCCTCCCTCAGCTGATCAAGAAGCTCGAAGCCATGGGAGTCGGCAAGTCCACCGTGGGCATCGTGATCCCGTCCGGGTTCTCCTTTAACCTCGACGGATCCGCCGTCTACCTGACCATGGCCTCAGTGTTCCTGGCCCAGGCCGTCGGCATGGACCTCTCATGGGAACAGCAGCTCGTTATGGTCGGCGTCATGATGCTCACCAGCAAGGGCACCGCGGGAATCGCAGGCGGCGCGTTCATCGTCCTGGCCAGCACCCTGAGCTCGGTCGGTGGAATCCCCCTGGCGGCTCTCGCCCTCATTGTCGGCATCGACCGGCTCCTGAACGAAGGCCGGGTGTTCATCAACGTCCTGGGCAACGTGATGGCCGCCGTCGTCGTCGGCAAATGGGAAAAGGATTACGACCCGGAACAAGCCCGCCAGGCCCTGCACGCCCACAGCCAGAAGAAGAACGAAATCGAAGCAAAAGCACCGACCGTTGTGGAAGCGGACAAGGTCGACGTCCACTAACACCGCACCGGAGGGGCCGCCGCACACCGCGGCGGCCCCTCCCCCGTGAACTGCAAAACTCATAAGCCGCTGACGGCAGCGCATCCGCACCAGATAAGGGGAACGTACCCGCACATGGCCGCCCGCATCCTGATCACCACCGACTACCTCCATCCGGGAGATACCGTTGACCAGCTCCTGCGGGAACACGGCCTCGAACCGGTCTACTCGCCCTCCCGGGGGCCGCGGACCCTTGAGGAACGCCGCAGGTTGTTCGACGGCGTCTCCGGAGTGATCCTCGCCAGCGAACCGGTCACGGCAAACATGCTCGCCAGCGCAGGCTCCCTGCAGGTCATCGCGCGCAGCGGCGTGGGGTACGACTCCATCGACCTACAGGCCGCGGCCGCACAAGGAATCAGGGTCTGCAACGCACCCGGGACAAACCACCATTCGGTCGCCGAACTGACCATCGGACTGATCATCATGGCCTCACGCCGCCTCTTGGAAGTCACCACCGCCGTCCGTCAAGGCCACTGGCCCCGGGAGGCCGGCCACGAACTCCGCGGCTCCATCCTGGGCATCATCGGCCACGGCCCCAGCGGACGCGCCACCGCATCCCTGGGTGTTGCCCTCGGCATGACCGTCCTGGTCAGCACCGCCCACCCCGACCCCGCTGACACCGCGGTCCAGTTCACCGATCTCGACACCGTCATCCGACGCGCCGACTACCTCTCCCTGCACACCCGCGCAGGGAAGAGTCCCGGCAAACTCATCGACGCGCTCCGGCTGCAAGCGATGAAACCCAGCGCCGTCCTCATCAACACCGCCCGCGGCTCACTCGTGGACGAACAGGCCCTGGCAAAGGCACTTTCCGACGGCACCATCGCCGGCGCCGCGCTGGACGTGCTCGAGAACGAACCCCTGCCAGTCGACAGCCCCCTTCGGGGCCTGGACAACCTGCTCATCACCTCCCACCTCGCCGGTCAGACGGCCGAAGCCCGGATACGGGCCGGCCTGGCAGCCGCACGCGCCGTCATTGACGTCCTCGAAAACCGCGAACCGGCTCACCCCGTGGACCGCTGACCAACGAACAACCAACTACGACGAAGAAGGATCCTGATGTCGAAAGCCCACCGCATCGCAGTCATTCCCGGCGACGGAATCGGCACCGAGGTTGTGCCGGAGGGGCTGCGTGTTTTGGACGCCGCAGCCGCAGCCTTCGGCCTTAACCTCATATACGAACACTTCGACTACGCCTCGGCTGACTACTACACCCGGCACGGGAAAATGCTGCCGGACGGATGGTTCGAGGAACTTAGGCAGTTCGATTCCATCTTCTTCGGCGCTGTCGGGTGGCCCGACGTCGTTCCCGACCACGTTTCGCTGTGGGGCAGTCTCCTGCAGTTCCGCCGCCACTTCGACCAGTACGTCAGCCTCCGTCCGGTCAAACTTCTGCCCGGTGTGCCCAGCCCCCTGACCGGCAGGGTCCCGGGCGATGTCGACTTCTACGTCGTGCGCGAAAACACCGAAGGCGAATACTCCAGCATCGGCGGGAAAATCTTTGAAGGCACCGACCGCGAAACCGTGGTCCAGGAAACCGTCATGACCCGCACCGGCGTGGACCGGATCCTCAAGTACGCCTTCGACCTGGCGCAAAGCCGGCCCAAGAGACACCTGACCTCTGCCACGAAGAGCAACGGCATCTCCATCACCATGCCCTACTGGCACGAACGCGTCCAGGAAATGGCCGAGCACTTCAGTGACGTCACCGTGGACAAATACCACATCGACATACTGGCCGCTAACTTTGTCATGCACCCGGACTGGTTCGACGTCGTGGTCGCCAGCAACCTCTTCGGCGACATTCTCTCCGACCTGGGCCCCGCTTGCACCGGCACTATCGGCATCGCCCCCAGCGGCAACATCAACCCCGAACGCAAATTCCCCAGCCTCTTCGAGCCCGTCCACGGTTCCGCCCCGGACATTGCCGGCAAAGGCATCGCGAACCCCATCGGGCAGATCTGGTGCGCGGCCATGATGCTCGACCACCTGGGAGAACCCGAGGCCGCGACCGCCATCACCACCGCCATGGAAACCGTGCTCGCCCGCGGGCAAGGAGCCCTCACACCGGACATGGGCGGTAACGCCACCACCGAAGAACTCGGCACAGCAGTGGCATCGGCCCTGGCCGCACCATGACGCCATCAAGCCGCCCCGGCAGCCGGTACGCACCCGCCCACGCACCCCGGATGATGCTCCGCCAGCAAGTCCATTGGTGCCGGCTTATCAGAGCGACCGCAAAACGTCCCGCAATTGCAACCTGCTCGATCCCCCGGAGCCGGGCCGGCGCCCTTACCATCAGGAATAGCGCTGTGTGCGCTCCAAGGAGGCCCCCTTGAACAGGCACCATCCGTCGCGTCTGATGCTCCTCCCCGCCGCGCTGTCCGTGGTGTTCGCCCTCACCTCGTGCAGCGGCCTTCCCGCGCCGGCACCCACGGGCGCGACACAGGACTCCGGTTCGGCCTCCGCGGCGCCGGCCCCGGCGCCCGTGATTCCTTCCGATTCCACCCCTGCCGGTCCGTCGTCCTCCCCGGATTCTGTGCCCGCTCCAACGGCCGTCCCCACCTCCCCGCCGGACCCAACATCCGGTCCAACATCCGGGTCAACGCCGGGCCCAACGCCCGGGGCAACGCCCGGGGCAACGCCCGACGGCGGCAGCACCGCCGTCGCGCTTTCCAGCTTTTCGGGGACTTCCGAGGACGCGAAGTACACCTTTGACCACCCGCCTGACTGGACGGTGCAGGACTCCGCGACGGGAGGCCCGCCCGGTTCCGGCCCGGTGTCGGTGCTGGCCCCGGACGGGACGGTTCTGGCTTCCCTGACCATCCTGGTGGCGTGGGGTGCGGAGTGCCCGTGCGTGGAACGTCCCGCCGTTCACCTCGGTGATGTGCCCGGGGTGGTGCCGCTCTCGAAGTCCGGTGAGTTCGTGGTGCGGTCCATGGCGGTGGACCTGACGGAGTTCCCGGAGGACCGGGTGGAGAACCAATGGGCGGACAACGTCCAGGTGGTCACGTCCCTCAGCATGGATTCGGGGCCGCCGCCTGCCGCCCTGGTGCCGCGGCTGATGTACGGGCTGGGCCTGGTGGAAACGGGGGTGGTGGCCACCAACGGCGTCACCTACCGCACCGTTCTCTTCGTCGCCAACCGCAGCTTCACCACGCTCGCCGAAGCGCAGGCCTATGCTACGTCCGACGAGCACAAAAAGATCGAGGCGATGATCGCCTCCTTCCGGGAGGGCACCGTTTAGCCAGCCCGCGGCCTCCCGCAATCACCGGAGTGAGCAAGCCCACCCGAAAATGCTCAAGCAACTTGATCAATCTGCTTGTAGAATTGACGGATGACCGACGCCGTAGCGATGGACCAGGTGCTCACGCACTCCCTCTTCGAAGCCCTGCACCCCCTCCTCCGGCAGCTCAACGCCGAACGCACCATCTCCCCCGGCAAGATCGGGGTGCTTCGTCACCTTGCGGAGCACGGAAAGGCGACGACGACGGAACTCGCCGGCATCGTCCATGTCAGCCCCCAGGCCATTTCGCTCGCCGTGCGTGAGCTGGAAGGGCTGGGCTTTGTGGGGCGCGCGACCGATGCCGAGGACAGGCGCCGGGCCTGGATTGAGATCACGCCCGAGGGCAGGCAGAAGCTGGCCGGGGAATCTTCGGCCGGGCAAGGCTGGCTTGGCAGGGCGGTTTCGGATCGGCTGAGTCCCGACGAGCGGAAAGCCCTGGCGGCGGCCATTCCCGCTATTCGGAAGCTCGGAGCGGAGCCGTCCAATGACTAACAAGGAATCGGCACTGGTCCCCGCACTGGTCTACGCCGCGCTCTCCACCGCCATTGTGAGCTCCCTGGGCATGCTGCTGGTGCCCACCATCTCCCGCGAGATGGACGTGTCCGTGGGCACGGCACAGTGGATGCTCACCATCAACCTGCTGGTGGGCGCGGTGGCCACTCCGGTGATGGGCCGGCTCAGCGACGGGCCGCACAAGAAGAAGCTGCTGCTGTGGGCCCTCCTGATCATCCTCCTCGGGTCGATCATCGCCGCGCTGGCGCCAAACTTCACGGTGTTCCTCGTGGGCCGTTCCCTTCAAGGCCTGACGTACGGGATCGTGCCGGTGACCATCGCCTTGGCCCGCCGCTACGTCGGCACCGACAAAGTCCGGTTCGCCATATCGAGCCTGTCGGTGACCGTGGCAACAGGCCTGGGGATCGGCTACCCGTTGACGGGCATCATCGCCGGAACGTTCGACTTCCGGTTCGCGTTCTGGTTTGCCGCCCTGTTTGTGGTCACGGCCATCATCGTCGTCTTCCGCGTAGTGCCGGCTGGACCTGATGAAAACGCCCCGCGGGTGCCGTTCGATTACACGGGCGCGGTCCTGCTGGGCCTCGGCCTGGGTCTCCTGCTCCTGGGCATCAGCGAAGGGCCCAACTGGGGATGGGCTTCACCGCTGACCGTCGCCGCCTTCACCGTGGCCGCCGCCCTTCTCGCGGCCTGGGTCCGGGCCGAACTGCGCAGCCCGAACCCGCTGATCAACCTGCGGGTCCTCCGGAACGGGGACGTGCTGCTGGCCAACAGCACCGCCATTGGACTGGGCGCCGCCATGTACATCGGCCTTTCCATTTCCAGCCTCATCGCCCAGGCTCCCGCCGCCACCGGTTACGGCGTGGCGCTGCCCGTACTGTGGGCCGGCTTCGTGATGTTCCCGCTGTCGGTGGGAAGCTTCAGCGCCAACCGGCTGGTGCGACGGCTGGCGCACCGGGTCAAGCTCGCCACCCTGCTGCCCATCGGCGCCGGCATCATGGCCGCCGCCGGAATGCTGCTCTGGATTGCACACACCCAGCTGTGGGAACTCCTGGCCGGGATGCTGGCCCTGGGCCTGGGCATGGGTGCGAGCTATGCCGCCATGCCGGCGTTGATCGCACGCAGCGTGGCCAGCGAGGAGCTGGGCAGTTCCGTGAGCTTCAATCAGGTCCTGCGGACCGTGGGCAGCTCCTTCGGCACGGCCGTCTCCGGCGCGGTGCTCGCGGCCAACATGGCCCCGGATCTTCACCCCAGTGGACGCGGCATCAGCGCCACACTCGAGATCGGCGCGCTACTTTGCGCGGCGGTGTTCGTGGCCCTGCTCATCCATGCGCTGATCACCCGCGCCCGGCCCAAGCTTCCAACGCGGGGTCACTCCGTGCCCAATAATCCCTAATTATCGGGCGGAAACTGACCCCGTGTTGCTGTTAGTGCAGCGGCCGGGTCTCCTGCAGCCTCTTGATGAACCAGCGCGACTGTTCCGGGCCGTAAGGCAGCACGGGGATGGCCTTCGTGGCATCGGAAGGCGCCTCGCGGATGGACAGCTGGGCCTGGCGCACAGCGGTGGTCATGGTGTTGGCCATGGTCTTGACGAACTGGTCGGTGCAGGGTTCGCCGTGGCCGGGGATGAGGAATTCGTAACGGTGGCGCAGGGCTGAGATGTGCCGCAGGGAGTCAGCCCATTCCTCCGGGTAGGAGTCCTCAAAGGAGGGGTGCGCGCCCTGTTCCACGAGGTCGCCCGCGAACAGGGTGGTGGGCGTGCCGACGAGGAGGTCGCCGTCGGTATGGCCGCGGCCCAGGTGGAAGAGGGTGACGGTGACCCCGCCGAGGTCCACCAGCACCGGCTGGTCCCGGACGATCGCGTTGGGCACCACCAGCTCCACGTTTTCGCCTTCACCGGTGGACATCTCCGGCTCCAGCGTTCCCACGAAGCGGCGCTGCAGGTCCCCGTGGCTGTCGATCTCGTGGGCACAGTTTTCGTGCGCCCAGAACTCGGTGACGCCGTCGGAGGCGAACACGGCGTTACCGAAGAAATGGTCATAGTGCGCGTGGGTATTGACGACGACGAGCGGCAGGTCCGTCTTCTCGCGCACCGCATCCAGGATCTCGCGTCCCTGCCGCGGCCCGCAGCCGGTATCCACCACCATGGCCCGTTCCGAACCGACCACCAGGCCGGTATTCAGCAGTGAACCTTCGGTGACCAGCACGTACGTATCCGCGCCGACTTCGAGCCATTCTGACATTGTTACTCCGTACCTCCGGAATGCACGTTGCGTTCTTCTGGCCTCGATTCTACCCACGAGCCATTGAGTTTCAGGGAGGCTCGGCAGGCGCGGAAGGCCCGACGGCGGCGCTCAGCCGGGTGCGGGCGTCCACTTATCGAGCACGCGCCTGCGCCCTTCCGGCCGCGATGGGCAGCGCTCCCCATCGCGGCCTGCGGAGGACGACCGGCATGCTGGTAGCTGCACTTCTCGCGCCGAATATTGGGGGACCACGTGACCAACAACCAGCAGCCCGGATGGCCGGAGCAGCCGCACAAAGAGCCGCAGTGGCCGCAGCCGGACGGCAGTCCGTACCCGCCCATCCCGCCGGCGGCCGGCCGGCAGCACAACCCCGGCACCATTTTCTTGCAGGCCCCGCCGAAGAAGGGCATGCCCGTGTGGGGCTGGGTTGCGGGCGGCGTGGGGGTGGTTGCCGTGATCGTTGTGGCCGGCGTGATGGCGTTCAACGGCCTGCCGAGCAACAACCGGCCGGATGCGCTCCCGGACCTCAAAGCCACCGAATCTGCGGCGCCGGCAGAGTCTGCCGGCGCCGGGGAGCTGGCTGACACGGGCGCCACCGAGGGCGGCGCTGAGGGCGGCGCCGTCTACCTCTTTGACGCGTCCGATTTCAGCAGCGCGCCGGTATGGTCCGTCCGGGAGCCCCAGGGCTGGACCACCGAACTAGTCAAAGGAGGGCATGGTCAACTACCGGAACTCCAACCTGCAGTGCACGTTCACCACGTATCAGGCCACCATGAACCCCATCGGCGGTATCGGCGATGAGGCCGCAACGGCGCAGGTCATGGCGTCTGAAATCGAGGGTGTGCGGAAGTCGGTGGGCACGCCGGTGGACGTCGTCGACGACACCCGGTCAACCTACGTGAACCTGCGCGACGGCAGCAAGGACATCGAACTGCAGCAGGCAGAACTCCGCTTCAAGAACAACAACAATGCCGACGTCGTCTACCGGATGGCCGCGCGCGCAACCAGCGGCAACGGTCTGATGGAACTGGCCCTGGCGTGCCCCGGCGGCCTGGCCAGCGAGTACGAGCTCTGGCTGGAGTTGACCGGCCGCGTGAGCATGGTGGACGCGGCCTAGCCATTCCTACTCATGACAGATGCGCCGTCCAGTCTTCACGGACTGTGCGGCTCATTTTGTCAGGGTGGCCCAGGCCGCCAGGAACTTCTCCGCGAGGTAAGCGTGGCCGGCGGTGTTCGGGTGTGCTCCGTCAGCGTTGAACCCCGGGCTGTTGGCACCTGTGAACCAGCCGGCCTCGTAGGCGTCTATGAAGGGGGCCTTGGCTGCCGCGGCCCCGGCCCGGACGGCGGTGTTTGCGCCGCGCAGTTCCTCGGCGAGGGGCTGCGGGGCGGAGGGTCCAAGGACCACCACCTGGACGCCCGGCCAGAACCTGCGGGCGGCTTCGATGGTCTGGGCCGTGGCGGTCTTCAGCTCGTCGGGATTGTTGAGCTGGGCGTCGTTCTGGCCGCCCTGAAGAATAAGGAGGTTGGGGACGAAGCGCAGGTCCCGGGAGATTTCGCGCAGCCGGACTTCGAACTCACGCCCGCCATCGTCCTGCGCACCGCCGCCCCACGCGAAACCGGTTCCGCCCTCGCCGTCGATGTTGGTGGGGTACCCGAGAGAGCGGGCAACAACATACGCCCATCCCTGGTCCTTCCGGGCTGCACCCACCCCTGCGGTGTACGAATCGCCAAGAATCAGAAGGACAGGCTTCGCGGGAAGCTCAATTCGCAGCCGGTTGGCAGCTGCAGAGGCAGTAGGAGTAGCCGTAGCAGCAGCCGAAGAGGTTGCTGCGGGAGCAGCCAAGGCGGGAGCAGCCAAGGCGGGAGCCGGCGAGGCAGGAGCGGTGGGGGCCGCCACTGGCCTGGCCTGCACAGGGGCGGACTCACTCGGCCCCCGCGGATTCGTCAGGGCAAGAGCCGCCACGCCGAACGCAACCACTGCCAGCACAAAAAGTGCACCGTATTTGATCCACTCCTGCTTGGTTACCCTAAGTCCCCCACCGTTTCGCCTCACCCGGCACATCTTACTGGCCGGGCTTAGTCTGAGTGATGACCGATCAACAGAACACCTGGCACGAGAAACACAAAGCTTCCCTGACCAAAGGTCAACGCGCCGCCGACGTCATGCGGAACGGGATGGGAAGCTGGCCGTTCGTCGGAAGTTTCATAGGCTTCATGATCATCTGGGCCGCCATCAACAGCTGGGCCCTGGCTACCAGGGCATGGGACCCATATCCTTACATCCTCCTGAACCTGCTGCTCTCCATGCTGGCAGGACTCCAAGGTGCCATCCTCCTCATCGCCGCCAAGCGGCAGGACGCCATCGCCGCGGCCATGGCCCAACACGACTTCGACACCAACATCAGGGCAAAGGAAGAGATCGAACTTCTCATAAGCATCAACCGGGAACAGCTGGAAATACTGCAGGAGTTGAAGAAAACCGCTCTGACGAGCGCCAACGTCGTGGGCCGGCCAGCCTCCTGAGAGAACGCTGTTCAGAACAAATCACCCTCCGGCTGTTCCGTGCGGGTTTAAGCTAAATATGCCAGTTGCGCCTGGCCGGCCCGGGCGCCCCGACTCCTCAGAGAGTGATTCGCATGAGTGGCTACGAGACAGTTTTGGCAGGACTTGAGGCGGAACTCGGCTTGGTCCGGGACCTCTACACCACCCTCCATCGACATCCGGAACTGAGCCTCGAGGAGCAGCAGACTTCCCGGCTCGTCGAGGAGAAACTCACCAGTTTCGGATACGACGTCACGCGCATAGGAGGCACCGGCGTCGTGGGCGTCCTCACCAATGGCGAGGGCCCCACCGTCCTGGCCCGCGCCGACATGGATGCGCTCCCCGTCACCGAGGCCACGGGGCTCCCCTACTCCTCGGAGGTGGAGGGCGTGATGCACGCCTGCGGGCATGACGTACACGTCAGCACCCTGCTCGGCGCCGCCAAGCTGATGGCGGACGGCCGCGAAGGGTGGTCCGGAACCTACGTAGCGCTGTTCCAGCCTGCGGAGGAGATCGGTGCCGGGTCGCAGGCAATGGTCGACGACGGCCTGGTCACCAAGGTGCCGCGCCCCGACGTCGCGCTCGCCCAGCACGTGATGCCCATCGCGGCGGGGACGCTGGCCACCACAGCCGGTCCCGTCCTGTCCGCCGGGGATTCGCTGAAGATCACGGTCTACGGCAAGGGCGCGCACGGGTCCATGCCGCACATGGCCGTGGATCCGGTGGTGCTGGCGTCCTCGATCGTGCTCCGGCTGCAGACCATTGTGGCCCGCGAGACGAAGCCCGGGGACTTCGCCGTGGTCACCGTGGGGGCGCTGAACGCGGGGACGAAATCGAACATCATCCCGGACCGCGCCACGCTGCTGCTGAACATCCGCACCTACGACAACCAGGTCCGGTCCGCGGTGCTCGCCGCGATCGAGCGGATCGTCCGGGGCGAGTGTGTCACTGCGGGATCGCCGCAGGAGCCGGACTTTGAGTACTACGACCAGTTCCCGCTGACCAGCAACGACGCCGCCGTAACCGACAAGGTCACGGCGGCCTTCACCCAACACTTCGATGCCGGCACCGTGCTCCAGGCCACCCCGCAGACCGCGTCGGAGGACTTCAGCCGCATCCCGGACGCCTTCGGCGTTCCATACACGTTCTGGCTCCTGGGCGGCCATGATCCGGAAAAGTACCGCGCCGCCGTCGAACGCGGGACTGTTTCCCAGGACGTCCCGGGGAACCACTCCCCCTTCTTCGCGCCGGTGCTGGATCCGACGCTGTCCCTGGGCGTGCAGGCCCAGGTAGTTGCAGCACTTTCGTACCTCTCCCGAAAGCCGTAAGCCATGAGTACTGTCCAGTCCTCAACAAAAACCCAAACCCAGTGGAAGCCGAACGATGCGTGGCTGATCGGCATTGTCCTGGCGGTCATCAACTTCTGGCTGTTCGCGCAGACCCTGTTGAACGTTATCCCCGGCATCCAGGGGTCGCTGGGGATCGAGCGGACCCTGGGGAACCTGGCCGTGTCCATCACGTCCCTGTTCTCCGGAATTTTCATTGTGGTGGCCGGCGGCCTCGCGGACCGGCTGGGCCGTGTGAAGATCATGTACGCCGGCATCTACCTGAGCATCCTCGGCTCGCTCCTGATCGCCCTGACCCCGGAGAACGCCGGCGGCCTCACCGCTGCCGCGCTGCTCGGCGGCCGCGTGGTCCAGGGGCTGTCCGCGGCGTGCATCATGCCCTCCACCATGGCGCTGGTGAAGTTCTACTACGAAGGGAAGGACCGCCAGCGGGCGCTGTCCTTCTGGTCCATCGGCTCCTGGGGCGGATCGGGCTTCTGCGCCCTGTTCGGCGGCCTGATGGCGACGTCGTTCCTGGGCTGGCGCTCCATCTTCTGGATCTCGATCGTTCTGTCCGTCGTGGCGCTCGTCCTGCTGCGCGGCACCCCGGAGTCCAAGTCCGCGGCCAAGGCCGGCGGCCGGTTCGACTGGGGCGGCATGATCACCCTCATCATCGCGCTGGTGGCACTGAACGTGTACATCTCCCAGGGCCCGCGGATCGGCTGGCTCAGCCTGACCGGCATCGGGCTGGTCGTGGTGGCCGTGGTGGGCGCCCTGGTGTTCTTCGGGATCGAGACCAGCAGGAGCAACCCGGTCCTGAACCTGAAGCTGTTCGGCAACGCCACGTTCGCCGGCGCCACCCTGTCCAACTTCCTGCTGAACGGCGCGGCCGGGACCCTGATCGTGTCCCTGGGACTGGTGCAGGTGGCCGCGGGAATGACCTCCCTGCAGTCGGGCCTGCTGACCCTCGGCTACCTGGTGGCGATCCTGGCCACCATCCGCGTGGGTGAGAAGCTGCTGCAGCGTTTCGGACCGAAGCGGCCCATGATCTGGGGCAGCGCGATCGCCGGCGTCGGGATCCTCATGACGTCCATGACGTTCACGCTGATCGGGCAGTACATTGTGCTGGCCGTCATCGGCTTCACCCTGTTCGGCATCGGCCTGGGCTTCTACGCGACGCCGTCCACGGACGCTGCGCTGTCCAACGTGCCCGACGACGAAGCCGGGGCAGCCGCGGGCATCTACAAGATGGCCTCGTCACTGGGCAACGCGATCGGCGTGGCGATCTCGGCGGCACTCTACGTCGCGGCCCAGGCCATGGACCCCGCCACCATCCAGTCCTGGGGCCTGTTCATCGGCAACCAGGAGAACGTGGCGCTTCGGTTCGGCGGTGCCGTGGGCATCCTGTTCAACCTGCTGATGGTGGTGGTGGCCATCATCGCCATCATGCTCACCGTCCCCAACGAGCGGTCCGAGAAGCGCACTGAGGTGCCGGCGACGCCGTCGATCGGCAGCTAAAGTACAGCAACGCTCTCTCACCTAATGTGGCTTTTCGGGGAACCCTCTCGCACTTAATGTGGCTTTCCGGGGAACCCTCTCGCACTCAAGTACGACGCCGGCACTCACCTCGAGTGCCGGCGTCGTACTTGTCAGGAGTTCAGTTAGCGCCCGACGCAAGTCACCCAGAACCCGGCCGCCGGATCTAAGCTGAAGGCTCAAGCACCGTTCCGGTGCCCGCAGCAGGAACACCGACGAGAGGCAAGGCGACATCATGGGCGATGAGTCAGGGCAGAAGAAGGTCGACGAGACGGTGGAGGCGCTGGAGGACGAGCAGCCCACCCAGGAGTTCGAGCACCAGGTCAGCGGCGAGGACTGGCACGGTGATGCCGCCGACCAGGCCAACGACCTGCGCGCCTACGAGGAGGAAGCGGAAATCCGGGCGCAGTCACGCCGCCCCGGAGACGCGGACAAGTAGCGACACGTCACTTGGTGACCAGCTCGTTGCCGTAGCCCGAATCACACTTGCCATCGTGGATCACGCCGTTCCCGGTCGCCACCACGTAGTTGTCAGGAGGATCGAACACGGCCCGGTGCACGCCCGTCACTTTGAACGTGCACTGGCGGGCAGACCTGCCGCTTTCTCCTTCGCCGCCAATCCACATGTCAAGCCAAATCGACGCATCGCCGAATTCTTCCGCTCCGGTGTGGCAGGCGCCGTCCTGGGGCGTGGGCCCGTCCCCGCAGGTGTCCTCCACGATGAAGTACCGCCGCACGTGCGGCAGGTAAATCCGGGTTCCCGGCGCAAAGTCAAGGACGTCTTGTCCCGTCGCCAGGGAATGTCCGACGGCGACGGTCACCGGATCCTCATAGGTACCGGTTCCGCCGGCCGTCTTGTGTAGCACCGGGTGGCTGATAATCGGCGAGCCCGCAGGGGTGTTGTCCTGCCAGGTGTAGGCCGTGACGTATACCTGAGTTCCCACCGTCTGGTCCGGTGACGGAGTGGGCGTCGGAGGCGGCGGGCTGCTGCAAGCACCGGCCGCCAGGACCAGCGCGAGCAGGCCCGGGACGAGGAAAGCTCTGTTACTCACGCGGCGGGTCACATTGGCCTCCTGCGGCGACGGGTGCTGGGGTGCTGGGGCCGGCCGCAGGGGGCGGCCCGTCATCTTGGCGGCTCCGCGTAAGAATCCTGGGGTGCTGCGGTAGAACTGGATAACCCGAGTTTCCAGGGGTTTGCGAGCAGCGGATCGGCCAACTGCGCCTGCCCTAGCGCAGCCGAACACTCATCGCAACGGCCCACAAACTGGTGGGGGCAATCCATAGGATCCACTGCCTCTCCGGTTGAAACTCTAACTCGCATGTGAACCTCCTGCTCCTGTCCACGTCGCGATTGGCGGGCCCTACAATCGCGTCAGGTCCTGCGACGATAGCGCCGGCGGAGATCATTGCGGCACCAACCCTGAATCCCGCCGGCACGATAAGTAAACCGAATATGCGGACGCGATGCACGAGTAACCAGTACTCAAGTTCTGCAGCCTCCACTACCCACCATCAGACAGCCGGGAACGCTCCTTCCATGGAATCGATGGTGATCGATAGCATGGGAGCGTGAAATTCCTTGAGAACCCTCCCCGGTTCCTGTTCTTTACGGGCAAGGGCGGCGTGGGTAAGACTTCCGTGGCGTGTGCAACCGCGCTCACGCTCGCGAAGGCCGGGAGGAACGTCCTGCTCGTTAGTACCGATCCCGCGTCCAACGTGGGGCAGGTATTCGGAGTGACCATCGGGAACACCGTCACTGCCATCCGGGATGTGCCTGGTCTCTCTGCGCTGGAAATCGATCCGGAGCAGGCCGTTGCGGCCTACCGCGAACGGATCATCGCTCCCGTTCGCGGAATCCTCCCGGAAGCGGAACTGATCGGGATCGCCGAGAGCCTTTCAGGTTCCTGCACCACGGAGATCGCTTCCTTCGACGAGTTCACCAACCTGCTGACCGACGACGGCCCCTACGGTGGGTATCACCACATCGTCTTCGACACCGCCCCCACAGGCCACACGATCCGGCTGCTGCAGCTGCCCGGCTCGTGGACCGACTTCCTGGCGGCCGGCAAGGGAGACCCGTCCTGCCTGGGGCCGCTGTCCGGGCTCGAGAAGCATAAGCAGGTTTATGCCAAAGCGGTGCAGGCCCTCACGGACCCCGCCAGAACCCGGCTTGTGCTGGTCAGCCGCGCCCAGACGTCGTCGCTGGGCGAGATTGAGCGGACCTATCTCGAGCTCAACCAGATCGGAATCGGAGGCGGCTACGTCGTCGTCAACGGCGTCCTGCCGGAAGCCGCCGGCGACGAGGAGCTGGCCCGGGCGCTGCGCGCCCGCGAAGCGGCGGCCATGGCCGCCATTCCCGCGGCTGTGGCCGGCCTACCCCGCGATATTTTGGAATTGAAGCCGGGAAACATGGTGGGCATACCCGCACTTGAGTCCCTTTTTGTGCCCACGTCCGGAACGGACATCACTGCCCAAGACGGGCGAGTGCCCGAGGTCGAGGACCGGCCGCTGGCTGCCCTGCTGGACGAAATAGAACTGGACGGCCACGGGCTGGTGATGTGTATGGGCAAGGGCGGGGTGGGGAAGACCACGGTCGCTGCAGCCATCGCTGTTGCCCTGGCACGACGCGGGCACTCGGTCCACCTCACCACCACCGACCCTGCGGCCCACCTCACCGACACCCTCCACGGGGTGGTTCAGGGTTTGCAGGTCTCCCGCATCGACCCCGAAGCGGCCATCCAGGAATACCGCACCCACGTCATGCAGACCAAGGGCCGGAACCTGGACGATGCAGGGCGCGCGGCACTGGCCGAGGACCTCCTGTCCCCCTGCACCGACGAGGTGGCTGTGTTCAGGCAGTTCTCCAAGGTGGTGCAGGAATCCCGCCGGCACTTCGTGGTGATGGACACGGCGCCGACCGGTCACACACTGCTGCTCCTGGACGCGACCGGCTCCTATCACCGGGAGATCGCCCGCCAGGTTGGCGACACCATGGGATTCGTGACGCCCCTCATGCGCCTGCAGGATCCGACCCAGACCAAGGTTGTTCTCGTCACGCTCGCCGAAACCACACCGGTGCTGGAAGCCGAAGAGCTGCAGGCTGACCTGGAAAGGGCGGGCATTCACCCGTGGGCCTGGGTGATCAACAATTCGATCGCCGCCGCGCACCCCCGGACGCCCTTCCTGCAGGCCCGCGCGGCGAATGAGATTGAGCAGATCGCGAAGGTGCACACCTTGACCGGCAGGGTGGGCCTGATTCCGTTGCTGCCCGAGGAGCCCATCGGCGAAGACAAACTCTCCGCCCTGACAGCTCTCAGCACCCTGCCTGCGCAGTAAGTGAAGGGCACAGACGCGGGCTTCGCTGGCCGGAGCGTGGCGGGACCACCGCTGACCGCGTTCCGGTTCATCCTTGTCTTCGGCATTATCAGCGCCCTGATGGACATGGTTTACGAAGGGGCCAGGAGCGTCACGGGCCCGTTCCTCGGCGCACTTGGCGCTTCTGCCCTTCTGATCAGCGTCATCACGGGCGCGGGCGAGGCAGTGGCCCTCGTTTTGCGCCTGGTCTTCGGGCGCCTGGCGGACCGGCCCCGGCTGCGGTGGGCCCTGGCGATCACGGGCTACGGCCTCACGGCGCTGTCGGTGCCGCTGCTCGGGATGACCAGCGCCTTGTGGATCGCGTGCCTGCTTGTTCTGGCGGAACGTCTGGGCAAGGCCGTGCGGAGTCCGGCGAAGGACACCATGCTCGCCGAGGCCGGCACCGCCCTGGGCCGCGGCAAGGCGTTCGCGTTCCACGAGGCACTGGATCAGGTGGGCGCATTCCTCGGCCCGCTGCTGATCGGCGCGGCCCTGTCACTTTCCGGCAGCTACGGCCCGGGGTTCCTCCTGCTCACTGTTCCCGGGGCGGCGGCGATGCTGCTTCTCTTCTGGCTGAGAAATCGCATCCCGGACCCCTCCGTCTATGAGGTGTCCTTCCCGCATGGAAAGCCTGGCATGACGTCAGGATCCGCCGGGCCGGGCCCGGCCACGCTGGCGCCCCCAACGGCGGGACGGATGCCCCGGCAGTTCTGGACGTACGCCGCATTCAGCAGCCTGACCATGTTCGGCTATGCAACCTTCGGGCTGCTCTCGTTCCATCTCGTCGCCACCGGACTGCTGCCGCCTGCGCTCGTTCCCGTCCCGTACGCGGTGGCTATGGCGGTGGACGCTGTGGCGGCCCTGGCCTCGGGTTGGCTCTATGACCGGATCGGGTTGAAGGTCCTGCTTGCCCTTCCCCTACTCGCAGCGGCCGTCCCCTGGCTCGGTTTCAGCAGCAGCACCCCGCTGGCAGTCGCCGGGGTGCTGTTCTGGGGCGCCGCCATGGGCGTCCAGGAAAGCACCATGCGCGCCGCCGTCGCCGAGCTGGCCCCGGCAGGAAGGCGTGGCAGCGCCTACGGCATCTTCACTGCCTGCTACGGCCTGGCCTGGCTGGCCGGAAGCGTACTCATCGGGGTGCTGTACGAGCAGTCAATACTGGCCCTCGCCGTCACCCTGACCGTCGTCCAGGCCGCCGCGCTGGCCATCTTCATCGCCGTCAGGCCTCATCAGACCACGCTCGGCGCCTAGCAGCCCGGGAGATGCCGGCGGGTAGACTTGCAGGAGGTGAGCCGGGAAGTCTGGTCGGCAGTATTTTTGTCGACCCGATTTTTAGGACACTTTCATGAGCAAAATTCCGCCTGCTTCGCCGCGTTCCTCCGTTCTGGGACGGGGCAGCTACGGCGAAGTGCTGCGCATCGGCGAGATCCTGCGGAAGGAAACCGTTGGCGGCATCCTGCTGGTCGCCGCAGCCGTCCTCGCCCTGATCTGGGCAAATTCCCCGGTTTCCGGGAGCTACTTTGCGCTGCGCGATTTCCGCGTCGGGTACGAGCCCTGGCATTTGGACCTGAGCCTGGGGACCTGGGCGGCCGACGGGTTGCTGGCCATCTTCTTCTTCCTCGTGGGGCTCGAACTGAAGCGTGAGTTCGTGGCCGGCGACCTCCGCCAGTTCAGTAAATCCGTGGTGCCCATCGCGGCGGCCGTCGGCGGCGTGGCGGTCCCTGCCGCCATCTACGCGCTCATCAATCTGGCCAGCCCTGAAACTTTGCGGGGCTGGGCCATCCCCACGGCGACGGACATCGCTTTCGCGGTGGCCGTGTTGGCGATTATCGGCTCCCACCTGCCCAGTGCGTTGCGGATCTTCCTGCTGACGTTGGCCGTGGTGGATGACCTGCTGGCCATCAGCATTATCGCGGTGTTCTATTCCAGCAACATCCAGGCCGGCCCGCTGCTGCTGGCCCTCATTCCGCTGGCCGTCTATGCCTTCCTGGCCCAGAAATACCGCCGGTTCTTCGGCGCCAAGCCCGCTGCGGCGTGGCTGATTCTGCTTCCCCTCGGTGTGCTCACCTGGGCGTTGGTGCATGCCTCCGGTATCCATGCCACCGTGGCGGGTGTGCTGCTGGGGTTCGCCGTCCCGGTGATCCGGTCCGCTGCCAGCGGCGGCCCCGCGGCGGGTCCTGGCCTGGCCGAGATCTTCGAACACCGGTTCCGGCCGATTTCCGCCGGCATTGCCGTCCCGGTCTTTGCCTTCTTCTCCGCCGGTGTGGCCGTGGGCGGCTGGGGCGGCCTGGCCGCGGCCCTGACGGACCCCGTGGCCATCGGCATCATCGTGGCCCTGGTGCTGGGCAAACCGGCCGGGATCCTGGGCACCACCTGGCTCCTCACCAAAGTCACCAGGGCGTCCCTGGACCAGTCGCTGAAGTGGATTGACGTGTTCGGGATGTCCCTCCTGGCCGGGATCGGCTTCACGGTTTCGCTCCTGGTGGCCGAGCTGAGCTTCGGACAGGGCAGCGTCCACGACGACCACGCCAAGGTGGGGATCCTGGCCGCGTCGCTGCTGGCCGCCCTCCTGGCCTCAGCAGTGCTCGTCACCCGGAACCGCCAGTACCGTGCCGTGGAGGCGGAAGAGGCCGTCGACACGGACCACGACGGCGTCCCGGACGTTTACGAGGACGAGCACCGCCCGTGACTGACCTCAGCCGGAGCTGATTTGCATGTTCTTCCACCACTGGCCCGTTGCGGCGATGCCGAGCGCGGAGACCGGGACGCACAGGAAGAGCTGCAGAGGGCTGACCGTTTCGGCGGCGGCCGCGCCGCCCATGCCCATCCACAGCCCGGGTGCCGCGTAGGGAAACCAGGCTCCGGCGCCAAATGCCGTCACCACCTGGGTGGTGACCACCAGCAGGACCAGGGCGCCGACGCCGGGAAGATAGCCGCGTGCCACGCTGGCCACTACGGCGAGCGGGCACGCCAGCAGGGCCGCCAGGGCGCCGCCGCACCATGCCTTGCCGGCGGCCACCAGAACTTCCGTGCCGGGCAGGCCGAGTCCGATGACGGCGCCGGCAAGAAAGGCAACGGCGACGCTGACCAGGCACAGCAGCAGGGACCAGAGAAGGATCACCGTGAACTTCGCGTAGGCAAGCCGCCGCCGGGTGACCGGCAGGGCAAACAGGCACGCCTCGGTTTTTTCGGTGAACTCGCGGCCGAAGCACCAGCACACTACGAAGCCGATACCCATCAGTGCCCCGACGGACAGCAGCATTCCCACCATTGCCAGATACCCGGCCCAGCCCGTACCAGTCAGCATGGCGGCGGCTTTGAGGCCGATCTGGCTGGACCCGTCGGTGGTGGCCGCGACCATGAAGGCCGCTGCGAGCACCGGCAGGGCAATGCCGATCAGGGCCGAGACCGTCCAAACCACCGGTGCCCGGCGGAACTTGAGTGCCTCGAACTCCCGGGCCGTTCCGGAAGCGCCCACCGTTACTCCTGCTCGTTCAGGTCGGACTGCAGGACCAAGTCAAAGAAGCTGCGTTCGAGGTCCACGGCCCCGGGCTGCAGCGTGCCGATGATCCTTCCGCGGTGAAGCACGCTGATCCTGTCAGCCATCCGTGCAACCTCGTCAAGGTGGTGGCTGGAGACCAGGATCGCCGCGCCCCTATCCGTACGTGCTTCCTGGAGCAACCGCCGAAGAACGATGACACCGCGCGGGTCCAGTGCGTTGGTCGGTTCGTCCAGGACAAGCACGTCCGGTCCCTGGACCAGGGCGGCTGCCAAACCGACGCGCTGCCGGTTCCCCAGCGACAGCGTCCCGCTGCGCCGGTCCGCATATTCGTCCAGACCCAGGTCAGACAATGCCCGTCCCGCGGCGGAACTGGCGGCGTCCTTCCTCAATCCGTGCAGGCGGGCGGAACAGTACACATTCTCGTGAGCGGTCAGCTCCGGATACGCGAACGGGGTCTCCAGCATCTGCCCGACCCGTGACCACACTTGCGCTCCTGCGCCGGAGACCGGAAGTCCCGCCAGGTGAGCCGAACCCCTGTCCGGTTTGAGCATGCCAAGCAGGATCCGCATCAACGTCGTCTTCCCTGCTCCGTTCAGCCCGACCAAGGCGTGGATTTCCGAGCGCCCCACGCGAAGGGTTACGTCGTCCAGTACAGGGAACCCGCCCAGGGATTTCGATACACGCTCCGCCCAAATGGCCGCTTCCGTTCTCATCAGTGGGGACCCGACGGCGGGTGCGGACCGGGATGCGGGTGCGGACCCGGGTGCGGGTGCGGGGGCACGTGTTTGTGAAGGTGCGGCGGCGCGGGTGGCGGCCCGCCGTGAGGCAGCGGGTGCGGGGGTAGGGGCGCCTGCCCCGCGGACGGTTCGCCGTCGTCGTTCCTTTGCCCGTTGCCCGTTCCATTGGCTTCACCGGATGCGTCCGGGTAGAGCCCGTAGTAGCTGTAGAGTTCCTGTTCCTGCGTCTCCGTGATGGCGCCGCGGTCACTCTCGATGCGCGGGCCGTTCTTGACCGTGTCCTTCGCGTACGCGACCCTGATCACGGACTCATCGAGGCTGGCACCCGAGAGCGGGGCGAAGGATTCGGACATGCCGAACAGGCCGGTCCGCACGGTGACGAATGCCGGCTCCCCCGAATCGCCGCTGGTGAAGATCTGTTCCACGGAGCCGATTTTCTCGCCGGCTGCGTCCACCACGACGCCTCCATTGAGGACGATGTTGTCAATGTCCTGCAGGCTGAGCATGGGCACTCCTTCTCGTGAGCGGTTTCGGCGGATAGCTGATCTATATTCTGTCCCCGCGCAGCGTTACGCCGGAGGCAGGCTCAGCTGTTTGGCGTGAAAGTCGAAATGCTGGGTGGGGTAGGCGTAGACATCGTTCAGGCTCATGACGGGTCTGAAGAACGGGTCCCATCTGTCCGGGAACGGCATGGAGCGGGACAGGCTGCCGGGAGTCTCGCGGTCCAGCTGCCGTGACAGGGATTCGATGGTCTTACCGAGTTTCCGCGCCATCCGCCGGTGGTTGAAGACCGTCGCCGCCGCGCGGGAGCCCCAATAATTCACGACGTCGAAGGGCCGGGTTCCCGCGTTGAGTACCGCCGCGAACGCCCTACCTGCCGGGGCAGGCAGTCGGCTGACCAGGCGGACCAGGGGAAGCAGGGCCCGGACCACCATGTACCCGAAGACCATGTGGAAGAGCAGTTCCTCGTTGGTCCACTTCGTGCCGTTGCTCCTCCGGCGAAGGTCCTCCGCGGTAGCGCCTGCCAGCCAGGCATCGAGTTCCCGCCGCACGCGGCTGTATCCGGACACAATCTCATCTTTAGCTGGATTCAAGGCGTTCCCTCCCGTCTGGTCTAAAACTACCCCGCGGCCGTCAGTGCCAGAACCGCCGCGAACACGGTCAGCGGCGCCACCATCAGTCCGAACAGCGCGTACCCGCGCCAGGTGATCAGGACGTTCATCCGCACCAGCCGGTCGTGCCAGAGCAGGGTGGCCAGCGAGGCCCACGGCGTGATGAGCGGGCCGGCGTTGACCCCGATGAGCAGCGCCGCCATCCGCTGCGGCGTCTCAGCCAGGGGTTCGGCCAGCAGGTAGGCGGGCAGATTGTTCAGCACGTTCGAACCCGCGGCGCCGGTGGCGGCCAGCCGGAGCAGCTCCGGGAAGCTCTCCCCCGTGCCGGCGAGCTGGCCCACGAATGCAGAGGCGCCCAGGTGCCGGGCGGTTTCCATAACCAGGAAGAGTCCGGAGGCGAACAGCAGCAGGGACCACGGCACCAGCTGCACCTTCAGGACCCGGGGCCGGCGGAACGCGAAGACCGCAGCCAGGACCAGCGCGGCGGCCGCGGCGGGGATCCAGACCGGAACCCCGGACACCAGCGCCGGCAGCAGCAGCGCCAGCACCACGGCGGTGCCGCCGAGCAGGACGCGGTCCGTGGAGGCCGCCGTCGGGCTTCCGGTTTCCGCATCCGGCCGGACCCGTCCCACGGGGATCCGCGAATAGCGTTTGCTCAGGTCGCGGCGGAAAACGAGGGCAATGAACACCAGCGGCACCAGCACCGCGGCGAGGGACGGCGCCCACATCAGGGCCGCGAAGCCGGCCGGGCTGATCCCGCCCAGGCTGTGCTGCGCCAGCAGGTTGGTCAGGTTGGAGATGGGCAGCAGCAGGCTCGCGGTGTTCGCCAGCCATACGGTCATCAGGGCAAACGGCAGCGGCGGCAGGCCGGCCTGCCGGGTCACGCTGACCACCACCGGGGTCAGCAGCACCGCCGTGGTGTCCAGCGAGAGGAAGATGGTGCTCAGCGTGGCGAACACCGCCAGGAACAGCCAGAGCAGGAAGCTGTAGCCGCGGCCCCAGTGCCGGAACCGGCGCGCAATCCACAGGAAGATGCCGGCCTCGCTGGCCAGCTCGGTCACCACGGTCATGGCGACGACGAACAACAGGATGGGCGCCACCCGGTCAACCAGCGCGGCCAGGTCAGCCGCGGGCAGCGTCCCGGTGACCGCCGCCACCGCGCCGGCCGCCAGCAGAACCGCTCCAATGATCGCCAGACGCATGAACGGATTCTAGTCCGGCTTCCTTGGCCCTAGCGGGAAGGGTCCGTGGAGGTTAGCCGCGTGGCCTTGACCCGTTCGGGCGACGGGCACAGACTGGCACTGCCGGGCGGTGGCAGTGAGTCGGCGGGTGGAAGGGCAGAAGAAATGGACGCTAGCGGCAGGTTCCTCATCGTGGCCGGTATCGACGGTTCCGAGCAGTCTCTGGCCGCTCTTCGGTGGGCCGTGGATGAAGCCCGTCTCCGGCACGGCAAGGTCCGTGCCGTTACCGCGTGGCACTACCCTCCAGTGCCGTCAACGGTAGAGGACAGCGGCAGTAACGACTCCTTTCACTCCGCTGAGCGTCTCCAGACCGACGCACTGAAGGCCGTCGCTGCTGACGACGTGGACATCGAGGGAATACTCGTCCGTGACCTGGCTGCCACCGCTTTGCTGGAAGCCAGCAAAGATGCGGACCTGCTGGTTGTGGGATCCCGGGGCCATGGCGGGTTCGCAGGGCTGCGGCTCGGATCAATCTCCAGCCAGGTGATGCACCATGCACCATGTCCCGTGCTGGTTGTCCGGCCCAGGAGCGGTGCCTGATTCCCCGCCTACTTCGCGATTCGTCCCACGATCTGCCGGGCAACCAGCCGGTCGATTCCGGGCAGATGGGTGGCCCGGATGATCCACTGCCGCAGAAGGCGCTGGGTCCGGGTGGCGGGGAGGAACGATGATGCTGTGCGTCGCCCGGCGGCCTGGGCCTCCTGGACCGTGGGGCGCCAGCGGCGCTGGAACTCGGTGAGTGCCGGGCTGATGTCCGCAGGTGAGGCCACGGGTCCCAGGACGTCCCCGAGCAGCGCGGCGCCGGCGATCGCGAGCGAGCCGCCTTGCCCGGCGAGGAGTGAGACGGCGCCGCAGGCGTCCCCCACCAGAACGGTCCGTCCCCGCTGCCAGTGCGGCATGACAATCTGTGCCACCAGATCGTCGTACGGATGTTCGGGGCACAGTTCCAGCAGCCGGTCCACCGCGGAGCCGAGTCCGGCGAACTCCCGGCGCAGTCGCTCCCGCGGGCTCCCGGACCGCTGGTGCCCCGGCATGCCGGTGGCATCCCGGTAGACCATGAAGGCCGCCACTTCGTCGGAGCGGAGGCTGTAGAGACCGGCCATCCGGTTGATGCTGTCGGTGAGGACGAACCGGTTCCGGAAACGGGCATTCAGGATGGGGTCGGTCACGATGAACGCGGCGGCACGCATGCCCAGGGGGCGCAGGTACTCCGCCGCGGGGCCGAAGACCCGGGCCCGCACGGCGGAGTGGACGCCGTCAGCACCAACCAGGACGTCCGCCGCGACCGTCACGTCCGGTGAGCCGTCCACCGCGACCCGCACGCCGTCGTCATCACCCCAGATCCGGGACACCGGCGCCCCGTAGCGGACGCGCACCCGGCCCGGGGGCACGTCCTCCAGGGCAGCGAGGGCGGCACGTTCCATGTCCGGCCGCAGCAGGCTCAGGACCTTCCCGCCGGCAAGCCTGGCGAACCGGTCGTAGTCGAGGCTGGACGTGGGGCGCCCGGCGGCGTCAACGTACTCCGCTGCCTCCACGTGGTAGGCCACCTCTGCGAGCCGCGGGTAGAGGCCGATCCGCTCTGCGGCCTCCACCCCGGGACCGAAGAAGTCCATCATGTAGCCGTCAGGGCGCGGAGCCGCGGATTTCTCGAGGAGCTCCACGTCCCAGCCGGCCAGACCGAGCTGGCGGGCCGCCACAAGACCCGCAATGCCCGCCCCCACCACCACAGCCTTCATGTCACAGCTCCGCGAGCACGCTCCCCGGGTTCTCAATCGCGTCCGCCACGAAGCGGAGGAACCCGGCTGCCGTGCCGCCGTCGCACACGCGGTGATCGAAGGTGAGCGTCAGTTCGGTGACCTTGCGGACCGCGAGCTCGCCGCCCACCACCCACGGCTTGTCCATGATCCGCCCTACGCCGAGGATTGCCACCTCGGGGTGGTTGATGATGGCCGCGGACCCGTCCACGCCGAACACGCCGTAGTTGTTGAGCGTGAAGGTGCCGCTGCCCAACTGCTCGGGCGTCCCCTTCCCTTCGCGCACGACGGCGGTGAGCCGGCGGATCTCCGCGTCCAGTTCGCGGGCGCTGAGTTTCTCGGCGTTGCGGATGGAGGGCACCGTCAGGCCGCGGTCCGTCTGCGCGGCGAAGCCAAGGTTGATGCCGTCGAATGCCACGATCTCCTGGGCGCCGTCGGCGGCGGCTTCGATCCGGGTGTTCAGCTCCGGGAATCGTTTTAACCCGGCTGTGACAAATCGTGCAATGAACGCGAGCAGGCCGGGCGCGTTGTGAGGATCGGACTTCTTGAGCCCGGCCCGAAGCTCCACCAAGGCGGTCGCATCAACGTCGACCCAGACCGTGGCCTCCGGAATTTCCTGCCGGCTGCGGGTCATGTTCGCCGCAACAACTTTGCGGACACCCTTCACGGGCGTCCGGGCGGAGATGGGCAGGCCCGTGCGGGAATCGGTCCCGGCCGGGGTATCGCCCACCGCCCGCGACGGCTCAGCCACAGGGCTGGCCTCAACTACAGGGCGAGCATCAACGTCAGGACTGCTGATGGCCGCTTCAACGTCCCGGCGCATGATCAGCCCGCTGTCGCCCGAGCCGTGGAGGTCGCCGAGGTCCACGCCGTGTTCCCGGGCCATCCGCCGGACGAGCGGGGAAATGACGGCGCCCAGCTTCCCCGGCACCCGGGTGCGGAGCAGCGAGAGGTCCAGATCCGGGGCTTCGGCGGGCTCAACCACAGAAAGCTGCCGCGGGGCCCGGGTGCGCCGCGACTGCCCGGCACCGCCGGGAGTCCCGTAGCCGATCAGCACATTGCCGGACCCTGCCTTCTCCTCCTCGCGGTAGGCGTTGGCGGCCGCGGTTTCAACCACCGGCTCCTCGTCCGGCGAAGGGGCGGGGGCGGCATCATCCGCGCCAGCCCCCGCAAGAGAGCCAACGCGCGCAACAGAAATCAAAGGCTTCCCCACGTCCAGCGTCTGCCCGGGCTCGCCGTGCAGCTCAGCCACGGTCCCGGCGTAGGGCGACGGCACCTCCACCACGGACTTGGCCGTCTCCACCTCGGCGATGGGCTGGTCCACGCGGATCTCGTCGCCCACGGCCACCAGCCAGTTGATCAGTTCGGCTTCGGTGAGGCCTTCGCCGAGATCGGGCAGCATGAATACTTGCAGTGCAGAGGTCATTGGTCAGTCTTCCCACTGGAGGTTGTCGACGGCGTCGAGGATGCGGTCCACGCCGGGCAGGTAGTAGTGCTCGAGCTTCGGTGCCGGGTAGGGGACGTCGAATCCGGTCACGCGGCGGATCGGTGCGGCGAGGTAGTGGAAGCAGCGTTCCTGGACGCGCGCCACGATCTCGGAGGACACGGACGCGAAGCCGTGCGCTTCGGCGATCACCACGGCCCGGCCGGTCTTGCGGACGGACGCGCACACGGTCTCGTCGTCGAACGGGACGATCGAGCGGACGTCGATGACTTCCAGCGAGCGCCCCTCCTCAGCGGCAGCGGCAGCGGCGGCGAGCGCGGTGGGCACGGACGGCCCGTACGCGATCAAGGTTGCGTCAGTGCCGGAACGCGCGACGGCGGCACGCCCCTCCGAGGACCTGCCCACCTTGCGGTTCGCAGCGTGAGCAGACCGCAGCTCCTCAAGGTCCACCATGTCCTTGGACCAGTACATCTTCTTGGGCTCCATGAACATCACGGGATCGTCCGAGTCGATGGCCTCCCGCAGCATCCGGTAGGAATCGGCCACGGTGGCGGGCGTGAAGACCTTCAGGCCGGCGGTGTGGGCGTAGTAGGACTCGGAGGAGTCGCAGTGGTGCTCCACTCCCCCGATGCCGCCGGCGTAGGGAACCCGGATCACCATGGGCAGCTTCAGGGCACCTTTGGTGCGGTTGTGCATTTTGGCCACGTGGCTGACGATCTGCTGGAACGCCGGGTAGGCGAAGGCATCGAACTGCATCTCCACCACCGGGCGCATCCCGTTCATGGCCATCCCCACGGCCATGCCCACAATGCCGGACTCGGCCAGGGGCGTATCGAAGCAGCGCTGCTCGCCGAACGTGCGGGTGAGGCCGTCGGTGATGCGGAAGACCCCGCCCAGCTGGCCCACGTCCTCGCCGAAGACCAGGACGGAGGAGTCGGCCTGCATGGCATCGGCCAGGGCCGTGTTCAGGGCTTTGGCCATGGTGATGGACTGCGGTCCGGACGCCTCAGCCGCGGAAGCGGCGGAGGCGGCGGCCCGGGCGGTGGCTGCGCTGACGTTGCCGTTCGCCTCGGAGGAGGTGGTGACTGTCGGGCTCATTTGGAGGCCTCCCCGGAGGCTGCGTCGCGGGCAAGTTCGTCGGCCAGCATGGCGGCCTGCTCCTTCAGTTGGGGTGTTGGTTCTGAGAACACGTGGCGGAAGAGCTCCTGCGGGTCCACCGGAACTTCCTCCCCCAGCCCCTCGCGAAGCTGAGTGGCAACATCCTCAGCATGCGCCGCAATCCGCGAGGCGCCGTCGTCGTCCAGCAGTCCGCGGTCGGTGAGGTACGTCCGCATCCGGGTCACCGGATCCTTGGCCAGCCACTCGGCAACTTCACTGTCCTGCCGGTAGCGGGTGGCGTCGTCGGCGTTGGTGTGGGCCTGCATCCGGTAGGTGTTCGCCTCCACCAGGAGCGGGCCCGAGCCGCCCCGGGCGAGCGCAACGGCCCGGTCCAGCACGGCGAGGAGGGCGACGACGTCGTTGCCGTCCACGCGTTCGCCGGCCATGCCGTACCCCACGGCCTTGTGCGCCAAGGACGGCGCCACGGACTGGTGCGCCAGCGGAACGGAGATGGCGTACTTGTTGTTCTGGACGAAGAAGATGACGGGCAGGTGGAAGACGGCGGCGAAGTTCAGGGCTTCGTGGAAGTCGCCTTCGCTGGTGGCGCCGTCGCCGCACATGGCCATGACCACCGTATCCTCGCCGCGGAGCTTGGCCGCATGCGCAACGCCGACGGCGTGCAGCAGCTGCGTGGTCAGCGGCGTGCACTGGATGCCCACCTTGTGCTGGGCGGGGTCGTAGCCGCTGTGCCAGTCGCCGCGGAAGATGGTCATGGTCTGCACGGGGTCAACCCCGCGGGTCATGACCGCCACGGCGTCCCGGTACGTGGGGAACAGCCAGTCGCCCTCGGCGAGGCAGAGCGCCGCGGCCACCTGGCAGGCTTCTTGCCCGTGGCTGGACGGGTACACGGCCATGCGGCCCTGCCGGACGAGTGCCGAGTTCTGGTCGTTGACGCGGCGTCCGACGACGAGCTGCTCGTACGCTGCCAGCAGTTCGGCATCGCCGGGCAACGGGTATTCGTGGCCGGGTTCGGTGCCCTGCTCGCCTTCGGCCAGGAGCCTGCCCTCCGGGTCCACCATCTGGATCTGGTGCCGGGCGGGGAGCATGTAGTCCTCCACCGTGATGCCGAACTTGCGGACGGCTTCGGTCACGGCGTTTTCGGCAGTCGGGCGCTGGTCCCGGTCCGGCGCAGAGCCCGGGGCGGTACGGGGCGCAGAGTGGTCCGCGGAGATCGTCATTGGTCAGTCCTTCTGTAGCCACTATTCCTTCCCAGTATTGCCCTAACGGATGTTTCGTATCCAGACCTAACGGCAATTGTGGAGAAGACAGCTCGGGAGGGCGATTTTGGGAGACGAATTGAAACGTGAGCTGGATTACGAGCTCACGCGGTAGACGAATTGGCAAGCCAAGTCTCCAGGATCTCCCCACAAAGAAATACGCCCCCGACCATGATGGTCGGGGGCGACATTCCTGCGCCGTTGTCAGCGGACCTTGTCATGCCTTGGCGAACCGTCGCAAGCTACCGCGAAGCGGCGGCGGGTTCCTCGTCGTCAGCGGTGATGAGGATGTTGCCTTCGGAGATCGATTCGGAGAGGACGTCGTGTTCGATGGCGGTGGCCAGCGGCTTTTCCTTGATGAACACGAGTACGACGGCGGCGATCACCGCGAGCGGGACCATCCAGATGAAGATGGGCGTCAGGGCGTCGTTGTAGGAGGAGACGATCAGGTCCTTGATCTCCGCCGGGAGGTGGTTGACCACCGCCGGGGTCAGGGAGTTCGACCCGCCCGGGGTGCCGCCGCCGGTGGCAGCCGCAGGCATCCGCTCGGTGAGAAGACTTGCCAGCCGGCTGGCGAACAGGCTTCCCACCACGGCGGAACCGAGGGTGGCGCCGATCTGGCGGAAGAAGTTGTTGGAGGCCGTGGCGGTGCCCACTTCACGTAGCGGGAAGGAGTTCTGCACGATCAGGACCAGAATCTGCATGCTCAGGCCCAGCCCAACACCCATCACGGCAAGGTACGCGCAGATTTCCCAGAGCGGCTGTCCGGGCTTGAGCGTGGAGAGCAGCACCAGGGCCACGGCCACCAGCACCGACCCGGCGATGGGCATCCACTTGTACCGTCCCGTACGACTTACCAGCTGGCCGGAGCCCACGGAGGCCACCAGCAGGGCGCCCATCATGGGGATCATCAGCAGCCCGGACTCAGTCGCGTTCACGCTGAAGGCCATCTGCAAATAGGTGGGGAGGTAGCCGATGGCGCCGAACATGGCCACACCGATCAGCAGGCCCGCGAAGGTGGAGAGGTTGAAGTTCGGGTCCTTGAACAGGTGCAGCGGGATGATGGGCTCGGCGGTGCGGCGCTCCACGAGGACGAACGCGACGGCAGCCACGATGGTGACCGCAATCAGGGACAGGATGATGGGGTCAGTCCAGTCGTACTTGCCCCCGCCCCAGGTGGCGAAGAGCACCAGGGCCGTGGTGGCGATGGCGAGCAGGAACATGCCGCCGAGGTCCAGCTTGGGTTTTCCGGCGTGCTTGGGCAGCTTCAGGAAGAAGAACGCACCGGCAAGGGCCAGCAGGCCCAGGGGGATGTTGATCCAGAAGACCCAGCGCCAGCCGGGGCCCTCGGTGAACCAGCCGCCCAGTAGCGGCCCCGCTACGGAGGAAATGGCGAAGACGCCACCCATCAGGCCCATGTATTTGCCGCGTTCCCGCGCCGGGACCACATCGGCGATGACAGCCTGCGAGAGGATCATCAGCCCGCCGCCGCCCAGGCCCTGGATGACGCGGGCGGTGATGAGCATCCCCATGTCGTTGGCCAGCGCACCGATAACCGAGCCGATCATGAACAGGGTGATCGCTGCGATCAGCAGGGCTTTGCGGCCCATCAGGTCACCGAGTTTGCCGTAGACGGGCATGGTGATGGTGGAGGCGAGGATGAAGGCGGTGATGACCCAAAGCATGTCGCTGACACCGTGGAGTTCACCCACGATGGTGGGCAGCGCCGTGCTGAGCACGGTCTGGTTGAGCGATGCGAGGAGCATGGAGAGCATCAGCCCGACGAACAGCAGCACGATGTGCTGTTTCTCCGGGGCCTTGGCCGCCTCCGGGACAGTGGGGGTGGTCATGAGAGTTTCCTTTGCAAGTGGTGAAAAAGTTCCAGAGCGGGGGCGAGTTCCCCGGGTGTGAGTCCTGAGGCGGGATCGAAACCGGGCGAGGTTGCCGCGAACTTGGCAGGCACCGCGGCGAGCATGACCAGCATCCGGGCAGTCTCCCCCGGGCTGAAGCCTTCGGCGCCGCCGGACCAGGCCGGATCGTTTGCCAGCGCGGCGATCACTGCCTCGCAAACCAAGGCTTCGCCTTTGGCCATGTACTCCATCTGACGGCGGTGCAGATTCGGGTACCGCTGCAGCAGATCGCGGCGCCGGCCGGCATCGGTGCTCCCGAAAGCTGACCGCGCCACCGCGACGAGCAACAGGGAGATTTGGCCGAGCAGATCGGCCGCGCCTTCCAGCTTCGCGGCCTCCTCCGGATCCAGGACGGGCTCACGGAGGCCCAGGACAGCGTCCTCTTTAGCCGGGAAATAGTTGAAAAATGTCCGGGGCGAAACCCCCGCGGTCTCCGCAACGACTTCCACGGTGGCCTGCTCCAACCCGCGCTCGTGGGCAAGCGATGAAGCTGCCTCGTGGATCACCGTCCAAGTTTCCACCTTTTTCCGCTCGCGCAGGGTGGGAGTGATTGCTTCAGGCATCTAAATATTTTTGCATAAGTGCATGAATTGCACAACTGCATTTTTCGCGAGCCGAACAGGTCAGTCCTTCTGTGGCCACTCTTCATGCCCAGCATTGACCTATCCGATGTTTCGTATCCACGGTCGCCGCAATTCGTGGAGCACGCGGCCATGGAGGGCTATTCTGGGAGACGAATCGTCGTCACGGGGGGCACTACGCCAGGGAGCTGTGGACATATTGGCAGAGACACCAGACCGGACGGAACCGGCGCCGCTGGACGACGTGGACCGCCACATCATCGCCGAGCTGACCCGGGACGGCAGGATGTCCGTGACCCAGGTGGCTCAGAACGTCCATATCTCCAGGGCCCACGCCTACACCCGGATCGCACGGCTCACCAGCGAAGGGGTGTTGACCAAGTTCACCGCCTTGGTGGACCCCATCAAGGCGGGGCTCAAGTCCTCGGCCTACGTCACCCTCAAGGTCAGCCAGCATTCTTGGCGCGAGCTCCGCGAGGAGCTCAGGGCCATTCCGGAGGTCCACCACGTTGCCCTGGTGGGCGGCGACTTCGACGTCATCCTGCTGGTGCGCGCCATCGACAACACCGACCTCCGCCGGGTGATCTTCGACGAGCTGCAGTCCATGCCGGGCGTCCTGGACACGCAGACGTTCCTGGTGTTCGAGGACGTGGATACGCGTTAGTGCGTCCGCGGTCTGCGGCCGCGGATGCGGGCTCGGGGCTCGGGGCTCGGGGCTCGGGGCTCGGGGCTCGGGGCTCGGGGCTCGGGGCTCGGGGCTCGGGGCTCGGGGCTGAAAATAGAGTACCTACTACTCGTGTACCGCCATACCCTGCCACGTAGCCTCAAGTGAGAGTCCTCAGGGACTCCACGGCACATCGACTTCGGGGGGTTAGGTGAGGACTTACACGTCAGGGTCTTCGTCGTTACCGACAAAGAAGCAGCCACGGCAGAAGGGCAACGAAGTGCCCCTCCTGGATCAGGCCACACTGGACCGTCTCCGCAGCGAACTAGATGACAACCAGGACGTGTGGACGATCTTCGTGACGAATTTCGTCGCCTATCTACCCATCAGAACTGAAAAACTGCGCCTGGCCCTTACCACCGGGGACTGCGCCGGCGCCTTGGATGTGGTCCTGGGCCTCAAGACGTCCAGCCAAATGGTCGGCGCCGAGCGGTTGGCGGAGCTTGCATTCGATCTCGAGCAGTCCATTCGGACGGACTCCAACCCGGATCCCGGCCGTGTCCTGCCCAGGCTCGCGGCTGCCCACCTTTCACAGATCGAACGATGCATCCGGCACACTTCCCATCCGCTGCTGAAATATCTGGCCATGCGGCAATCGCGGGCCATTTAGCAGCAGACCAAGTGTGCCTGGCAAGCTCGTAACGGGGAACTAGGGTACGGGCTACCCGTGTCCGCACTCATCGAACACCGGAACTCGGCCAGCCGGACCTTGATGGGTAGAGGTGGTCGCCGTGTCCGACTGTTCAGCAATGCCTATGTCCGCATTTTGACCCCACGCGCTCAAGAGGCGGACACGGCTGCCGAGTGACGCAGCCGGCCTCACCGGCTCTCCCCCGGCCGAGCAGACCACGGGAACCCGGGCGCCTGCCTCCCGGCAACGGATCCCCGTCTTGCGCTGGACCGCAACGGACTGAGCATGCGGATCGGTGCGAGGACGGTGGCCATTGACGGAGCCAACGAGAAACTGATCCGCTCTGAATTAAATGCTCCGCACGCTGCTGGTCTCCAGCCGAGCGGCGAGCACCAAAGTGGATTTGGCTGCGGTCCGGCTCGTCGTCGACGACGAGCACCCACTCTCCCACCGGCAACCTACTTTGAGCCCGGCGCGGCCCGGGGACCACTCCGCCGAGGGCTCTGAATTGCCGATGGTTATAGAGACATTTCTAAGGGTCACTTTGAGCTTCAATGAAGACGTCTAACCCAGGACCCGAGCACGGCGTCTGATGGTCAAGACATGAACCCACCGAGTAGCCTCCGGTTTTTTATCGGGTAGCCGCTACTCGTGAACTGGATCAGCGCGCCGCCTAGGGTGGACATTGGGCCGGCGGTGGCGGTGCGGACCGAGATCGTACGTACTGCCTCCCAGCAACCGCCGGCCCTCTCTAACTGCCCCCAAGGCGGATTCCCGTGTGGCATCCCCCCTCGTCGTCGGTAATCTTGCCCGTCGCGTACACAAGTAGTGCCCGGGGCACAATGCGCCGGCATCACGTTGTGCCTACTGCGTCGCGGCGGGCTTCAGTTCCCGGGGCTTCGGAATGGAACGGGCGACGGCGGGCTCCTGCCTTTTGGAGGCCCAGCGGCGGATGGGGCGCTCCACAAACCTGAAAGACAGCCAGGCCATCAGCACGGTCAGTGCCGCCGCAAGCGGAACGCGGAGCCAGAGTGACGGGACCAGCGGTATCTCCAGAAGATAGACGGGCAGGTGCCAGAGGTAGGCGGCATAGGAGAGGTCGCGGCCGGGGTTGGCCAGCCAGGGGTGGCTCAGGAACCGTGAGGCGAGGCCGGCCGGGCGAAGGACCAGCGAGCCGATGACCACCCCCGCAAGCAGCGCCAGAACGGTGGGGCCGCCCGTCCAGAAAACATCAAACCAGGCGCCCGGCGTGTTCGGCTCCTGAAGTACGAACAAGGCTGCAGCCAAGGCAAGCCCGGCGACCGGACCGGCCCAACGGGCACCGGCCTGCAGGGCGGCGTGGACCCGGGACCCCGGGGTGACCGAGGCGAACACGAGGGCCATGGCGCAGCCCAGCAGCAGCTGGTCGGCCCGGGTGTCCGGCCCGTTGTAGAGCCGGGCCAGCGATGCCCCGTCCAAAACCAGGTGGAGCCGTGAGACCAGGAACCCGGCCGCTAGGACGGCGCTCAGCCAGGCGACGGTGCGGACCTTCCAGAACCGCAGCATGATCAGCAGAACCACCGGCCAGACCAGGTAGAACTGCTCCTCCACGGCGAGGGTCCAGGTGGGGCTCAGCGCGTTGCCGCCGGTGGAGGAACCGAACAGACCAAAGTTGGACAGGTTCATCACGTAGCCGGCCGCCGGGAGAGCATTGGCTTCCTGGCCGCCCCATGCGGACAGCGGGAAGATCAGCCCACCGAGAACCACCACGGCGCAGACTGCCAGCAGCGCGGGCCAGAGCCGGGCCAGCCGCTTGGCGTAGAAAACGCCCAGGCGCAGCCGCCCCGTGGCCCGGTACTCCTTCATGATCAGGAGGGTGATTACAAAGCCGCTGAGCGTGAAGAAAACGTCCACTCCGATCGAGCCGCCGGGGACGAGTTCCGTCACGGTGTGGAAGAGGAAGACGCCGATGACCGCGACGGTCCGCAGACCGTCGAGGGCGTGCTTCCGCCCGGAGATCAGCCCGTTTTCGAGTGCGGACGGGCGTTCCTCCAGTGCGGAAATTGCCACGCTTTGCTTAAGAATCACTAAGCAAGCATATATAACGTTTCTATAACCCCGCTAAATGGAGGCTGGGAGAACCCTTAGCGTGGGGCGCTTGCGGGTTCCTCGTCGTCGGCCGTGATGAGGATGTTGCCCTCGGAAATCGACTCGGAGAGGACGTCGTGCTCGATGGCGGTGGCCAGCGGCTTTTCCTTGATGAAGACCAGGACGACGGCGGCGAGCACCGCGAGCGGGACCATCCAGATGAAGACGGGAGTCAGCGCATCGTTATAGGAGGAGACGATCAAGTCCTTGATCGCCGCAGGCAGATGGTTGACCACCGCCGACGTGAAGCAACACATAACCACTCGCGTGGCGGAACTTCGCGGGCAAACGGCGCGGAAGTTTCTGCCACTTATGTCTCTATGTCTCAGGCCCAGGCTGGAGTCGATACGGACGGCGTCCCGTACTTCGCGGACGGCCTCGCATTTTCCCAAGCAGTACCCGTTCTCACTGACACCGATAGTGTCCCCTACTTCAACGCCTAGGAGGCCCTCACGATGACTCAGCCAGCAACCAAACGACTCCTCACCAAAGCAAACGCAGCCAAGGCCTATGTGAAGTCCAAGCCGGTTGCATCGCAACGTCCGATGGAAGCCACCAAGCAGGCACCCAGCGGCCGCGGCGTGATCGGCATGGCCGACAGCGGCAACACCCTACTCGGTTGGAACACCTTCGGCCTCGCGCAGTCAGACAACGCCGGAACAACCTGGATCGGATGCAACGTGCCAACAGACGTTGCGTCGTCCTCCTCGAGTGTCGGCAAGGCGGCCGCAGTGCAGTTCAAGGGCAACTGGTATTTGCAGGCCCTGAAGATCAGCGATGGGCTGCCCAGCCTCTTTCGGGCAACCCCATTCGCCGGCGCGGGAAACTTCACCTGTTCCGGGCCGCTGATCACTGGCGTTACCGGATCGACGATCTTCTCCACCGCCCTCGACGCCGATGCCCAGTACGTCTACTGGGGCGAGTACGGCGACCCTGTAGGTGGTCCGTCCATCTACCGCAGCCCAGACGGCACTACGTGGACGCAGGTACTCGGCCCCGGTGGGATGGCTGGTGGTCGGCACGTCCAGGGAATCAGCGTGGACCCCTACAACACCGGCCACGTCTACGCTGCCCTCGGTGACGCGACATCGACCACCTACATGGCCCGCTCCACTGACTACGGCGCAACCTGGGCGGCTCTTCCCGGAGCTCTCGGCACGTCCCAGGCGTACCAGTCCTGCCAATCAGCTTCGACGCCGAGAACATCTACTACGCTCCGGACACCACGGCGGCCATGTCAATGCTGAAGGTGGACCGGGCCACTCTCACACCCGAGTGGGGCGGGCGGCAGACGCACCGCAACCTCGCGGTTCCCGGCGGGCTCCCGTCGCGCAAGGTGACGGACCTTGTCACCACCAACGGAAGCCCTGTCGTGACCTCGGCAACAGCGAACTTCACAGCCGCCGACGTGGGATCGAGGCTCCGCACTATGGGGCAGAACTTCGTCCCTATTGACGCCTATATCAAGTCTGTTGACTCGGCCACGCAGGTCACCCTGTTCGTCAACGCCACCAGCGCAGCTACGGGCTGACCGCCGTGTTTGGCGGCGAGGCGTGGGGCGTCATGTGCTACTACGGCGCGGTGGGCCCTCAGACGGGCACCTACTACTTCGTGTCCATAAACGGCGCTGCCGGCGGCAACGTCGATGGTCTGTTCGCGTACTTCCCGGACGGCACGATCACCCCGCTGAACATCCTCAACACTTCGCCCGACTCGCGGATGTTCATCGACGGCACGCACGGCGTGCTGTGGGTCTAGGGATTCAGCCACCCGCTGCTAACCATCTAGCTAAGATGCAAAAACGGGGGTGCCACCGATTATGTGACACCCCCGTTTGGCTCTGCGTTCTAGGCTCCCAGCGCCTCGGCAAGCAGTGGGGCCAGTGCCGTGGCGTACTTAGCGGTCAGGTGGCCACCATCTGCGTAAACAGGCGTTGTGCCTACGAAGGACGGGCAGTTGCCGGACATGCAGAACCAAGGTGTTGCGTCGATTAGCTTCACATTGGCCGCCGCAGCCTCCACCTTTATGGCAGCAACCGTACGCTCGTCGTCACGGTCGGTTCCCGTAACACAGTCACTGGGCTTGCTGGCCCGGGTTGCGCAAGCGTCGAGACTCTTTCCGCCTGGGGGTGGCGTAAGCATGACGGTCCTGGTCGCCGAACCTGCTAACGCAGCGAAAGTGGCCTTCGCACCGGCAGCCCACTCGGCCGAGGAAGCCGCGCCGGTAGCGCCGTCGGCCATCGGAGCACCGTGGTTACTGGTCATAATGACTAGGTCCGGCTTCATGCCCCTGATGCTGCCCAGTGCCCAGTTCCTGAACACGTCGCATCGCGGGTGCGGTGACTTGTCTCCCTTCAGGACGGTCACGGACTCCGCCGGGCACTGCTGGACCGTATACACGACCACTTTGTAGCCCTTGGGCTCAAGCGCCGCCCGGATGCCTGGCACGTAACTGATCGCCATGGAATCGCCCAGCACCACAGCAGTTCGGGACGCGTCCGGGTTGCCGTAGACGCAACGGTCTGCGTTAGCCACTGGATCATCCATTGACTTGGAGTCCATGCCCAGGCATCCATCGTTAGCCCACTCGGGCGCTTTCGCCTGCGGTCCGAGCTCGTCCACGGACGGGGAAAGTGCTGGCCACGCGGCAGTCGTCAGGGCTGCCTGAATTGTGGCGGCGTGCGCGTCGGCCAAGGTCGCGGGAGCCGCCACCGTTGCACCTGGCGTAGCCCGCGGCGCGGTAACAGCGGACACCGGAGCCGGGGCGGTGTTGGATAGGGCGACGCCCACAACGATTGCAGTTACGATACCCATAGCGATCACGCCGCCAATGGCCAAACGGCCCTGCATGGAGTGGTTTGTCATCCGCTCCCTCTTGCCCGGCTCAAGCCAGTTAGAGTGGCGAATAGGCTCCTCGAGGTAGTAATACGAAAGCGCCGACAGCCCCAATATGATCGCAAAGAACATGAGGTATTCCATGGGGCCCGCCAACGGAACGAGGGTACCCAGCAGAATAATGACTGGGAAGTGCCAGAGGTAGAGCGAATACGAGATGTCCCCTAGATAGCGTGCAACCGGGTTGGTGATGGGCGCAAGACCAACGTGCGAGCCGCCGGTTCCAGCCGCAATTACTAGCATCGTTGCCACAACCGGGAGCGCGGCCCACGGACCAGGGAACGGAGACTGCGTCGTGATGATGAACGAGCCAGCCAGGATTCCGCCAAGACCCACCCATGCAAGTAGCGGGCGGATAGCCGCAGGGAGGCGCTTCATCACTGGGCTGAGTACTGCCAGCAGGGCGCCGGCGCCCAGCTCCCATGCCCGGGAAAAGGTCGAGAAGTAAGCGAATGTTGGGGATGCTGCGGTTTCCCAGATTGCGAACCCGAACGAAATGACGGAGACTGCGGCCATGACAAACGCCAGCACCCGCAACGCCATGCCCTGAGCCCAGCCCATCCGCGAGGCAAGAACGCCAGTAACGAGAACGATTAGCCACGGCCACGCGAAATAGAACTGCTCCTCAACTGCCAGTGACCAGAAGTGTTGGAGTGGTGAGACAACACCGTCTGACTCCATATAGTTCGTGCCGGCCAACGCGAAATGCCAGTTAGCCCCGAAGATCATCGACCAGATGCCGTCCTGGGTGATCTGCCACGCCCTGCTGGTTGTGAAGATAGCCCAGCCTGCTCCGACCGTTGCCAGCAACACCAGCATTGAGAGCGGCAGGATGCGGCGCGCCCGACGCCGGTAAAAGTCGGCGAACGAGATGCGACCTCGCCGGGCTTGCTCACGCAGGAGGCTGCTAGTGATCACGAACCCTGAAATCACGAAGAACACGTCCACGCCCACAAAGCCGCCTGACGGGTATGCGAGCATGTGATCGGAGATGACCAGCAGGACGGCGAGGGCTCGAAGGCCCTGGATGTCGGGGCGAAGACTGGATTGCTTCGGCTTCATCTGCTTTAGTGCATGCCGAAAGAGCGTCGATTGCGCCATTTGTTCCCCTATAAGTTGAGACCTGCCCCCGATTCTACCTGCCACGTAAATCCGGTTATGTACGCTGACTGAACTTCCCAAACCATGACATGTAGTGCCACGATTCCGAACTAGAACCTGGCGCGTGACTGAGACCTGTCGGAAGCCGAAGCGCGCGGTTTTCCCAGGCCGTCACCGTAGGAGAGGTCGCGTCCGGGGTTGGCGAGCCACGGGTGGCTCAGGACCCGTGAGGCCAGGCCGGCCGGGCGGTGGGGCCGCCGGTCCAGAGCGGCGTGGACCCCGGAACCAGGGGTGACGGAGGCGAACACCAGGGCCAGGGTGCACCCGAGCAGCAGCTGACCGGCCCGGGTGTCCGGCCCGTGTACAGCCGGGCCAGCGACGCCCCGTCCAACACCAAGCGGAGCCGTGAGACAAGGAACCCGGCCGCCAGGACGGCGGCCAGCCAGGCGACGGTGCGGACCTTCCAAAACCGCAGCATCACCAGCAGCACCACCGCCACACCAGGTAGAACTGCTCCTCCACGGCGAGGGTCCAGGTGGGGCTCAGCGCGTTGCCCCCGGTCGAGGAACCGAACAGACCAAAGTTCGACAGGTTCACCACGTAGCCGGCCGCCGGAATTGCGTTGGCTTCCTGACCGCCCACCCCGACAGCGGAAAGATCCACCCGCCCAGAATCACCACGGCGCACACCGCCAGCAGCGCCGGCCAGAGCCGCGCCAGCCGCTTGGCGTAGAAAACGCCCAGGCAAAGCCGCCCCGCGGCCCGGTACTCCTTCATGATCAGGAGGGTGATCACAAAGCCGCTGACCGTGAAGAACACGTCCACGCCGATCGATCCGCCGGGGACGACTTCCGTCACGGTATGGAAGAGGAAGACGCCAATGACGGCAATCGTTCGCAGCCCGTCGAGCGCGTGTTACGGCCGAAATGAGCCCATTCTCGGGCGCGAACGGACGTTCCTCTGAGGTCGGGGCTGCCCCCGTTTCGCTGAAAAGTCACTAAGCAAGCATAAATAACGTTTCCATAACCCCGCCAAGTCGAGACGGGACAAACGCCTCATAACCCGTCCGTTGTCTGGTAATCATCGGAAGCTTTAAGCTACTTCGCAATAGAAGGTGAGGAGACCCGTGATTCCCCTTGTGCGGTGCCACCAGTCGCCCCGCGCCGAGTATTACTATTCACCTCCATCCGCATCGCGGAAACTTTGGGCGGACCCCAAAGATATAAGACCAAGAGAACCGCTCCTAGGATGGATCCACCCTGATTGCCACCGCGTGCCGTAATGGGGCAAGGAACTCGACGTTCGAAACCCGAGCTAGGTTGGAAAATTGGCCGCACGACGACACATGAATGCCGGCAGCAACCCGACCGTTGACTCGGGGCGCGCGACCACGTCCACCTGCCGATACGGTCTCAACCACTTAGCCGCCTAACATCAGCACGCTGATCTGTGGTGCAATTTGAACCTCGAACGCAACTACTAGGTCATGGTCCACAAAAGAAGCGGGAGCCTGTTATTGTAACCAACGGCAGGGATCTTACGCGCGGAGCGGGCCGGTGTGAGGATGACGAAGGGTGTCCATCTATCCATCTCCCATCTTCCCTTCTGATAAGTCGGTTACGGAGCAAAGTAAGTGAGAAATAGATGAGTGTTACAATTGGCCTCCCCTACACCGATCAGTGCGGATATCTGGGACTTGCAATCCGCTCAGTTCTTGCGCAATCACATGCCGACTGGGAGCTCATATTAATGGGTGATGGCCCCGATCAAGAAACCCGAGAAATTGCGCACCAGTATACCGATTCAAGGATTCGATTTTATGAAAACGACACGCGAATCGGACTGGCCGCAACGCTGAATCAAATTAGCAAGCTTGCTCGATTTCCGCTAATTGCTCGGATGGATGGGGATGACATAATGCACCCTGACCGAATCGCCATTCAGAAAAATACATTTGACGAGATGCCCTTCCTAGATGTGCTCGGAACACATGCTTACCTCATTGACGGAGACTCGCAGTTGGCAGGCCTATATAAAGAACCGGCCCTCCCCGAGGTCGGCGCGGGCTATCTTCGCAGCAACGCGTTCACCCATCCGACTGTCATGGCAAAGAAGGAATGGTTCCTGGCCAACCCCTATGACGAGGACCTCCTGCGCGGCGAAGATAAAGAACTTTGGCTCCGCACCTGGGAGTATAGTAACTTTGCCAAGATACCGGACCGACTGATGTACTACAGACGACCCCGAGTGATTTCTGCTGCGAGGATGCAACGCGATGAAGCATATAATCGACTGATCGTCGATAAGTATTCAACCGGCGACAGTAAGCCGCTTTCGCGTTCGATACGCCTGGCCGGTTCGCAAATAAAGCAACAAGTACTAGGTGCAATCGGTAAACTCGGCTTGTCGCAGTTATTTTTCAGCACAAAATGGCTCAAAATCGACTCCACCGAATACTCAGCAGCGCAAAAAATTCTGGATCAGCTTATGAGCGAAAAGGTTCAGGTCCCAGTTGCGTCGCGTGCTATCGCAGCAACGGTCACATATGCGAACAGATATCCCTTGGTAGAGCGAACAGTAAAAGCCGCTTTTGCTGCTGGAGCGGCGCAAGTCATCGTGATCGATAACGGTTCCGAAGAACCGACACAAACTCGTCTTCAAGAGTTGGCCCTAAACGACGAGCGCGTCAACCTTGTGCGCTTGCAAGAAAACCTCGGGTCCGCTGAAGGATTTGCCAGCGCTATCCGGGCCTTCCTCCAGACGACAGAAGAAGACTACCTGTGGCTTCTCGACGATGACAACGAATGCGATCCTGGTGCTCTTGACAACTTGATGCAAGAGGAGATGACGCTCAGACACTCCAGTCCGCGCGGTCCAGTTGCTGTCTGCGCAGTGCGACCTAGCAGTCCGAGCCACGCCGCGGTGGCCAATGGCCTTCCTCCGGCTTGCATTTATCCACCCAAGGGTTCCTTCATGTACTTTGACCTTTGGCAGCGCGTGAGATCCAAGCTTCCAGCATCAATCTCCGATCTAGGGGGGCCTGCAGCACACATTATTGTGCCGTACGCTCCGTACGGAGGATTGTTCACATCTAGAAGGTCCCTCGAAATTGTTGGCCTGCCAAACACTGCACTAGGGCTCTATGAAGATGACACTGAATACACCGCTAGATTTGTCAGCATGGGTGGCAGAGTTGCACTTTGCCCGGGGGCGGTTGTGAATGACATCGATGCGAAATGGTCTGAGTCTAACGGCCATTCTGGACTAGCTGGACTTCTCCATGCGACGGAATCGAATCGCACATTTTTTGCGGTTCGCAACAGAGTAATTTTTGATAAGAATAACTGTGCCGGCGTTTTAGATAATGCAAGATTTAGGCTTAACTCATCAATATTTCATATTGCACTCTGGGGTATGGCGATTAGGCTGGGTAAGACTGCCCAAGCCCAACAGATTACGGCAGCAATTGCTGTTGGTGCAAAAGGAGACCTCACAAAAGCTTTTACGTGAGCTTGAATGGGCGTCGAGTAGGCCCTTACTTTGACAGGGTCTGCTTGGCATTTTCCTTGGTACATTAAACATGCGGGACGGGGTTCATGAAAATACTTGTAACGGGAGCTGCTGGCTACATCGGGTCCCACACGACTCTACTTTTACTTGAGGCAGGCCATGATGTGGTGGCACTGGACAACCTGGCGAACTCTAAGTACGAGTCTCTCCGACGGGTACAGGAGATTACTCAAAAGTCGATTAGTTTTCGTCAGATTGACTTGTTGGATGACTTTTCTCTCGATGAGATCTTTGCCCGTGAAAATTTTGATGCGGTATTACACTTCGCCGGATTAAAGGCGGTCGGAGAGTCCTTTGTTGAGCCCCTGCGTTACTACCAAAATAATGTTGCCGGAACGCTCAATCTAGTGCAGAGCATGGCAAAGCACGGGGTCTACAAACTCGTATTTAGCTCGTCCGCTACTGTCTATGGCGCCTCCGGAACTGTTCCCTTGGTTGAAAATTCGCCTATGGCAGCCGTCAATCCTTACGGCCGCACGAAAATACAGGTAGAAGAGATACTCGGTGACTTGAGCGCCGCCGACCCACGTTGGAGCATTGCTCTGCTCCGATACTTCAATCCTGCTGGGGCACATCCTTCAGGTCTCATTGGGGAAGACCCCGAAGGCGCCCCCAACAACCTTGTTCCGTTCGTGGCTCAGGTGGCAGTGGGCCAGCGCCCACGAGTCGTAGTTTTCGGAGCCGACTACGAAACCGACGACGGTACCGGCGTGCGAGACTACATACACGTCATGGACCTCGCGGAAGGACACATTGCCGCGCTTGGCCACCTAATGACAAGCACCGGAGCGTACCGCTGGAATTTGGGAACTGGACGGGGGGCGTCTGTGCTGGAAGTGATCGACGAGTTTAGCAAGGCAGCTGGCAAAACCATTGTCTACGAGATCGCTCCTCGGCGTCAGGGCGACGTGGCCGTAAGCTATGCCGACCCCTCAGCTGCGCGGGCCGATCTGGGATGGTCGGCAGAGAGAGACTTGAAGCAGATGTGCCAGGACCACTGGCGGTGGCAACGGACCAATCCCCAAGGTTATTAAAGAAGTCCAATATACTGATCGGACGCGCCGACCTAGGATTCTAGCAAAGAGGCGGGCGATTACCGTCCATAACATCATAATTCGGCAAAGGTCTTTGGCCAAAGTACCGACTCACAGGGCGTTCCCGTTAGATATCAAATCAGTAGCTCGAATGCAGATGTTTGTGTGAAACCGCGAACTTTTCGACCTTCCATCAAACGTATATCGACCTACGGTGACGACCACGGCCAAGCAGTAGTTGCGCTTATCTTGATAAATCCTTTATGAGGCCTTGAGATTCAAGTGTTGCCATTTCAAGTGCGCGTAGTTGAGATCGGCTACCGAGTACCATGCATCATCCCTCAAGCGGAAAATGCGCGTACCGACTACGGTGTTTGCTCAATAGGGATGAAGCTACCTTGACGTTATGGAATTCACAGAGCATGGCCCTGAAGGGGCTGACGAAAACCAGCCCGCCGCCACGGTCGAGAATGGTCACTCGGCCACCGATCAAATTAATAGGCGCAAAATACTAGGATTAGCGGCGGTTTCAACTGTCGGAGCAGGCGCAGCAGCTCTTCTCACCGCGGCACCAGCCCACGCTGCTGGTACCACAAATCCGGCTGCCTCAGTGGCTATGGCAGATACAGCGACGGTCACCTATCTGGTCGATAAGCGCATCACAAGTTCTCGACCTTACGGTGACACCTCACAGGCTACTGGTGGACGGTCCATCATCGGGGTTTTCAACAATGGCCAGACCCTTCTCGGTCAAAACTCTTACGGGTTGGCGCAGTCCGATAATGGAGGGGCAACGTGGTTTCCCCGCAACGTACCAACAGATGCGCCAGCATCGGGCTCAAAGGCCGGAAAGACCGCGATTGTGGCCTTCAAGGGCAACTACTACTTCCAGACACTGAAATCCTCTGACGGACGTCCAGGTATTTTTCGAGCCGCGCCAGTCGCTGGCATAGGTAACTTTAATTGGTCAGGCTCCCTACTGAATGGAGCGACAGGTTCGACAATATTCAGCACCGCTTTTGATGCCGACTCGCAATATATCTACTGGGGCGAATATGGGGATGCGGTCGGGGGGCCGTCCGTCTACCGATCGGCAGACGGTACCACCTGGCAACGCGTGCTTGGGCCAGGAGGCTTCGCTGCGCGCCACGTCCATGGCATCAGTGTAGACCCGTATAACCCCGGGCACGTCTATATGGCAGTTGGGGACGCTGACAGTGCCGGATACAATTACAGGTCCACTGACTACGGGGCTACGTGGGCAAAACTACCTGGCGAATTAGGCACGAGCCAAGCGTATCAATCTTGTCAGATCAGCTTCGATGAGGCGTCTGTTTGGTACGCGTCTGATACCACAGCTGGCATGTCAGTCCTCCGGGTCGACAAGGCGACCCTAACTCCTCGGTGGCATGCGCGACACAGCCACCGGCATACAGCTGTTCCAGGCGGCCTCGCCTCGCGTAAAGTGCGCGATCTGACCATGACGAGTGGCAGCCCCGTCGTCACCTCTGCCTCCGCCAGCTTCACGGCGGACGACGCGGGGAGTCGGCTGCGCACCTTGGGGCAGGACTTCATCCCGATTGATACGTACATCAAGTCCGTGGACTCTGGTACGCAAGTTACCCTTTTCAACAGCGCGAAACTCACAATTTCCGGCGTCTCCGCAATCTTTGGAGGTGAAGCATGGGGCGTAATGGCTTACTACGGCGCCATAGATCCCGCTACTGGCGTCTATTACTTCGTCTCCATTAATGGCGGTGCCGGTGGAAACGTGGACGGGTTGTTCGCCTGCTATCCTGACGGCACAACCGTTCTGCTGGACGTACTAACCACATCACCGGACAGTCGCATTTACATAGGCAGCAACCGCCTCTGGGTTCAAGGCTTTTCTCGACCATTACTCACCCTGTGATTGGACGCGATTGCCTTTAGTTCGGCGGGTCGAAGATACTTTAGTAGTCGCGAACGCTTAAGAAGGCCGAATTCTGGGTGTCCCTCGGTGTGCCAGTTCGCGTATCCGGCATTCGATCTGCGGGGAATGGGTTCGATGACTCGCCAATCTAAGTCGCTACTATCACTCCCTCTTGGCCGAGTGTCCATTCCCGTAGTCTGCCGGTGCCGCACTGCAGCACAGTGAGTTAAATGAGACCTTCAGCCCGGGCGCGCACTAGAGATGGGATCCGTACTTTGCAGACTCAACGAAACGCACCCCCAGAATCCTAGGGGCAACTTGGTGACGAACCGCACCGAGGTTTTGTTACGACCTTTCAAAGTCTAGCAATGGTCTAGTAGTGAGCCGGCATGGCGCGTGGCAACGTAATGAGTGTCCGCCTAAGAGTGCTGGCGGGCAAGGATGCCGTAAAGACGATTTGCTTTACCAGGGCTGCCCATAGCCTGCTGCCTCCTCATCGAAGTGACAGTAGTTTCTCGGGATAGAGCCGAACCTGGCAGTAACTGAGAACGGACGTCCATGACAGAGCACCCCGAACGGGGATGGCAGATCGGCCCCCTTGCCTATCGGTTGCGTCCCGCTAGTCGCGTCGCCAGATTACACCTGACCCTAATGGGCTACTTCCAGCAGGTATGATTGCTCCGAACGTGCGAACTTTTCTGCTCTGGAGGCGTCCCATTCGGGCCTCTTGCAATTACACCAGGGGGACCCCGGTATGGACCTACGCGATTACGCGCGCATATTACGGCGCAACTGGATACTTATACTTGTTCTAACGCTAATTGGATTGATGGCCGGTGGGGCTATGTCGGCGCTGATCCGACCAACTTACACCGCCACAACGCAACTTTTCGTTTCTATCCAGAACTCCGGCACGGTCGTGGAACTCCAACAGGGAAATACCTTCTCCCAAGCCAGGGTGCAGTCCTATGTGAAAACAGTAACTACGCCCGTTGTCCTGCAGCCCGCGATTGACGCCCTTGGGCTTGATGTCACGTCACAGGAACTGTCGAAGCGAGTGGTAGCAAGTACCGATCTTAATACGGTGTTGATTAACATCTCGGTATCGGACGCCTCTCCGGTCCGGGCGGCCGCCACCGCGCAGGCTGTCSGAGACAGCCTGATAAAAGCTATCGACAGTTTGGAAAAGCCAAAAACCGGTGGAACATCCCCGGTAGGGCTGTCCATAATCACACCGGCAGAAGCGCCCACCACTCCGTCAGCACCGAACACGAAACTCAACCTGCTTGCAGGTCTGGCCGCAGGAGTCGCGCTCGGGCTTTGCGCAGCTATTCTTCGGACTACGCATGATAGCCGCATACGAGGTGAGTCCGACCTGCGCCGAGTCACGGACGCCCCACTACTGGGCGGAATCGCTTTCGATCAGGACGCAGTCCGGAAGCCGCTTCTCACTCAGGCTGGACCCCAAAGTCCCCGAGCCGAATCATTTCGACAGCTACGAACAAACCTACAGTTTGCAAATGTAGCCGGAAGCGCAAAAACCGTGCTGGTAACCTCTTCTCTCCCGGGAGAGGGGAAAAGTACAACCGCGACCAACCTGGCCATTGCGCTGGCCCAAGCAGGCCAGACCGTGTGCCTCATCGACGCCGATTTGCGGCGACCGATGGTCAACGACTACTTGGGCCTCGAACGCGACGCTGGCCTGACAACTGCGTTGATTGGGGCCGCCGAAGTCAACGAACTACTGCAGCCTTGGGGTGAGGATCGCCTCTTCGTTCTGACTTCAGGCCGCATTCCCCCCAATCCCAGCGAAATGCTCGGATCAGACGAAATGAAATATTTGATTGAGCGGCTGGAGCAGGCATTCGATACCATCGTGATCGATGCGCCACCGCTGCTGCCCGTGACTGATGCGGCAGTGCTGTCTCAACACGTCGGAGGCGTTGTTATCGTCGTCGGATCACAAAAACTCAAGAATCACGACCTTGAAAAATCGATAAGTGCACTCAATATGGTAGGTGCTTCCATCTTGGGAATAGTCCTGAACCGGCTTCCCGTAAAAGGCCCCGACGCCTATGCGTACAGCTATTACAGCCACGAACCCAGCGCACACGACACCGAGCGAGATCCACACGCCGCTATGCGTAACGGCGCAAAGACATATATTGCACTTAACGAGGCGGATAAAAACTGGGACGACGAAAAGTCCCGTCCGGCCCGAAAATTTCCGTCAACACACTTATAGATGTACCTGTGTAAAAACACATGAATACGAAGTGAATCACCAATCAGACGGTACAGATTTAAGGGATCTCAGGATGAAAGTTGTAGTAACTGGAGCCGCCGGCTTCATCGGGGGCAACCTCTGTAGAGAATTACTCCTCAACAGTGATCTCGAGGTCGTTGGCATAGATAGTTTCACTGATTACTACGATCCGAAAATTAAGCGGCTCAACGTCGCATCTATGATTCATCCTCGCTTCACACTCCACGAAGTGGACCTCGGAGAGGCTGATCTTATGCCAATTCTTCGCGGGGCAACGGCCGTTTTCCACCAAGCAGGCCAACCTGGTGTTAGAAAATCCTGGGGACAGGATTTCTCTATCTACACCCGACACAACATAAGCGCGACGCAGCGACTCCTCGAAGCGGCAAAGAACACGCCAAGCCTTAAGTCATTCGTCTATGCCTCCTCCTCGTCGGTCTACGGAGATGCAGTAGAATTCCCGACTGATGAAATGGATCTTCCGGCTCCTGTAAGTCCCTACGGCGTCAGCAAATTAGCTGCGGAACACTTGGTCACTCTCTACGCCAAAAACTTCGATCTGCCGGCCGTTTCTCTTCGTTACTTCACGGTCTATGGCCCCGGGCAACGACCCGACATGGCCTTCAATAGATTCATAAGGGCTGGACTGAATGGGTCTGAATTATCGATCTTCGGTGATGGCGAGCAGATCCGCGAATTCACTCATGTCACTGACATTGTGGCGGCGAATCTGGCGGTTCTCCAGAGGACCCTTGTACCAGGTTCAGTCATAAATCTTTCCGGTGGAACGTCGATCACTGTCAATGGTGCCTTGCAAATTATTGAATCCATACTAGGACGAAACTTAAATATTCAGCACCGTAACAAGATCCCCGGCGATGTATTCAGAACGGGAGGAAGTACCACGCGGGCCAGAACTCTTCTAGGGTGGACTCCGAAGGTTGCCATTCGCGAAGGGCTCGAATCCCAAGTCGCTTGGATGCGCGGACTGTCGCATGGACTACTTCATTATTCAGAAAAGAAATGATGATGACGGCATGACTGCGGTTTCCATTGGACTTCCATTTACCGACCAAACTGATGAGCTTGCCTTAGCGATTCGTTCCGTCCTCAGCCAGACTCATTCTGAGTGGGAACTCCTTTTAGTTGGTGACGGTCCCACCGAGGCTGCGACATCGGTTGCTCGAACCTTTGATGACCCTCGAATACGCCTGATTCAGTACCGCTCGCGTTCCGGTCTAGGAGCCACTCTAAATCGCGTAGCGGGACTGGCTCAATTTCCCTTGCTGGCCCGAATGGACGGCGACGATATCATGCATCCGAACCGAATTGCTCGCCAGGCTCAAGAATTTGAAGAAAATAGCGATCTTGATGTCCTCGGCACAAATGCTTACATCATTGATGAGCAAAGCCGCCTTGTAGGAGCTTTTAGAGAACCCCCGCTGCCGAGTGACGGACAGGGCTTTCTGCGCAGCAATGCCTTCTCACATCCAACTATCATGGCGCGAACGTCCTGGTTTAGAAACAACCCTTATGACGAATCACTGCTCCGTGCACAAGACAAGGAACTTTGGCTGCGTACCTGGGCAAGCAGCACTTTTGCCAAGGTGCCCGATCGCTTGATGTACTATCGGGTTCCGCGTTTACTGTCCGCTAAGCGCTTGCAGCGAAATGAGGCATACAACCGTCAAATCCTCTTCAAATATGCCCGAAGTTTATCCTCCTCGAGGGACCTAGCGAAATATGTTTCAGTGTCGTACGGAAAACAATTGCTTTTTACGGCGGCTGGTTGCCAACATCTCGCGCGCTACCTCTACGACCGGAAAGTTGCGCCGATCAGTACCGCTGAACGAATCGAAGCCGAAACTTGGCTAAACCAAGTCAAGGCCAACGCCCAACGCCACCGCCCCTACTCCTAAACGTGAGTAACTAATGATCATAGCTTTACTCGCAGTGTCAGCCTCTTTACTGGTTATAGGCCACTTTGCTCGCATGCCTTGGCTAAACCCAGTAACAGCGCTTGTCGTGCCATGGACGACGGTAATGCTTATCGCGTCCATTCCCGGCGCCCTGAATCCGTCGTTAACCGATGAACTGTGGGCCATGGTTTTCGTAGGCTTTCTTGCCAGCGCCGCTGGCTCACTGATCGGATGGGTAGTGAGTTCCTCGCGTGTCACAGCCATGCGCCCGAAACCAGCCGTCCGTACACGCCGGGTACTAAAGATGCACCTAGGTCTCAGTGCTGCCTTGGGCGGCTACGGTGTGATGCAGGCAATCGATGCCTGGCCGGTCCTTCAACGACTTGGAGGAGTCCAAGCAATATTTTCCTCCTCCGCGGCACTGGGTAACGAATACAAGTACCAGTACGCCCAAGATCGTCTCGCCACGACAAATGCAGCTTTGGACGGTTCCTCGTTCATAACCGGAAGTCTCGGCTATCTCCTCTTCCTAGGTCACGTATCCCTCTTTACGGGAGCCATCCTCTGGAAGTCTGGCATGCGCGGCATCGCATCGATACCACTTATCCTTGCGGCAGCTTATAGCCTATTCAGTCTGCAGCGGACCTCATTTTTTATGTGTCTGCTTATCTTCGCGACAACGGCCCTATATGCCAAGTCAATTACACAACGACCCATCGGCACTGTGAGCCGTTTGTCATCTGGTGGCAGAAACCGGGGCCGCCTCGCCGCCCTCTTGATAGCTGGCGGCGTAATGATTCCTGTCTTGCTTTACCCAATCCAGCAGCGGAATAATGCAACGCACAACTCCACTGGCTTTGAATCTCTTGCCCAATATCTAATCTCGTCGCTAGCTGGCCTAAATCAGCGAATAAATACTGATTTTCGAATCGCAACTCCTCCGGCGGAAATAAGCGGTGCCGTAGCCCCGTCTGAGGGACTTGGGGCATATACATTCACGGGACTATATGGACTACTGAAGAGAAGCGGTCTAGATGTCCCAGTAGCCCCGCATTCGCTTGACTACTACTCGTCTGAGATCTTCGGGGTACCTTTTGCGACAAACACTGGCACATCCTATTTGGATTTCTATCTAGATTTCGGTTGGCCCGGTGTGATTTTCATGCCATTTTTACTTGGTTTTATCGCCTCGGTAGCCCTCCGAAAGTTTCTCTCGGGAAGCGTTGCGGCCCTGCCGGTTCTTGTCATATTAATTGTGTCGATCATCTGGTCGTTCTTCGTTAACGCCTTGCTGGGCGACTTCCGCTACCTTTATCTCACCATAATAGCGTCCGTCGCACTTCCTTGGATCCTATACGGCTCAAAGTCGCAGAGGATATTCTCCCACCAACAAGAATTAGCGAGCTTCAGGCGGTGAACGCTAGATTAAATTTCGGCGTTTTCAAATCCGGTGCGATGCGGATGCTTAGCTCGTATGCGGTGGGATTTGTAACTCAAGGCGTGTATTTTGTCCTGATCGCTAGAACCCTCCAGGCATCCGAGTTTGGTCTTTTTGCTGGAGCCATGGCTTTGGTTTCAGTCATGTCATGCTTAGTGGGAGCCGGCGCTGGGAATGTTCTCGTCCTTGAATCATCACGTGACCCATCGAAGTTGCAGGCGCAAATGGGTACCTCCATAGTGTATGTCCTACTTTCGGCGATTCCTTTTGCCTTAATCGCCGGGCTCATAGGCTTGTCGATCAGTCCATCCTTTTTTGCCGTGCTTCTGCCCTTGATAGTCTCAGAAGTTTTCACGCTGAGGTTGTTCGATCTTGCGCAGCAGGTATTTCAGGCGAAAGACCAACTTGGAAAGACCGCAATTTGCGGTATCCTTGCAGGCCTTATTCGCGTGCTTGTGGCCCTAGGTTTCGCATTATTTCCATTGCCCACCGCGGCCCAATGGTCTATTTATTACTCCGGAACGACGATCACCACAACCGCAATTGTTCTAATTTGGGCAGTAAGAACAGCCGGTCGCCCCGAATTTGTCAAGCACAGCCTTCAGCAAACTTGGAAAGTGGGCGTCTTCTTCAGCCTCGGTACAGCGTCCCGAACACTGTATTCGGACGCAGACAAGTTCATACTCTCGTCCTACGGCTTCCTGGCGGCGTCTGGATCATTTTCGGCGGCTTCGAAGATCCTAACGATGGCATCGGCACCGATTCAGGCTCTTGTCTATTCTCTTAATACCAAGCTCTTTCGTGCTGGCGTCGAGGGCTCAGCAGCCACATGGAACGTCGTCAAAAAGCCCCTTGTTCTTGTCCTAGGATACGGCACCCTAGTTGGCATCTTTCTCGCGTTTGCTTCGCCACTCGTTCCGATACTACTGGGGGCAAGCTATCAGGAGGCGAGCAGCTACTTATGGTGCCTCGCCCCTCTAGTCGTGCTAAATGGGATTCACTATTTATTCGGCGATGCCCTCATGGGATTAGGGCGTCAGGCAGCCAGAAGCATCGTGCAATTCGCTGCTGCGTGTCTTGCCGTCGTTGCCAATATAGTTTTAATACCGATTGTGGGCCCGGTATCCGTAATATATTCAGCCCTAGGGTGCTCGTTTGGACTAGCTGTCCTCATGTGCCTTATGTTTAGTGCGAATCATCGACGTGAAAAGCGGCCCAGACATTCGGCTCGCCGTCCTCTGGAAGAAAGTTTGAGCCGAAATGCTTGATCCTATTAGAATTTTGCATGTTTCCCAAGCAAGCAGCGGCGGCGTACTGAACGCGTTGGTCCAGCTGGCAAACTCGCAGTCTAGCAACGGAGCAGACGTGCACATACTGCTCGGACGCCGACAAGACACGCCCAGCCCCGAAGCCCTTCGAGGCCTCTTTGTCGACCGGGTCACCGTCTCGGAAGCGGCTGGTTCGGGAATGGGGCCAACGGCGGCCGTAGGGTTCTTCGTCGAGATAGTTCGGCTTATGCAAACGCTCCGGCCTACCTTCGTTCATCTGCATTCCTCCTTCGCAGGTGCGGTCGGTCGCTTGGCGGCGCTTTCAGTCAGACGCCAAGCATCGACGTTTTACAGCCCACACGGCTTTTCATTTTTGCGTCAGGACATCCCTTCTTGGAAGAGACGGCTTTTTGCTTTCATTGAAGCATGCCTACATAGAGTAGGAAGCGCGATGGTCCTCGTCTCTGACTCGGAGATGGAGGCTGCCAAGCGTCAAGTCTCTTCTAGACGGCTATACGTCCTGGAAAACGGGATTGATGTCAGCGCACTTCCCACTACCATAAGACAGACTCGGCGCCCACAGATAGGTACCGCCGGGCGCCTTACATATGCCAAGGCTCCCTGGAAATTCGCCGCCTTAGCCCGCTCCGTGGCGGAAACTGCCGACGTTCACTGGATCGGCGGGGGAAGCGCAACCGACCTGGATTCCTGGATATCTGACGCGCCGCTCGGCATAACCGGATGGCTCGACGAAGAGGAAGCGCTGCGACGGATTGCAAGCCTTGATGTGTATGTGTCGACGTCCTTGTGGGAGGGCCTGCCTATCGCGGTGCTACAAGCGCAAGCCTTGGGAATCCCCTGCGTGGTGTCAGACTGCATTGGCAATATAGATATCGTAAAACACGGCGTTACCGGATACATCGCAGAGAGCGACGCAGTGTTGGAGGGCTATGTCAGGGCGCTCATTGGCGACAGCTCTCTCCGACTCAGATTGGGTGAGAATGCGAGCAAAATGGCCAGGATTCGATTCGACAGTCGACTGCTTGGAACCAGTTCATTTGCTATATATTCTCAGTTTGTAGCAGCGCAGTAGGCCTTCTCCATGCTCCCACAGGATCTTCAGCGAAATATAGAATATAAGGATTTTCAGATTCATCGCGACGTACGCATACTGCTTACGTTCTGTATTATTAGATATCAAGCGGTTTGGTCTTTTCGGCTCTCCACAAAGGCTGGCTCAATCAACTCGGCACAAAGCCTGCCCAAGCAGATGAATCAGTTTTTGACGGGTGCGGACCTGTCTTGGAGAAGTAGGAAAGGGGAGAATCAGTTTTTGTTTCCTCGAGTGGGTGTTCTTGGCATTGGTGCGGGTGTCCAAATCGGTTCAGACTGCCACATTGGGTCACGGCGTCTATCTAGGCGCTGGTGCTCGGATAATTGGCCAAGTACACATAGACGATCCCGTCATTGTGGGAGCTAGCTCCGCAGTTCTTACCGATGCTTTGGCTGATAGGACGGTTGTCGGTGTTCCAGCCAAGACACTATTCAAGACGGCTACATAGCCGGTTATCATTCCGGCAGATACAAAGGTTTGGGGGTTCCCTTGAAAGCGGTTTCATGGCGGACAAAGTATGTCCGCCGTCTTCGGTTAACAGACGCTCTCGTCGTGGCCTGGGCCATCATTGGTGCATACGGCGTGAGATTTGGTTTTAACGAGGCTTCAGTTGATGGTCCCCAAGACATTGACTACATCACAATCTCCGCGATACTGGCTGGTAGTTGGTGGGTGATGCTGGGTTTCTGGGGTTCACGTGAGTCCCGGGTTCTCGGAGCGGGGTCCGAGGAATACAAGCGGGTAATTGCCGCCTCAGCCTGGTTATTTGGCCTAGTGGCAGTTTTCTCTTACGCCACCCGCGTTGACACTGCCCGAGGCTTCGTAGGCCTCGCATTCCCGGCTGGCGTACTCGGACTGTTGATAGCTCGATGGCTTATTCGTCAGCATCTAAGTATCGCTCGCCGGCAAGGCGAGAGTAGCTCGCGAGTATTGATCATCGGTAGTCACCATGCTGCCTCGCACTTGGTTCGGTCACTCCTCAGCGCGCCAGCGGCCGGATACCAGCCCGTGGCTGCGTATATACCGGGCGCGGCCGTCCATCCACCGATTGAGATCGGCGTCCCGATAGCCGGTGTTGATGCGGAGCTGGGATCGATGCTCGCCAAGATAAGAGATCTAGAGGTAGACGCAGTAGCGATTTCTGCTGGTGTCAATATTCACCCGCGAGATCTCAGACGACTTGGATGGGAGCTTGCAGCCAGAGACGTGGGAATGATCCTCGCACCCGCGTTGACTGACATCGCGGGACCGCGGATCCATACTCAGCCAGTGGCAGGCCTGCCGCTGATCCATGTTTCCACGCCGAAGCTGACCGGTGGCAAAAAGGTGGGTAAGAGGGCGTTCGACCTAGTGGCCGCGGGAATACTTGTCGCGTGCCTACTTCCCGTGTTTCTAGTTATAGCACTTTTAGTCAAGCTAACAAGCCCCGGTCCCATCTTCTATCGCCAAGAACGAATAGGGATTCGAGGGACATCTTTTTACATGCTCAAGTTCCGTTCAATGAGGGTGAATGCTGATGCTGAATTGGGTGCCCTACTCGCCGCTCAGGGCACAGCAGGTAAACCCTTATTCAAAGTAGAAAATGACCCTCGCATCACACTCGTCGGTGGTGTACTTCGAAAGTTCTCACTTGACGAGTTGCCGCAACTCTTCAATGTCCTGGGCGGTTCAATGAGCCTAGTCGGGCCAAGACCACAGCGAGAAGGTGAAGTTGCCCTTTACGATAATGACGCTCACAGAAGACTCTACGTAAGTCCTGGAATGAGTGGACTCTGGCAAGTAAGTGGAAGATCCAATCTTACTTGGGAAGAGAGCATCAGACTGGATCTATACTACGTTGAGAACTGGTCACTCATGGGTGACATCGTTATCTTGCTGAAGACCTTCAAAGCTGTGTTCGCCGGCACCGGTGCTGTCTAGTTGGATTTACTGTGACAGTTTTCAGGTTTACTGACTTCAATTTCTTCAGAACGGAAACATATTGTGCGTATATCAGTGATTGGCTGCGGTTACCTGGGCGCTGTCCATGCAACGTGCATGGCTAGACTCGGGCATGAGGTGGTCGGTATAGACGTTGATGAGCAGAAAATCGAAGGCCTTAGGAACGGCCGACCGCCATTCTACGAACCAGAGCTGGAGCAGCTACTAAACGACGGCGCCGTGACTGACAATTTAACGTTCACAACCGATATGGCGCTCGCTTCCGGCAGCGATGTTCATTTCGTTTGTGTTGGAACACCGCAGAAACAGGGTGAGAATGCCGCGGACATTACCCACGTAGACGCAGCGGTCGCTGCCTTACTGCCCTTCCTTGCCGCGGGAGACCTAGTCGTTGGTAAGTCGACAGTTCCCGTGGGTACAGCTGGCAGACTCTGCGCTTTGATTGCCCTTCAGCAGCCCGAAGCGCACGTAGTCTGGAATCCGGAGTTCCTCCGTGAGGGGCATGCCGTGGCCGATACGATACATCCTGACCGCTTTGTCTATGGAGTCAAAGACGGTTCTGAGGACCACCCGGCTGTCGCCATTCTCGATGAAGTTTATGCAGCTCCACTCGCGTCGGGTACACCCCGTCTCGTAACCGATCACGCAACCGCGGAACTGGTTAAGAGTGCCGCAAATTCGTTCCTGGCAACTAAAATTTCGTTTATCAATGCAATGGCCGAAGTCTGTGAAGCTGTGGGCGCGGACGTCACGCAACTCGCTGACGCCATCGGCATGGATGATCGGATCGGTCGAAAGTTCCTCAATGCCGGCATCGGCTTCGGCGGAGGCTGCCTACCCAAGGACATCCGCGCCTTTATGGCGCGTGCCGGTGAGCTCGGCGCCGATCAGGCATTGACGTTCCTCCGTGAAGTGGACGCTATCAACATGCGCCGCCGAACACGTGTGGTCGAGCTGGCACGCGACTTGTGCAACGGATCCCTGCTTGGAAAACGAGTAACGGTTCTGGGCGCGGCATTTAAGCCGGAAAGCGATGATGTTCGTGACTCACCTGCACTCAGCATTGCCGCACAGCTGCAATTGCAGGGTGCTGTCGTGACGGTGACCGATCCGAAGGCTCTGGCAAACGCAGCGCGCAGATTCCCTGAACTCCACTATGAGCCGGATACGTCGGCGGCCGTAGAGAGAGCGGATGCCTTGTTGCTACTCACTGAATGGCAGGAGTACCGCGAATTGGACCCCTACGCGTTGGTGGAATCTGTCTCTTCACCTCGCGTCCTGGATGGCCGCAATGTTTTGGACGCCGCCAAGTGGCGCGCAGCCGGCTGGGCCTACCGAGGCCTAGGGCGACCCTGACGATGGCCGACAAACGTGACGATGCCCGGTCCAAGGCACGCCTGACCTCGACATCTCGGCGAAAGGGCCTCCGCCGTCGGTTCCTGCTCTTTGGCGCGACGGCGGGATGCATGGTCCTTATTGGTGTGGCAAGTGCTGCCTGGCTAGGAAGCAAAGCTACGGAGATAAATTCCGAGCTCACGTCAGCGACGCACCTGATCCCCTCTCTCAAAGAAGAGCTAGCCAACGACAACGCCGCTGGGGCTGAGGCCACCGTTGATGAACTTCGCGCGCATACGTCCGCGGCGAAACAAGCAGCCGACGATCCGCTGTGGACTTTGGCATCCACGATTCCTGGCCTCGGGGCAAACTTCATCGCTGTGGCCGAAGTGGCCCGTTCCGCCGACGATGTGTCCAATCTGGGTCTCGCGCCGTTGGTTAAGGTTTACAGCTCCCTCAATTGGGAGACGCTGCTCCCCGGCAGCTCAGGCACTGATCTCAGGCCGCTCGAAGCAGCTTCCCCCCACATTTCTGCAGCAGCACACACAGTGCGGCTGTCAGCCGACAGACTGAGTCAGATCGACACCACGAACCTGGTCAGGCAGGTGGCGGACCCTTTGACTAGCGCGAGAGATCAATTGCAAGGCCTCACCGGTGCACTTGACGCAGCCGCTAACGCTTCGAGCATTGCGCCTGGGATGCTCGGCGCCCAGGCACCACGCAATTACCTGCTCATTGTCCAAAACAACGCGGAATCACGGGCCTCGGGCGGCATACCCGGCGCGCTGGCTGTCCTCACCCTCGACAACGGCAAGCTGACCCTTGGGACCCAAAGCAGTGCTGTAGACGTTGGCGTTATGGCACCAACCATTCCTGTGGACCCCGAACAGCAACAGATTTACTCCGCGCGTGTGGGAAAGTTCATGCAGGATGTCAATCTCACCCCCGACTTTCCGACAGCCGCCCGCACTGCCCAGGCCATGTGGGAGAAGAAATATGGTCAGCGCGTAGACGGAGTGGTTTCCATTGATCCGGTAGCACTGGGCCACATCCTGGATGCCATTGGACCTGTGAAAATTACCCACCCGGAGTTGATCGCTTTGGCCGGCCATGAGCTACCTACCGAGCTGTCTGGGAAGAATATCGTCAAGGTCCTGTTGTCGGATGTCTATGCCAAGATACCGAACCCCAAACTTCAGGATGCTTACTTCGCGGGTGTGGCACAGGAAACTTTTGCCGCCCTTTCCAATGGCAAAGGTGAAGCCAAAGGATTACTCAAGGGGCTTACCAAGGGAGTCGAAGAAGGCCGGGTTCTCGTCTGGTCTGGACTCCCCATGGAACAGTCCGTGATAGGCCTGTATCCACTAAGCGGATCGATAACCGGGCCGAGCGTCGACCCCGCACAGTTCGGCGTCTATTTCAACGATGACACGGGCGCCAAGATGGACTACTACGTCAAGCGCACTGTGCAACTTATTAAGGCATGTGCGAAGGACGGTTATGAGCAGACCACGGTGAGGGTCACCAGCACAAACACCGCCCCCTCCGACGCCGCATCCTCACTTCCGGCCTACGTCACGGGCGGGGGCGCTTTCGGAGTTGCACCTGGATCAGTTCACACCAACGTGATGGTCTACGGCCCTTCGCAGGCCACAGTTCAATCTGCCGCAGTGAACGGGAAGAAATCTTCCTTTGCGGCACAGCGGCACAGCAACCGACCTGTGGGTACATTGATGGTGAAGCTGGCTCCGGGCGAAAGCACCACAGTGGACTTCGCTTTCGGCAAAATAGTTCAGCATGCCGAACCTAACTTGGTTGTCACGCCGACCGTTCAAGATGTCAAAGACGTGATCCTGCCAGCGGAAATTCCGGAATGTGGGGAGCAGCCGTAGACAGTGCGTTAACACTAAGTAAACCGTCTTGATTCACATTGTTCTCGGTTCGTCGGACGTGGTAGTGTCTGTCTGGGATCAACACCCGGATTTTCGCAGAGGTCTCGTGCGAAGAGGAACTTCCTCAAATCGGGTACAACAAAACAAAACGTCTCCGGGGGGACACTCATGAAAAAAGCACTTGCGGCATTAGTACTCGCTGGTTCGATCGTTCTGGTGGGCACTGCGCCGGCCATTGCAGATCATCAGGGGGACGCCTACACAGGACATGGCGAAAATGAGCAGGGCAATGTAGACAACGGCGACGTTCAGGAAGGCGAGCAGTTCAACTTCTCGGGCGACGGTTTTGAACCGGGCGAGCAGGTAGACGTCCAGGTAGAGCAGATAAATGGACCCCAGGCAAACGGTGCCGGCTTCGCAAATGGCGCCAGCATGGGGGTCGCCACCAAGATTACCGTGCAACTCGCACCGCAGTCCTTTACCGCCACAGCGGATGCGAAGGGCCACTTTTCCATCCCGCTGACAATTAGCGAGGCTGGAACCTACCGACTCACCGCCACTGGTGTTAGAAGCGGTCACACAGTGACGGCCATCGTGACCGTCAAGGCTGCAAAGGTGAGCGCCGCTAGCACTTCGGTCAATGGGACTGGCGGTCTCGCTGAAACCGGGGCCGACGCCAGCCTGGCCCTCTGGGGTCTTGTTGGCGCCGGCGCGCTCGCAGCGGGTGCTGCATCGGTAGTTGTTGTTCGCCGCCGAGCGAAGGCTGACGCCACAGCTTAACGTCAACACCCACATCTATAAGAGGGTGGGTAGGCTCCGGTTTTCGGAGCCTACCCACCCTCTGCTTTTAAGGGAGCTCGTTGAAATACATCGGCAGTCACCGCTTCTGGCGTGCCATCTTGGCAGCCATGCTGGTTCTTCTGGGGCTGATTGCATTCTGGCCGAGTCCGGTTGATGCTCCGGTCCAAGGGCAGCTCGCGTCCGTCCTGGACTTCCTTCACGCCCACGGAATTCCGCTTTGGTTCAACTACCAATTCGTGGAGGCTTTCGCCAACGTTTTTCTTTTCGTCCCTCTCGGCGCAGTCGCCTCACTGGCATTTACCGAGAACCAGTGGTGGCAGATCGGGGCACTCGGTTTGTTGATATCCGGGCTGATGGAACTCGGCCAGCTGATGTTTCTTCACAACCGCTTTGCAAGCCTGTTGGATATTGTCACAAATACCGGAGGGGCTGTCATGGGCGCCCTGCTTGCCCGCAAAGCCCTCAAGCGACTACGGGCCCGCCGCTTGCCAGCGTTGGGCCCGTAGGGACGTCACAAAGGCAAGTGGACCTCAGCCCACGAAAGCCTTCAGCCACGTCTTCAGGTCCTCGCCGAACTCCACTCGCTCGGAGGCCAGGGTGATGACGGCCTTAAGGTAGCTAAGCTTGTCGCCTGTGTCGTAACGGCGCCCCTTAAAGACCACTCCGTAGACGCCAGCGCCTTCGCCCTCGCTTGCAGCCAGAGTCTGGAGGGCGTCAGTCAACTGGATTTCTCCGCCGCGCCCCGGTGCCGTGTTCTCCAGAACACCGAAAACTGATGGGTGCAATACATACCGACCGATGACAGCCAGGTTGGACGGTGCCTCGCCAACCGCCGGCTTCTCCACCAGGCTGTTGACCTGAACATAGTCTTCGCCATCGATGGCCGTGATGTCGGCGCAACCGTAGGCACTGATCTGCGAAGGATCCACCTCAATCAACGCGATCACAGAGCCGCCGGTCTTTTGCTGCACCTCCATCATGGTGGTGAGCAGGTCCTCAGCTTCATCGATCAGGTCATCGCCCAGCAACACTGCGAAGGGCTCCTCGCCCACATGTTGCTGCGCGCACAGCACCGCGTGACCAAGGCCCTTAGCCTCGCCTTGACGGACGTAGTGGATGGGCCCAAGATCCGACGCCTCCTGGACTGACGCGAGGCGCTGCTTGTCGCCCTTGAGCTCAAGCGTCCGCTCGAGCCCGGGTGCGCGGTCGAAGTGGTCTTCGAGGGCGCGCTTGCTGCGCCCGGTGATCATCAGAATGTCGTCAAGGCCTGCTTTGACGGCTTCCTCCACGACGTACTGGATCGCCGGCCGGTCAACTACCGGCAACATCTCCTTCGGCATTGCCTTGGTGGCGGGAAGGAAGCGGGTCCCCAGGCCGGCAGCAGGAATGACGGCCTTAGTGATAGATTTCCCCATAGTCATGAATGAACCTTACAAAATCGATGGCAGAAAATCGCAATTGGGTGCGTCAGTTACGAAGTGCAGGGGGTTCAGTCACCAGGGTTTCGAAGGAGTTCACCGTCGGAGAAACACCTCTTGTGAGGCGTTTAATACCGGGGTGACCTTAAGGTAGGCGCGAAGAGCTTCCCCCGCCTCCCGGGGAGTGAAACCTGTGGCCTTGATCTTGCCCAGCTCCAGCAGGCTGTTCAAAGGCCGCGGTGCAGCCGCTTTGCCCCTGAAGTACTCGGCCGTGCTTACTCCTGTGACGGAAGAGCTGTAGCCGCCCGAAAGCTCGTACACGTCTGCGGCGATGTCTGCCCAGGACTGCACGGGGCCGTCATTGGTGAGGTTATAAATGCCATAGGGCGCCCCGGATCTCAACAGATGGCCAATGCCGGCGGCGATGTCGGTCGTGAAGCTCAACCGGCCGATCTGGTCGTTGACGACGGACGGTTCGATCCCGCGGGCCGCCAAGGATGCCATGGTGCGGACAAAGTTGTTGCCGTCTCCAATGACCCAGCTGGTGCGCACAATGTAGTGTTTCGGAACGACGCTGACCGCTGCATCGCCAGCTGCTTTGGTCTGGCCGTAAACGCCCAGTGGTGTCAGCGGCTCGTCCTCTCCATGGGTCTTTTTCGAACCGTCAAAGACATAGTCCGACGACACCTGGACCAGTGTCAGATCATTGTCGACAGCGATCCGCGCCAGCCGCACCACGGCGGACACATTGACATTCCAGGCCGCAAGGCGGCCTTCCGGAGTTTCTGCGGTGTCGACGGCGGTGTAAGCCGCGGCATTGATGATTGTGGAATAGTTCTTCCAGTTGACCGTGGCGAGTGACTCGTCCGCGGTTAGGTCGATTTCTGCGCGGCCGGCGAACTCGACTGACGTGTCGCCGTCGTAATGGTCCCGCAGGGCCTTGCCGAGCTGGCCGTTGGCACCCAGGACGAGGATCTTCTTCGGCCGCATTGGCGCGACATCCTTTAGGCGAGGATGTGCCTTATCCTTGTCCGACAGTTCAGCCTGCTCAAGGGGGATGGGCCACTGGATGCCTGCCGTATCGTCGGCGAGGTTCAGGAAGGTGTACTGTCCCTGCGCATCGGCGGACCAGTGGTCGTTGACCAGGTAGGTGTAGGCGGTGTTGTCCTCGAGGGTCTGGAAGGCGTTGCCCACGCCGCGGGGAATGAAGATGGCCTGGCTCGGGTTCAGTTCGGCCGTGAAGACGGCACCGAAGGATGGTCCTTCGCGCAGATCCACCCAGGCACCGAAGATCTTGCCCGTGGCTACGGAAATGAATTTGTCCCACGGTTCGGCATGGATGCCGCGTGTGGTGCCGGCCTTTTCGTTAAATGAGATGTTGTTCTGCACCGGGTGGAAGTCTGGCAGCCCGAGTGCCACCATTTTCTCCCGCTGCCAGTTTTCCTTGAACCAGCCACGGTTGTCACCATGAACAGGCAGGTCATAGAGGACGACGCCGGGGATCGGAGTTTCGTGGGCGTGCAGTTTTTTGGCGAACTCGATCGACATCCGTTACTGGCCCTGTTCCTTGTACTTGGCTTCGGTCTGGGCCTTCTGCGGCCGCCACCAGTCCTCGTTCTCGCGGTACCAGGCTATGGTGTCCTCAATGCCGGCATCGAAGTTGGAGAACTTCGGTTCCCAGCCGAGCTCATCGCGGAGCTTGGCCGAATCAATGGCATACCGCAGGTCGTGGCCGGCCCGGTCCACAACATGGTCATAGGCATCGGGCGCCTGACCCATGTGCTTGAGAATGAGCTCCACGACGTCCTTGTTGTTCTTCTCGCCGTCGGCGCCGATCAGGTACGTTTCCCCGATGATGCCTTTGTCGATGATGGCGAGCACGGCCGAGGAGTGGTCGTTTGCGTGGATCCAGTCGCGGACGTTTTCTCCCTTGCCGTAGAGCTTGGGCCGGATCCCATCGATCACGTTGGTGATCTGGCGCGGGATGAATTTCTCCACGTGCTGGTACGGACCGTAGTTATTTGAGCAGTTGCTGATGGTGGCCTGCAGCCCGAACGACCGTACCCAGGCCCGCACGAGCAGGTCGGAGCCGGCCTTCGTGGACGAGTATGGGCTCGAGGGGTTGTACGGGGTGTTCTCGGTGAAGCGCTCCGGGTCATCGAGCTCCAGATCGCCGTAGACCTCGTCGGTGGAGATGTGGTGGAAACGCTTGTTGTGCTTCCGGGCCGCCTCGATCAACGTGTACGTGCCGATGATGTTCGTGTCCAGGAACGGGCGCGGGGCGTGCAGGGAGTTGTCGTTGTGCGACTCGGCAGCGTAATGGACCACGACATCACACTCAGCAACCAGACCGTCCACTAGACCGGCGTCCACAATGTCTCCCTCAACGAACGCAAAGCGCTCCTCCGGGAGGCCTTTCAGGGACTCGATGTTGCCTGCATAGGTGAGCTTGTCCAGCACCGTGACGTGATCGCCTGTGTTTTCAAGAACGTAGTGGACAAAATTCGAACCGATGAAGCCGGCACCACCGGTAACAAGAAGTCGCTGCATGACATTCATCGTTCCACAGCGACACGATTTGGTTGAATTTGTAACGGCGGCGAAGATATTGCATATGCGCGGAATTATCCTCGCCGGGGGAACCGGTTCACGTCTGCATCCAATCACTCTGGGAATCAGCAAGCAGCTGGTCCCGGTCTATGACAAACCGATGATTTACTATCCGCTGTCCACACTGATGCTCGCCGGCATCCGGGACATCCTCATCATCACCACTCCGCACGATGCCGATCAGTTCCAACGTCTTTTGGGCGATGGCAGCCAGTTCGGCGTCAACATCACCTACACCCAGCAGCCCTCCCCCGACGGCTTGGCCCAAGCGTTCATCCTTGGCGCTGAACACATCGGTGACGGTCCCGTTGCCCTGGTCCTGGGAGACAACATTTTCTATGGACAAGGCCTTGGCACTCAGTTGCGGCGCTTCGAGAATATCGACGGGGGCGCCGTTTTCGGATACCGGGTTCAAGACCCATCGGCCTACGGGGTAGTGGAATTCGATGCCTCAGGCAAAGCAATCTCTCTCGAAGAAAAACCAGCGAAACCCAAAAGCCACTACGCCGTCCCGGGCCTATACTTCTACGACAACGATGTGGTCCAGATCGCCCGCGAACTCAAGCCCTCTCCCCGCGGCGAGCTGGAAATTACAGACGTCAACCGGGTCTACCTCGAGCGCGAAGAACTGCAAGTAGAAATTTTGCCGCGCGGAACTGCTTGGCTAGACACCGGAACGTTCAACGACCTCAACGACGCATCCGAATTCGTTCGCACCGTCCAGAAACGCCAAGGTCTTTCCATCGGGTGTCCTGAGGAAGTCGCCTGGCGTTTAGGCTTCCTCAGCGATGACGAACTGCAGGAACGGGCAGCTCCGCTCGCTAAGAGTGGGTACGGAAAATACCTTCTGGATTTGGTCGCAGAAGGGTTGGACGCCGCAACGGAGCGCCTCCAGCTGGCCCAACGCTGACTTATGACCGGCTCAACCTCCGTGCCGAAGTTGGTTGAGGTCCCGCACGATCTTCGGTACCGAGCGCAGAAAGCGGGCCCACCGGGCTTTGTGGGATTTGAACCGGCCCCTGAGGGACATATCGGCGTAAATGTCGCGGGACAGATGCACTTCCGGTGCGGGGAAGACGGCACGGAACAGCATCCCGGGCTTTTCCAGCAGGGGGGCCTGGGCGATCGCGATCAGCCGGGCGCTGCCCGGCTCTTTGGCCATGAGGCGGTTGAGCCATTCCGTGGAGGGCTCGGGCCAGTCCACCGTCACCGTTTGGGGAAGCAGGCCCTCCAGAAAAGGGCGCATGGCCGCGAGGGCACCCGTCGAGGTCGAGACGTCCAGGACGGCGGCGGCCAGCGACTCCCGTTCAGTGAGGTCGGCCAGGAATTCAAGTTCCTGCCGGCAATCCGGCAGGTGGGGCGAGCGGAGAGCGTGAAGTGCAAGGATCAGGATTCCCAAAGCCTTTGACGGGACCCGCACAACCTGCCCAGCAAGTTCCAGGTTCTCGGTGTTCGCCCACATCACCCTAAAGCAGTCATCGGGGGCGGTCTCCATCCCTGGAAAACGGAAGTGCACGTCGATACAACAAGGCCATTCCGGATGGTCGACAGTAACCGAGTGCTTGGGAAAGGTCGTGCTGTCCGGGTCTACTGGACGCTCCCGCCAGCCCCGTTCCCGGAGGCCTCGGAGTATCAGCTCCAGCTCCCCAGGATGCACAAACACGTCCACGTCGCCGGAAGTCTTTGGAAGGCGCAGCCCCTGGACCACGCTCGCCGGGCCCTTGATGAAGAAAGCCCGGATACCCAAGCTGTCCGCCACCCGCGAAACCAGGGCGTGGCCGAGGATGACGCCTTCGGGGATGCTGAGCTGAGTTTTGTCGCCGTGATTCGCCACAGCGCAGCCTAGTCCTTGGCCCTACGCCCGGCGGGCACGGCTTCGAGACGGGCTTCGACGTCGGTGACCGGCAGAGTGGACGCGCGACGGGGCCCAGCCACCGAGTGTCCAGCGGCCGCGGTTTCGGAGGTATAGGTGCCGTAGTAGGAGTAGGAGTCTGTTCCCCGGGTTGGCACGTAATTGAGGACCGCCCCCAGGACCCGGCCCTTGACCTTGTCCAAGTTTCCAAGGGACTGAGCGAGCTGCTCCTGGGTGCTCCTACCCGTCCGGATCACCACAATGGCCCCGTCTGCCACCCGCGAAAGTACGGCGGCATCGGTCACCGGAAGCAGCGGCGGGGCGTCGATCAGGACAATCGCGTTCTCGGCCAGGGCGTTGAGCATGTTCTGCATCGCCCTTGAACCCAGCAGCTCGCTGGGGTTGGGGGGAATTCGGCCCGAGCCGAGGACAGAGAGGTTCGGCACGGCGCCCCACGGCTGGAGGACATCCGCCAGCTCGGCCGTGCCGGTGAGGACGTCGGTGACCCCCACTCCCGGCACGAGGTTGAAAACGTCCACCAGTGTGGGGCGCCGAAGATCGCCGTCGACCACCACCACCTTTTCGCCCGCAGCCGCCATGGTGACCGCCAGGTTGGCCGTGACAGTGGACTTGCCTTCGGCCTGCACCGAGCTGGTGACTACGATGATCCGCGGCGGCTGGTCCACGTCAAGGAAGCTGAGGTTGGTGCGCAGTTCTCTGAGGGCCTCCGCCATGGCGCCGCCGGCGTCGTGAACCTGCCCTGCGGTACCGGTTTCCAGAATTGTACTTTTTGCGTCCAGGCGGTGGTCCACAGGGAGCGTGCCGATCACGGGAACGCCGAAGTGCCGCTCGATTTCCGCCGCGCTGCGGATGCGCCGATCCAGGTGCCGGCGGACCAGCGCATAGGCCACGCCGAGAGCCAGGCCTAACAGTGCGCCCAGAGCCAGGGTGAGCCTGACGTTGGGGGAAACGGGGCTGGTGGGAAGCACCGCTTTACCCAACGGAAGAACGCGCACGGCTGAAGCGGTGGTGGCGGTTGTCGGTCCAGTGTCGGGCTTTGCTGCCTCGCCGGGTACTGCCTCCGCGGGCGGTGCGGTTTCGATCGCCTCCACCTGGGCGGCGAGGCCGTTGACCCAGGCGTCGGCCACGCGCTGTGCGGTGGCCGGGTCCGGTGATTGGGCCGTCACCTTGATCTCTGCAGTGTCCAGCGGCACCTTCACGCTGATGGATCCGAGCAGGGCATCTGCTGTTGTTTTGAGGCCAAGGTCCGCGATGACCCGGTCCGCAACGAGTCTTGACTTGGCCACGGACTCGTAGTTCTTGACCTTTGCCTTAGCCAAGCTATCGCCGGCGAGGGAGAGGCTCACGTTGTCCGAGCCCGGAGTGACCACTATGCCGCTGGAATCGGAGGAGTAGATCTTGGGCTGGAGGACGGTCCAGCCGAACGCCGCCAGCGTGGCCAGCAGGGTGAACGCCACGATCGCCTTCCAGTACGTGCGGACTACACGCAGGTAGTCGGCCAGGTCCAGGCCTGCCTGCGCCTCCCCCGGGGTGGCTGTGGTGACGCTCATGGTGGTTCCTTCTTCAGGTTCGTGTATTGTGGCCCGGACTTCGGTGCCGGGTTACTGCTTCTGGTGGTCCCCCACGCGGCTGGCGGCTAGTTGCTGCCCTGTTCCAAGACTGATGTCGCGATGAGCTGCTTGACGGCTTCGGAGACGGCGTCCCGGTAGCCTTCCGGGTGGCCGTGTACTTTGCCGACTTCTTCGGCCAGTTGGTCTTCCGCTACGGCGTCCGCGGTTGCTTCCCAGAGGGCCAGCCCGATTCCGCTGAGGCGCACAATCTCCGAGTCGAGCATTACAAGCAGGTCGCCGTCGATGGTTACGGCATCTTTTGCTGCCGTCCGGCGGATGTAACCGTCCGGAAGGGCCGTCAGCCCGGTTGTCACTCCGGGCGCATGCCACTCTGGCTCCGAGGGATATTGCTCCCGGAAGAGCGGTGCCAAGGCTTCGGGCAGATCGGCGGCTTCCGAATACGCGACACGCCAGACTCCCCCGACGCCGTCGATCAGACGGCACAGCGACTGCAGCGGCTGGTCGATTTCAGCCTGTGAGGAGGAATCCGGGATCAGAGCCAGAACCGCGTCCGCGAGCGGCACTTTGCTCAGGGTCGGAAGGACCGGTTGAGTGCCGTCAACCCGGTCGAGCAGCACGATGGACTGGATAAACGGCTTGGCAGGAGCCGGCTGGAGTCCGAGCTGGTCCGGGCCCACCTGCCGCTTTGGAACGACGTACTCCTGCTTCAACGACAGCGGCTTAGGGTACGGAACCACTGAGCCGTCGGGCCTGATGGCCACCGTCTCGTCAGTGACGTAACCAAATGTTCCGGCTAGCGCAGTCGCTGCTGTCGTTTTGCCGGTTCCCGACTTCGCAACCAAAGCCACGACCGCCCCAGTGACCGGGTCAGCCACTCCGCAGGCGTGCAGCATGGTGAGCTCCCCCGCGTTTGCCAGTATGGCGGCGATAGTGAGCCGGGACGTGAGGTTCTCAGCCAGTTCATCAAAGGAAGCGGCCTGCAAGGCGAACGTGCCGAAGTCGTTCGCCGGCGCCTGATAGGTGACGGACGCTGAAAACGGCTGGGAGCCGTTGGGCTCCCTCGGCAGTGACGGAAGGTGGGGTGCACTTTCACTGGCACACCGCACCCACGCTGAGCGCATCCGTTCCCGCTGCTCCCCGGTGACGCCGCGGCCCCAGCGAACGGTGAACTCCACGCCTAATAGATTCAGGCACAGTGGGTCCCTGCTGCCCAGGACTTCCGCAACCTGCGGTGGATCCCCCGCCACTTGTACGTTGCTACCGCTCATGATTCCCCCGGATCTTATGCTGTTGCTGATTATTGGTTAGTGGCGTGGGCTGGTTCAATCAGGTGCTGGGCTGCAAGGTTGGCCAGGAAAGCTTCGATTTGGGACTGCATCTGGGCCGTCTGATCCTCGAAGCAGCACTCCAGTTCGGCGAGTAAGGCCTGCTCAGTCCGCTCGCCGTCAATCAGGTCCCAAATGGTTACTGCCGTGCCTTCCAGTACCACCGGTTGGTTTGCGTCTAGGTGAAGCACCGCTAACCGGTTTGCAGATTCGGTGCGGACCTTGGCGACGCAGTTGGAGTGGCGCCAGATCATGGGAAAGTGATTGACAACGATGAGGACGTAGATATTGTGGTCCCACTGACCGTAAGCGTCATCGTGTAGGTGTGAAGACCGGTTTTATTCGGCTTGGTGGTGTACTTGAACCCACCCAAGACGACATGGAGATTATGATTCCCCGGCGTCGTGGTCAGCGTTCCCGTGAAGGTCGTATTCTTACCTCCCTTACCGACTGTCGAGGTGCCTGTGCCAGGCGATGCTGAAGCGATTTCGATCAGCGATTTTTGCGAGCCAAGCGACGGAATGGTGATGGTGTAGGTGAGAGAAGTTTCCTTAAAGCCAGTTCCTGTTTTAATGTCGAAGGTCGTGGGCGCTTGAACAGCGAGTGAGCCGACACTTCCCGTGGCGGTTGATGCACCCACATTTCCCCAAGTGCCAGACGCGTCAGTCGGCCCCGGCGACGCCGACGCGGGCGGAGCCCCGACGGCCGTCACAATAACCGGCACCGTCCACGCCACACCCTTCATGACCCGGCGGCGGCTAAACCCGCCCTCGTCGCTGCTCGTGACCTCTGTGTTCAAAACCTCAGACAATTGTGCCCCCGTGTTTTTCAACTGCGGCCGCTGGGGCCAGCTCAGTGTTTGGCGCGTTGTCGCGACGCACCTACTCTTCCCAACGCGGCCAAAGGATAAATCAAACCGTTTGAAAGATTCCGTCAAGTTCTGCTCATTTTTGCTTTAAGACGCCCTCCAGCTGCGGCGATGACTACCAGATGTGGCACCCAAGCAACCTTTTGAACCAAAGACGAGCCACCGCCGTCGTAACGTTTACCCACAGGAGCCAAGTTGGCCCCAGAAGAGCACAATGTAGGGACAGGCAGGACCACACGGCCTGAGTTCCGGCGTCGAGGACGGTGCACCATGAAAGCGATTCAGGTCTGGTCCGCAGCACTGCTGATCGCAGCGCTCTCCTTAGGCGGCTGCGCCGCCGGCGGCGGAGGTTCCGGCGTCACCACCGTCCCGGGGAAGGCGCCTGATACGGGAACGGCGAGCGCTGCGACGGCGGCAGCCACCATCACCATCCAGGACTTCAAATACGGAGCGCCCATCACGGTGCCACCGGGCGCCACGGTGACGGTCACCAACATGGACGCCGCGGCCCACACCGTGACCGCGGACAAGGGCTCAGCCTTTGACGCGAAGGTGGCGGGACACGGCGGGACGGCCACCTTCACGGCCCCGTCAGCCCCGGGCACCTACCCGTACCACTGCACCCACCACCCCGACATGCACGGGACGCTGACGGTCAAATGAGCATGGCCCTGCGGGTACTGACAGCCCTCATGCTGTTCATCGATGCCGGCGTTCATCTCCATCTCGCCCCGGGTTACCAGGCCGCCACACCTGGCGGGATCGGGCAAGGCACCCTGTTCCTGCTCGAAGGCGCCGCAGCGGTCCTGTCCGCGGCCTACGTTCTGGTCCGGGGCAGCAGAGCCGCCTACGCCCTTGCCCTGGCCGTGGCGTTCAGCGGCTTCGTGGCCGTGGTGCTGTACCGGTACGTCGACATTCCCGCGATCGGACCGTTCCCGGCAATGTATGATCCCGTATGGTTTTTCGAGAAGTCGCTCAGCGCCGTCGCGGAGGGAGCCGGAACAATCCTCGCTGCCACGGGACTCATCCGTTCCGCTCCCAGGGGACGGCGGGTGACAGCTCCCTGAAAACCATCGAGAACAGGACCGCCGTCCGTGCCTCGTCCGACGCGATGACCGCAGTTGCCGTCTACGTCGTCGCGGGCACCTGGCTCTCGGCCGTGTCCTGGCCGGACCTCGGACTGCAGGCTTTTGGGTTGGGCGCGGGCGCTGTGGTCATCGGGAACGCCGCCGCGTCCGTCCTTCGCCGCACCCCGAGCTTCTCCACGCCCGCAGACCGTGTCACGTTACTCCGGGCCGTCGTCGTGGCCCTGTGTGCCGTGGCGGGCGTTCCGGTGCTGCTGACGGGAGCCCGCCCCGGCCCGTTGCTGATAATTCTGGGTGCCGTTGCCTTCCTCATGGACGCCCTGGACGGCCCCGTCGCCCGGCGCACCGGCACGGCATCGCCGGCAGGAGCACGCTTTGATACTGCTACGGACGCCGCCCTGGTGCTGGTCCTCTCCTGCGCAACCGCGGCCACGGTGGGACCTTGGACCCTCGGCCTCGGGGCGCTCTACTACTTCTTTGTGGCCGCCGGCCGCATCTGGCCCCACCTGCGCAGCCCGCTCCCGCCCCGCGCCGGCAGTAAAGCGATCGGGGCTTTCCAGCCGTTCGCGCTGCTCCTTGCCCTGGCCCCGGGCATCCCGCCGGCCATTGGAGTCGCCGCGCCCGCCCTGGCCCTTCCGCTGCTGGTGTTCTCCTTTGCCCGCGACATCGTTGCGCTGGAACGGCTCCGCCGGGTCCCGGTTTCCGTCCAGAGCCTGGGATAACAGTTGGTCAACAAAGCCAACCAGAGCCTGTACAAAAACAGAGCAGTGGGCGTACATTTCTGTTCAGGGACGGAACCGTTCAACGGCCTCCCAACCCGGTTCCTTTGCACGGGCCGCGGGCGCTGCTGTAGCAAATCGGCGGCACATGATGCAGCTAGGGAATGAGCCAGAATGGCCACCTCGCAGTACCAGCAATTTCTTGACGAAGCCACTCTTTTCGATCCAACCAGCGACTGCTCCCTCGGGCCTGACTGCCTGTACGGACTGTACGTCAGCTGGTGCCTCCTGAAGGGCCTCCAGCCCCACTCCGATGCAGCGTTCCGCACCGCCATGACCCGCTGCGGCATCGACGTCACGGACAGCAGGCTCACCATGACCGGCCCTGCCGCGGCCGAGTACATCCTGGCCAGCTACCCGGCGGTGGCCTGATGACCGTCAGGCACGACGGCGACGCCACGTGGCAGAGCCCGCCGTCGGACCCGCTGAGGTGCCTGCACTGCGGGAACGGTGCCCGGCTCGAGGTCACCGCCATAGACGCGCTCGACGCCGGCTCCCCCTTCGCGGGTTCCCCCTTCATGGTGGCGGTGACGTTCACGTGCAGTAAGTGCCGTGTTCCGAGCACCCTGGATGCCGACGTCGCGGAGGTGGCGCGGATCCTCAACCGGCCCGGCAACACGTCCGGGGTACTGGCCTTCGGCGGCCATTACATCCACTGCGGCCGGCCCATGATCCCCGTGGGCACCGAGCGCCGGAGCGTCCAGGCGAGCTACTCAGACCGGCCCGTCCCCGAGGCGCTGAGCGTGTACCTGTCCACCCGCGTCCTCCGGTGCGCGTGCGGGTTCCAAATCGAGATCCCGGACCGGCGGGCCAAGGCCACAGGCTAAGGCCGGCCCGTACTGGCCCTTTCCGCTGCTGGTGTTCTCATTCGGCCGCGGCATCGTTGCGCTGGAACGGCGCCGCCGGGTCCTGTCCTCCGTCTAGGGAAGCTGCGGGCCAAGACAGCCATACTCAACGTACTGAGGTGGAAACCGGCTTCAAGAAGAAGAGGCCCTGGGTGCGGTTGAAACCTTCCACCCGAGCAATGATGTGAAGGTTGTTTCCCTTGCCTAAGCCGTCGGGAATGTTCGAACCCGTCAGATGCAGATCGCTAACGATGTTCACGTCCTTGAACTGGAAGTTAGGTCCGGGCATTGACGTTGCGCTGTAGTTCCCGGCGCCGATCAGGATGTCGTACCTTGTCTTGTAGTCACCGTGATTATTCATGTCAGCGATATTTCCATCGAACTCAATGGTCCTACCTTTATATTTAGTTGCAAAGCCTTCGATGCGGTCGTAATCCAAATCTGTCGCGGTAAGAAGAGCTGCAAGTTCCGCATTGTTCTGTACAGTCAGGGTCTGCTCAGCCGTTGACGCCAATGGTGTAGGCGTAGCCGGTGCGCTGGGCTCAGTTGTCTGGCTCGGCTTCTCAGACGGCTTATTTGAGGGCTGTTCGCTTTGCACCACCGCGGCATTTGTCGGGGGCGTGTTCGCCTCCGGGGTGTCATCGCCCTCTTGGGCGACGCCGACGGCCACGATAATTCCGATGAGCAGGAGCGCCCCAGCCGCCGCTGGCAAGAGGTACCGGGGCCGCTTCGGCTTCAGGCGGCGGAAGGTCAACTTCGTCCGCAACAGCGGCTCCTGGCTCTGGGTAACGAATTCCCAGCCTTCTTTCTCCCACTTCGCCATCGTCCTGGCTTCCATTCCGCGCACTGTCTGCACGGACTTGATCTCGTAGCTTGCGTCGTCGCCAGCCATGAGGCTCCCCCCACTCCTAATAAAACCAGTTGTTTATGAAATCGTCGTGCACGTAGTGACGACCCGACCCCGCCGCCGCGTTCAGTCACGGGGCTCATCGAATATATCCGGGTTTTGCTCGACTAATTTCCCCGGGTCATGACGTTACGTGGTCGCAGGTTGGAGCCGGTCCCGGCCTGACGCTCACGCCGTCACAGAAATATCATCCTGCGGAAATACCCCGGCAATCTGGCCGCGGCATGCTGTGCATACGGGGACAAACCAGCAGGAGGCACAGCATGACGGCACAAACAGCAACGGCCAAGATTCAGGTGGACGACTACATCCAGGCGTGGCACAACGGCAAGCTCTTCCACCAGGGGCGGGTGACCGACGTCGTACGTTCACTTGAACTGATCTGGATCCTGGACGCCGATACCGGCGTGCGGAAGCTGCTGGATCCGGAAGCGCTGGAGATCGTCCGCATCGGGGGACCCCACAAGTAGGGGCTTCGGCAGCCCAGAACCTAGTGGCTTGTGCCTGAAATTCCGTTCAGGACCAGCCGATGGATTCTAGGGTCTGTTCTGCCGTCGCGGTCCAGGCGAATAGATGGGCAAGCTGGAAGGACACTTATGTGAGGCTAACGGTGCCCTGTGTTGGCTGTCCGTCTGGCTGCAACGATGATCCGTGTTGCCATCCATCGAATCCTGTAAAGCAAGCTCTTATGGCGGCTTGGTCGCTTCGATCCGGCACCGTGAAGCACGATTCGTCGGTTCAGCGCCTCGGCTCGTTGCTGGCAGCCACCGCAAGGAGTAATTCCCGCCAAGGAGGTTACCCGCTTTGCCGCGTCTCCAAGACCTATCTCCTGATGGGGACGGAACCCCGGAATCCGGACGCGCCGCAAGCTGTTCCGCCCGGGTCCTACAGTGTTCACGTTTCAGGTCCTGTCTCGGCTGACTGCAGTACAACCTTTTGTTCCCTCGTTCGCGGCTCAACGGTAATTTGCCGCATGAGTCCAGCGACGCCAACGTCCTGTTCCAGCTGGTTAACGGCTTGTAGGAAGATTTCGGGGTCTGCTCGGTAAGAGTTTGCGGCGATTTCCAGCAGCGAATCCGCGTATTCGAGTCCTCGGTCGCGGGCATATCTCCAAATTTCTTCAGGGAACGTCACGACCGGTTCTCCCGGTTTGGGGTCTTGGATTCTGGCGTATTTCTTGGAAACGTCAGCAAACCTGGCAACACAACGGGTCATCTCAGCTACCAGGACCGCATCAAAGTCGCAGGTTTCGCCCGTGAATTGCTCGTCGGTGTACGCGGAGCCGTACTCCTTTCCAGCATCGAACGCCGTAAATCCGATTGAGACGGAGTACGTCCCGTCAGCCGGGTCATTGAACGCCTTCAAGACACTGCGATTGGGTTCATTTACCACTTCATACCGGATGTGGGAGACTCTGTTTTCGCTTCGTCCCTTGGGCAGCGGAAACGGCCAACTGGAGCTTGATGCCACCGAAACCGTACCCGCTTTAGCTGTCACGGGCACTCCCCCTAAGTACCACTGGATTTCCACGAATCGGGTGGCCACCGAGGTTCTAATCATTTGGTCATGCAGCGTTCTCTTCCATGGCCACGTCCCCCGTCGGCAAAGGCCGCCGTTTTCCTCGGTGAATTCAAATGCCCCCGATTCAACCGACCGTGAAGCCTTTGTCGTCGTCTCCGACACAAGATTCGATACGTACGGAACACTGGGAGAGAGGCCGGAGGCCTGCAGCCCGGTCGCACTGGGGTCGCATCGTCCTTCTTGGGAACGAGGACTGTCGAAACACAGTTCACCCCCAGGATAGGTGGTACTGCCAAAGAGGGTTACGGAGGGCTTACTCCAAGTGAAGAGAGTGCCGTTCTCGCAACCCTCCAAGTGGATGAACACCCCGTATCGAGTCTCGCGGACCCAGGAGAAGTTGTAGCACCACTTGTGCGCAGTGCGGATTCCGGAGCATACGGCGAATGGCCAGTACCATTTAGGGCACCACCACCATTGCCGCTCTTGCACGTCCTTCTCAGTTGGCATGGCTTCTGATGCTCCTTTGGGGGAATTCACGGGGGCCCTACACCCTCGTGTTGCGGACACTAGTACTGGCTGCGTTACTCCAGCGTTACTGGGTTCGATCCTCCGGCTCTCCCGACTGGACGATCCAGTACAGGCCCAAAGTGGGCTTCGGCCATCTGGGTTCGTCCATCGGTGATCGTGCCTGGCGAGTGCGTCGATGCTTGAGATCCTCAGCCAGCACGTCGCATCACCGCGGCTCCGCCGTAGAATGGCGTCATGACACCGCAGGAGCTGGTCAACCTGGCGCACGTGCGCCGTGCCCGTGACCTGATCGACCGCGAGTACGCCAAGCCGCTGGACGTGCCCACCATGGCCGCCGGCGCGCTGATGTCCGCGGCGCACTTCTCCCGCCAGTTCAAGGCCGCCTACGGCGAGACGCCCTACAACTACCTGATGACCCGGCGGATCGAACGCGCCATGGCGCTGCTGCGCGCCGGGGCCAGCGTCACCGATGCGTGCATGGAGGTGGGCTCCACCTCGCTGGGTTCCTTCAGCTCCCGGTTCACCGAGATCGTGGGCATGACCCCCAGCGCCTACCGGGCCCGTGAGCACCACGCCGTGAAGGCCATGCCGTCCTGCATCGCCCGGCAGCACACCCGGCCCGCCCGCAAACCGAGCAGGATTGAAGAAGCGCCCGCGCCCGCGCTGAAATAGCGTGGAAGACATGAAAATCTCACTGAAATACGCACATGTCACCGTCAACGATGTGGACGAGTCCCTCCCCTTCTACCGCGACGCCCTGGGCTTCGACGTCCGGAACGACGTCGGCTCCGACGGGCAGCGCTGGGTCACCCTGGGCAGCGATGCCCAGCCCGACCTCGAACTGGTCCTCTCCCCTCCGCACGCCGGCCGCTCCCAGGCCGACGGCGACGCCATCCAGGAACTGCTCACCAAGGGCGTCATGCCCATGCTCGTGTTCACCACGGACGATCTCGACGCCACCTTCGAAAAGCTCCGCTCGTCCGGCGCCGAGGTCCTGCAGGAACCCATCGACCAGCCGTGGGGCCCGCGCGACTGCGCCTTCCGCGACCCGTCCGGCAACATGATCCGCATCAACCAGGGGTAGGTTTCACCCCACCACCGGAACGCACGACGTCGGCACTCACCTCGGGTGCCGACGTCGTGCGTTTCCGGCAGCACTTGACCTCGCCTGCCGGAGGTGGGACCGTGGGGCACGGTGCCACCTCAAGCAGCGGGGTGGTGCCTGCATCGGGCGGAACAGTGATTCCAGCCAGGAGAAGGCGGCATTCATGCGCGCAAAGGTCACCCGCAGCCCGAATAAACGCCGACGGCGGGGCCTGCGGGTCCTCGCGATCATCGCGTTGACGCTGCTCGGGCTGGTGGTTGTCTCCACCGTTGTGAACCTCCTTCTTGAGCGCGTTGAACGCGCAAACGCCACTCCCTACGGCGAACGGATCCAGATCGACCAGGGCACCATCAACGTCTCCCGGGCAGGTGACAGCGGGCCCACGCTGGTGCTGCTCAGCGGACTGGGCACCGCGGCTCCGGGGCTCGATTTCGCTCCGCTGGTCCGGGAACTGCCCGGCTACCGGACCGTGGTGGTGGAGGGCTTCGGCTATGGCTACAGCGACACCGAGGTCAGGCCGCGGACCATCGAAAACACCGCCGAGGAACTGCACTCGGTGCTCTCTGCGCTGGGCATTCATGGACCCTACATCCTGGCCGGGCACTCCATCGCAGGCTTCACCACCCTGTACTACGCCAACAAATATCCGGCGGAAGTCTCAGCCGTGATCGGGATCGACCCCACCGTTCCTACCGCTCCCGGGCCGCCACCCGGGTCTCCGGCACCTGCTGATGCGCCGCCGTCGGACAATTTCTGGGCACGTCTGCCGGCCACGCTCGGCCTGATTCGCTGGGCGGCAGCGCTGGGGCTGACGGACCCGGACAGCAGCAGCTACACGCAGGCGGAAATTGACCAGATGCGCATGCTCTCGAGCTGGAACTTCGGCAACGCGGCAGTGACCGACGAAACGGAACGGGTGGGCGAAAACGCCGCGAAACTGCACGGCCTCAGCTACCCCAGCCACATTCCGGTGCTGATGCTCCTTTCACGGGACACGCTGAACGGCCGAGCCGAATGGGTGGACCTCCACGAACGGCAGGTGGAGGCCGTCACGCGCCATGAGATCGTTGTCCTCGACGGCCCGCACTACCTGCACTGGAGCCATGCCAAGGAGATGGCGGAGAAGATCAACCAGTTCCTGGCGCCTGCGGCGGGGTAGGTTTCGGACGTGCTCAACCACCGGGGGCAGGGGGGGCGCCCCGGTGGTTGGCGCTTATCCGGCGGCCGTGGGCTGCGGGCTGAGGGGACGGCTGGAGGGCCGGGATGGCCCGGCTTGTTGGGCCCGACGGTAGATGACGTATTCCGCCACCGCCAGGCTGAGGACCCATGATGCGCCGAACAGCAGCGCCCGCGTCAGTTCATCCACCGGCCCCACCAGGAGGATCCAGGGGATGGTGACCACAACGATGGTTCCCTGCGCGATGCCGATGGCGTACGCCCGGGACATCCATTCACTGTGGCGGACATAGTTCCGGCGCCGCACGGCAATGAATCCCAGGATGATGAACGCCACCATGGCCGAGCCGAAGATCAGCCGCAGGACTAGGAGCAACGTCCCGTCCAGGGGCGGAAGGTCGTAAAAGACCGCCATCCACAGGCCCGACAGGGCTGCCAGCAGGCCCAGGGGGGCAAGGGTGCGGCCGGCAATCTTGTGCCAGCTGAGCCTGCCCCGTTTGCCCCGTCGCAGCGAGGGAACGAACTGGAACGCCCCGAGCAGCAGATAGATGGTGACTGACGGTATGTGGACGAGCACGGGGACCGGCGAGTCGAAGAACCGCGCGTTATCCGGCGTGACCTGGCCCCCTGACAGCTCGGTCAGGCGCTTTCCCCCGGCAATGACGGGGACGAGGCTCAGGAGGATCAGGCCGGCGGGCACAAGCCACCGCTTCCGCGGGTTCTGGCGGGAGCGGGGCACGATTTCCAGTGTCATGGGATTGCTCTCTGGCCGGGGCGCCGCATCACGCGGTCTGTAGGGATGCTGCCGCGATCGGCGGCGGATCGAGCGGGCCCTGGTCCAGCCGGAAGGGCGGGTACTTGTCACTCATCAAGGCCGCATATGTGATGGTCCGGATGGTCCAGCGGTTGATGCCCATGAGAAGGTCGAAGATTCCGAGCCGGTAGACGCCGGTGAAGAGCAGGATGACGGCGGCGATGCACACCAGCAGGCTGAGCAGGGAGAAGCTCGCCGCTGACGAGGACCCCAGGCTTCCCGTGAGGGCGGTGACGATGAGCAGTTGCGGCAGGACGAACAGCCAGGACTTGAACAGCACCTTCCAGTGCGAGAGCTTCACCGGGTAGGCAACATCCAGCTCGGCCGGATAATCACTGCGGGCGAGGGTGAAGGGCGGGTAGCGGTCCGTCCCCAGGACGCCGTAGGCGTAGAACGAGACGCGCCAGTTCCAGCGGAGCACGCCGACGCTGAATTGGAAGAGCGAGCGCGGATACCGGCCGGTGAACAGGATGGCAAAGCCCGCTGCCACGGTGACCACCAGGAAGGCGATCCAGAGCACCGCCAGGATGATGTAGTGCGGAATCACGAGGACCCATTTGACCAGCCAAAGCCATCTCGACAGCCCTGGGTCAAGGTGCCCCGTCATCTGGGACGGCTCGTTTCCCAGCCGGTCCGCTTCCTGGGAAGCACCGGGTGCAATCCCTCTCCCCAGGCCGGCAGCCCCCACAAGGATTAGGACCAAGGAGGCACCGAACGCGAGCAGGGCGGTGGTAACCCCGTCCATGCCGGAGGGTCGGTAGGCCGACAGGACACCCACTGTGGCTAGCCCGAGCAGGACCCCCACCACTACGGCAGTCATCGGCAGCGCGGGCATTCTGGCTACTGGCGAGTCTGGGCCCCGGGGGCTGCCCGGCATTGTGGTTGACATGGCTTTCTTCTTTCCTCAGGGGCTGACAGCGACGCCTTTTCGTACGCCGTACGATCACGCTACCGTACATTGTACGAATAAGCGATAGGTTTGGCGTTTTCCCCCTACCCCGCCTCAGGTGGGATTACTCCTCAACCGTGGCGCCGCCGTCGGGATGGGGAATTACCTTGGCGAGCCCGTCGAGAATGAGGTTCAGCCCGAAGTCGAACTCGTCCCCGAAGTCATACCCGGGTTTGAGCACGCGCTCAGTGGCAATCTCAACCAGGCGGGGATACTCCCCCTCGGCAAAGAGGTTCATGATCGAGGCGGTCACCTCGGTTGCGGCGTCCGGCCCGTGGAAGGGCAGGGCGGCTTCCTGCAGGGCGGATCCGTAGGTGTAGCTATCAAGGAGTGCGTAGGCGTGGGCTGTCATCTGCACCGAGAATCCGGCAGTTCGCAGGGTGGCCAGTGTGGCTTCATGGTGGCGGAGGGTGGACGGCCCCGGCGAACTGCGGGTTTCCAGCAGTCCCACCGCCCACGGGTGGCGCTTGAGTGCCCGGCGCACCGCGTGCGCTCTTTCGTACATTTCCTGCCGCCATTCGCCCGCAGGGGACGGGAGGGCGATTTCATTGAAGACGGCGTCCACGATGCCGTCCAGAATCTCGTCCTTGTTGGACACGTAGTGGTAGAGCGACATGGGCTTGGTACCCATGCTGGTGGCCAGGGACCGGATGGTCAGCCCGGCGATCCCCGACTCATCCGCGAGGACCAGGGCGCAGCCAAGCACCCTTTCGCGACTGAGCGGAACGCGTTTAGGGGGCAAATTTTGTGCGGTGGTGGACATCGGGGCTCCCAGCCGTAACGGATTAGTACTATGTACGCTACTTTACCGTACAGCGTACGAATGGGGTTGGGACCCAGCGGGTTGTCACACGACAATCCGCGGGGGGACGCTCGGCTTGTGAGCTCTTGTCGTTCGGGCCTAGATTTGGGCATGACCATTTCCCCCGAACATGAGCTCCTCCTTGAGCTGCAGGACCTGATTATCGGCACGGGATCCGTGGCCGACTTCCTGGGCGGGCTCTCGGTCATGGCCGCATCCTCGCTCAGCCGTGCAACCGGCACAACAATCGAGTGCGGCGTAACCCTCAAACACAACAAGCGGACCGCAACGGTGGGCGGCAGTACAAAACGTGCCATCCACCTGGACCAGATCGAGCAGCAGGTGGGCGAGGGCCCCTGTATTGAGGCGCTGAAGGTGAACGCTCCCGTCCTCCTGCCGGACGTCAGGACGGACCCCCGCTGGCCCACCTACCAGGCACGGCTGTTAGAGGAGGGATGCCTGAGCGCCCTTGGCGTGCCACTCGATCTCAGTGACGATGCCACCGCTGCCCTGAACTTTTTCGCTCCGGCCACCGGCGTGTTTACGGAAGACACCGTCAACGAGGCAGCAAGCTTCGCCCGGGTGGCGCGCAGCGCGGTCCAGTTGGCCGTACGGGTGGCCACCGCCGAGGGCGCAGCGGATGACCTGAGCGCGGCGATGATCAGCCGCACCGCCATCAACCTGGCCTGCGGCATCGTTATGGGCCAGAACCGCTGCACGCAGAACGAAGCCATGGACATCCTGATCAAGGTCTCCAGCCACCGGAACCAGAAGCTCCGTGACATTGCCGAGGAAATCGTCATGAAGGTTTCGGGCGAGGAACCCGTCACCTACTTCGACAAGTAAGTCCCGCCGTCGGGCCTCTTCGGCTGGCAGGGCGCTTTCGTCGTCCTGTTTGCCTCATGGGCCGGGCGGTGAGTCGACTCAGGCGACCTGGAGAAAGTCTTCGAGTAGGACGACTTCGAGGCCGGCGGCAAGCTGAGCCTGCCGGAAGGCTGCCATGTCTGCGGCGAATTCGGGGCGGAAATGCATCAAAACGATGTCGCCGGGCCGCAGGGCGTTGCCGACCTGGTAGTCCATGTGGCCGGCATTGGCCTTAGCTTCCCAAGTGATGATGGCTTGGAGGCCGGCGTCGGCGACGGCTTTGCGCATGACGTTGGAGTAGGCGCCCGCCGGAGGGCGGAATAGGGTGGGGCGCCGTCCGAACTGCTGCTCGGCGTAGGTTTGCATTCCGGTAATCTCGGCCAGTTGCTGGTCGTAGGACATTTGCCGGACCATGTTGGTGTTGTGGCTCATGGTGTGGTTCTCCACGAGGCTGCCCTGGGCCTGGAAGGCTTTGAAGAAGGCAGGGTTGTCCCGGACAAAGTTGCGGGTCAGGAACAGGGTGGCGGGAAGACCGGATTCTGCCATGAGCGCGGCCGTCTCGGGGGTCTTGGTGATTCCGTCGTCAATGGTCAGGAAGACCACCGGGTGCTGGGTTGGGATTCTGGTGATGACCGGGGCCAGTCCGTTCTGAACCGGAGGAATACGGTAATCGGGTATGAATCTCCTCCTGCTCTGCTTGGACGGTGCGGGCGACGGCGTCGCGGAAGCGCTGCCCCACGATGCCGCCGCAACCTGATCCGGATCACCGGGTGGCGGCTCAGAAACTGCAGTCTCTGGTCCGGCGCAGGCGCTTAGCCCTGCCGCCAGGGCGGCGCCGATCGCAGTGACGGCGGCGCGGCGCCCAACAGGTGCTGAACTGTGGAGTGAGGGATCCAAACACATAATGATGCTGCATTCAGGGAGGGCCGGGAGGACCTTCCTGCCTCATCATGGCATGGAGGGGTGCCGGGAGATAGGCGCGGGTGACGGCGTTGCTCTGGTGAAGGTAACGCCATTACCTTGACCGGGACAGCAGGGGCCCTCATGCTGGGTACCTAATTGCTTAGAGCCGAAACGGGGCCCGACCATGAACATCACCCGCGCAACGTCAATGCGAAACCGGTTCCACTATCCGCTGGCCGCCATTGCAGCAATGCTGTTGGTGCTCCACGCGTCCCCGGCGGAAGCCGCAACAGCCCCCGGCCCGGGCAATGACGTCTCATGGCCGCAGTGCGGCAAGGCGCTCCCCAAAGGCCAGACCTTTGGCATCGTTGGCGTCAACAATGGCCTCGCGAACACCACTAATCCCTGCCTCGCTACCGAGCTGGCCTGGGCCCATTCGTCAACGGGCGCTGCCGGACAACCCAAGGCCGCGCTCTACGTCAACACCGGTAATCCGGGGTCAGCTGGCGCGTGGTGGCCTTCGAGCAATACTTATGGTGGAACTGATGTGGCCAACCCCTACGGCCAGTGCACGGGCGGGTCTTTTGGGGCGGCCTGCTCATACATGTACGGGTATGCCAAGGCTTACGACGATGCGAACATCCGAGGCGTGAGCAGTCCTGCCTCATACACCTGGTGGCTTGATGTCGAAACCGGCAACAGCTGGTCCGCCGACAAGGCCGCCAACCGCGCGGATCTTGAAGGCATGATGGCCTATTTCGCGAGCATTGGTGCCACGAGCGGACTCTACTCGACAAGTAGCCAGTGGTCTCAAATTGCCGGTACCACTCCAACGACGAGCCCGCTCTACACCTCCAGGAGCTGGCTCGCCGGGGCAAGTTCACTGGCGTCGGCAAAGCGTATGTGTGCCGCTGCGCCGCTGACCGGAGGCGGCAAAGTCACGCTCACGCAGTATGTCTCGGGTGGCTTCGACTACGACTACTCCTGCGGCTGAGTCGCGGAAACCGCTCAAACACTTGATTTCCTTTCCCTGCGGGAGTGCACTGATTCCATGGCTTGTGCTGCGGCCATAAGTATGCGCCTTGGCGGAGCCTGGTCCAACAAGAAAGAATCACGGATGGAGATCGTCATGAGCACAGCGATGCTCGAAAAGAAGGCAGTGAAGCGCGCCATTTTCCATGTGCAACCCTGCAACGGGACGGACGGCAACAAGTGGGACCTGCATAAATTCAGGACCAGCAAGCACCAGTATTTCCGCACCCAGAAGGAAGCTCTTGCCGCAGCGCACGTGGCCGTCGGATCGCAGCCTGCGCATGTGGTGATGCACGCCCGGGACGGGCACGCCTACCGGGAATTCGACCTGAACTGAATCAAAAGAAAAGCGGTGGATGGCGAGGACACATCCGCCCCTAGGAGGGCGTGGGGCGCGCGCGGATATGCATCCGCTCGCCCTGCTGTCCGAACAGGCTGATGAACTCGACGGGTTTGCCGTCGGCGCTGGCGAACCAGTGCGGAGTATGGGTGTCGAACTCCGCTGCTTCGCCGGCGCGGAGTTCAAAGTCCTTCTCCCCCAGCACCAAGCGCAGCCGTCCGTTCAGGATGTAGAGCCATTCGTATCCCTCGTGAACGCGGGGATCGGGCTCGCCGCCGCGCGCACCGCCGTCGAGCACCATCTTGAACGCCTGCAAGCCGCCCGGCCGGCGCGTCAACGGAACAGCAGTCATGCCCGCATGCGTGATGGGCCGCAGGTGGATCCTCGGATCCCCGGTGGGCGGGGCACCCACCAGGTCATCAAGCGGAACCCCGTACAGCCTCGCGAGCGGCAGCAGGATTTCAAGGTTCGGCCTGCGCTGGCCGGACTCCAGCCGGGACAGGGTACTGACCGATACGCCGGAGGCAGCAGACACTTCCCCAAGGGTGAGGTTGCGTTCCGTGCGGAGGGCCCGAAGGCGCGGACCCACCGCCCCGAGCACGTCATCAAGTTCATTGGCCATGTCCCTCATTTTGCCATAACGGCAAGAATGTTTGCCACTTTGTCTTGCTGCGACGCATGCTGGTTTGACCGCCGTCGGACGCTGGCGGCGAACTTTGCCGAAGGGCAATCAGCATGGACACCACACGATACGACGTTGTGATCATTGGCGGCGGCGCCACGGGACTCAGCGCAGCCACCACACTGGCCCGGGCGCTGCGCTCGGTGCTGGTCATCGATTCGGGAACTCCCCGCAACGCACCCGCGGCGGGCGTGCACGGCTTTCTTTCCCGCGACGGTCTGAATCCCCGGGAACTCCTGTCCATCGGACGCAGCGAAGTGACCTCCTATGGAGGAACGGTCCTTGACGGCGACGCGGTCTCGGCACGGCGGACACCTTCTGATTTCGAAATTACTCTCGAAGATTCGCGCCGGTTCCTGGGCAGACGACTCCTGGTCACCACCGGCCTGACGGACGAACTGCCGCCCATCCCCGGGCTGGGGGAACAATGGGGCAAGGGCGTGGTGCACTGCCCCTACTGCCACGGCTGGGAAGTCCGCGGGCAACGGATCGGCGTGCTGGGCACCGGCCCGCTGTCCACCAACCAGGCACTCATGTTCCGCCAATGGTCCCCGGAGATCACCCTCTTCCTCAACGACACCGTGGAACCCACCGACGAGGAATGGGAAAAGCTCGCGGCCCGGTCCGTCCAGGTGGTTGACGGTGCCGTGGCCAGTGTTGACGCCGTGGATGGTGTCCTCACGGGGGTCACGCTCCGCGTTGGTCCGCAGTTCTCCGTAGCCGCCTTGGCTGTCGGGTCACGGATGGAAGCCAGGTCCGCGCTGCTGGAGTCACTCGGGCTTCCTTCGCAGGTGCACCCGTCCGGAGCCGGACGCTTCATCGAGACCGACGCTGTGGGCGGTGCGACGGCCATCCCGGGCGTTTATGCGGCGGGCAACGTCACCAACCTGATGGCCCAGGTGATCACCGCGGCGTCCGAGGGCGTCATGGCCGGCGCCAGGATCAACGCCGACCTCATCGACGAGGAGACCCGCTGGGCGGTTGAGGGGCGGTTCGGTCCCTTCTCGGCCGCCTCCGAAGCCGCCGTCTCAAATATGGTGCTGGGTGAGCGGGCTCACGGCATCGCAAGGTAGGGTTTCGGACATGGAACTCCGACTCGAGGTTGTACAGGTGCCCGTCTCCGATGTGGACCGCGCCAAGGCCTTCTACACTGACCAGCTCGGCTTTGTGCTCGATCACGACGTCGAACACATTCCCGGGATGCGCGTTGTCCAGCTGACGCCGCCGGGCTCTGCCGCGTCGATTGTCATCGGCACCGGCATGACCGGCATGGCCCCGGGCAGCCTCGAAGGCCTGCAGCTGGTGGTGCCGGACATGGCCTCCGCGCGTGCCGAACTAGTGGGCCGGGGCGCCCCCGTCAGCGAAGCGCAGGACATGGGCGGGTTCGCCTTCGCCTACTTCAGCGACCCCGACGGCAACCGGTGGGTCATCCAGGAGATCCCGGCGCGGTAAAACGTTAGGCGACGCTACCGCTTATAAACCTCTCGCCGGTGTGCCACGCGAAATATAGTGACAGTCAAGACTTCGTCATGGATCTCGTAGAGCACGCGGTAGTCCGCGATACGGATCCTCCATGCGTTCTGTTCGCCAACCAGTTTCTTGCACCCAGCCGGGCGCGGCTCGATTGCCAGGCCGGCTATGGAGACAAGAATTCGTCTACGGGTAGTGATCTCGAGCTTGCGGAGCTCCTTGGCTGCTCCGGCGGTGAACTCGACCGTATAGTCGGTCACTCCTAAATTTCAGCTTGAAGCTCGGCGAGACTCACTCGCTGTCCATCGTCCTCGGCTTTGGCGGCACGAAATTCGGCGAGATCCACTGCGTCCTCGAGCTCTTCCAAACGTTCCAAGTCCTCGACGCCTATGAGGAAAGCCACCGGCTTGCCATGGCGCGTGATTTGCACGCGCTCATGTCCATAATTTGCCCTGTTCACGACATCGGGGAGATGTTCACGCAGTGCGCCAACGGTCACAGAGCGGGGATCAGATTCCATGCAGACAGTGTAATCCACGATCTGGCGTTTCGTACAAAACTGCCCAAAGTGGCAATACGTAAAGAATTATTGCGCGGTAGTCAGTTTTTCCACCATCCAGTCGACTAAATAGGGTACCCCCTACTCTTGTCCTCCCCCCGGCACCTCCCTACCATGATGCGTACCGACTCTGGGGGTTTGGCAATGCTAATCGAACAACACCTGACCTGGCGTGGCTCCGGCTCGGGAGCCCTGCTCGATATCCACGGCCATTCGGAGGCCGCCCTGGCGGGTTCCCTGGCGCGGATCGTCGCTGCGTCGCTCAGCGGACTGTCCCGCTTGAAGGCGGACAGCACCGTGACGTTGGTGAGGCCGGACGGAACGGTGTGCCTTGGGGCAAATACTGAGGGCACCGCCGTCGAGCTTTCCCACTGGGACCAGCGCACCGGACAAGGCCCCACCGCGCGGGCACTGAGCGGCCGGCTGTCCATCATCCTCAACGACCGCTGCCCGGACCCGCGCTGGCCGGAGTACCGTGGCAGCCTCACGGCGGCAGGTTACCTGTCCGCCGTCGCCATTCCCCTCCAGCTGGAACGCGGTTACAGTGCCGCCCTGACCCTCTATTCCGCGACGGCGAACATGTTCGCCCCGGTCGTTGCCACCAAGGTTCTGGTGTTCTCCGGCGTCGCGGCCAAGAGCCTTCGGCTGGCACTGAAGCACCGGGCGGATCTGGCCCAGTCCGCCGAATACCGCGCCACTCTCGCCAGCAGCGCCGCGATCAACACCGCCTGCGGCGTGCTCATGGGACAGCAAGGCTGCACCTACGAGGCTGCGCTCCAGACGCTCCGGCAGGAATCGAAGCAGCGGAACCTCACCGTCCGCAACGTTGCCGAGGGCCTCCTGCAGGTTCTGCCCGGCGGGATCCCGGCCAGCCACTTCACAGCCCGCGCCTGACCCGGCGCCTCGCTTACCAGGGTCGCCGCCCCGTCCTGCTCCCCCACCCCGCTCCCCCACGTCCCCACCCCACTCCCCCGAATGTAGGTCGCAGCAGATGTCGTTTTGAGGGCTCATAACGACATCTGCTGCGACCTAGTTGGGTGGGGACGCGCAGGACGGTCAGCGCAGAATGACTGTCCGCCCGCCGTCGAGCATGACCCGGCCTTCACAGTGCCAGCGCACCGCGTTGGACAGCGCCTTGCACTCGGCGTCGCGGCCAACGCGGACCAGGTCCTCGGCCGTGTGGGTGTGGTCCACCTCGATGACCTGCTGGGCGATGATCGGGCCCTCATCCAGTTCAGCGTTGACGTAGTGTGCAGTGGCGCCCACGGTTTTGACGCCGCGGTCGTACGCCTGGTGGTACGGCTTGGCGCCCTTGAAACTGGGCAGGAACGAGTGGTGGATGTTGATGGTTTTACCCGTCAGCTTGGCCGAGAGCTCATCGCTGAGAACCTGCATGTAACGGGCCAGGACCACCAGCTCCACATCAAACTCGTCCACCAGTTCCAGCAGCCGTGCTTCCTGCGCCGGCTTGGTCTCCTTGGTGACCGGCAGGTAGAAGAACGGGATGCCATGCCACTTGACCAGGTCCTCGTGGTCCGTGTGGTTGGACACCACAGCCACGATGTCCACCGGCAGGTCACCCGTGCGGGCCCGGAACAGCAGGTCGTTGAGGCAGTGCCCGAACTTGGACACCATGATCAGGACCCGGCGCTTGCGGCCGTTTGGCTCGAGCTGCCAGTTCATTTTCCACTCGCCGGCGAGCGGCTGGAAGTCGCGGCGCAGGTCCTCGGTGCTGAAGTCCTTCTTACCGGCGGCGAAGTGCACCCGCATGAAGAACTGCTGCGCCTGCCGGTCACCGAAGTGCTTGGTGTCGATGATGTCGCAGTCGTGGTCCAGCAGGAAGCCGGTGATCGCGTGGACGATGCCCGGGGACTCGGCGCAGTTGACGGTGAGGACGTGTTCGGTTTCCATTTAGCGCTCCTAGCGTGCTTTCCCGGCGGCAACCTTCGCGTCTGCGTCGGCGAGGGCCTTCGCGTCGGCGTCGGCCTTCGCCTCGGCTACCACCTTCTCGCCGGAGAGGTCCTTCTGGAACTCGGCGTAGCGGGCCAGGTGCGACGGGCGCTTGCGGAGGATGACCCAGGCCACGCCCAGGACAACAAACCAGATCGGGGTGACCAGCAGGGCCAGGAAAGTGTCCGGCTGCGTGGTCAGTGCCCACAGGACGAAAGCGAAGAACGCGAAGACCACCCAGACCATGGGGATGCCGCCGGGCATCTTGTACTTGGAGCCATCGTGCAGGTGCGGGCGGCGTGAACGGAACTTCAGGTAGCTGGCCAGGATGATCGACCAAACGAAGACGAAGCAGACGGCGGACACGGTGGTGACCATGTCGAACGCCTTGCCGATGTCCTTGCCCGCGTACATCAGGATGACGCCGGAGAGCAGCAGGACGCAGGAGAGGAACAGGGCGTTCTGCGGGACTTTGCGGCTGGACAGGCGGCTGAACACGCCGGGCGCGTCACCCTCCTGCGCCAGGCCGTAGACCATGCGGGAGGTGGAGTAGATGCCGGAGTTGGCCGAGGACATGGCCGAGCTGAGCACCACCAGGTTGACAATGGTGGCTGCGGCTCCGAGGCCGGCCAGGGAGAACATGGCGATGAACGGGCTGTGGCCGGCCTGGAACTGGGTCCACGGGGTGACCGACATGAGGATGATGAGGGCGCCTACATAGAAGAGCAGCACGCGGATGGGGATGGAGTTGATGGCCTTGGGCAGGTTCTTCTCCGGGTCCTTGGCCTCGGCGGCGGTGGTGCCCACGAGTTCAATGCCCACGAACGCGAACACGGCGATCTGGAAGCCGGCCACAAAGCCCATGAATTCGTTCGGGAAGAAACCGCCGTGGCTCCACAGGTTCGAGAAGGTGGCAGGGCCGGCGTCGGACTGGAAACCGCTGAAGATCATGAACAGGCCAACGATGATCAGCGCTGCAATGGCGATGATCTTAATCAGCGCGAACCAGAACTCGGTCTCGCCGAACGCCTTCACGGTGGCGAGGTTCAGGACCAGGAGGATGACCACGGTGGCGATGCCCGGGATCCACAGCTGGACTCCCGGCCAGAGTTCCTGGGAGTACCCGGCGATGGCGATGACGTCCGCAATGCCCGTGATCACCCAGCAGAACCAGTAGGTCCAGCCGGTGAAGAAGCCGGCCCACGGTCCCAGCAGGTCAGCGGCGAAGTCGCTGAAGGACTTGTAGTTCAGGTTGGAGAGCAGGAGCTCGCCCATGGCCCGCATGACGAAAAACAGCATGAAGCCGATGATCATGTAGACGAAAATGACGGACGGGCCGGCCGCCGAGATCGTTTTGCCGGAGCCCATGAACAGGCCCGTGCCGATGGCGCCGCCAATGGCGATCAGCTGGATGTGCCTGTTGCTGAGCTGCCGCTCAAGGTGGGGCGGCTGGCCCGGGGTGGTGATGGTTTTAGTACTCACGTGCTGCTCCTTGAATAAGTGCTGGCTTGAGTGCCGTCGGGGAAGACGCGGGGCCCACTTCATCGGGGACCGCATCGAGGTTGTTGAAGGTGTAAAGATGGATTCCTGCGATGCCGGGCTGGCTGTGGAGCCCGGCCACCAGGGAGTTGGGTGAGTAACGGTCGCCGCTGAGCAGCTTGCGCGCCAGCGGGCCTTTGCGGGTGAGGAACTTCAGGGAACTTCCGACGCCGATCTGCGTGGCCAGGTTGACCAGTTTGGTCCGCGGGACGGACCCCGCCACGCCCGCCCAGACGGGCAGGTCCACGCCCTCGCGGCGCAGGAGCGCGGCGAAGTCGAGGATTTTCGGGGCGGAGAAACACATCTGGGTGACAACGCTGGAGGCCAGGTGCTGCTTCTCCTGCAAGGCATCGATCAGGTCCAGGGCGGCCACCGACGGGTGGCCTTCCGGGTAGCCAGCAACGCCTGCGCGCATGCGGCCCCCGGTGTACTGGGCGATGTCTTCGAGCAGTGGCAGGGCCGACCCGTACGGGCCGGCCGGGTCCTTCCGGTCGCCGCCGATCACAAACACCTCGTTAATGCCGGCGACGTCGCAGTCGCGCAGGGTGTCCGTCAGCTGGGCCCGGCTCGGCACGCTGCGGGCGGCCAGGTGCGGGACGACGGTGTAGCCGAGCATGCTCAGCTCCACCGCGGCGCGCATGGTCCGTTCAATGCCGTGGTGGGGCAGGCACGTCACGGTCAGCGTGGTGGTCAGCGGAACCGTTTTTTGGACCTGGTCCACGATCCCCGTGGAGGGGATGATTTCGATTCTTGTAGGGAACATCATTGGTCCTGTCTTGCTATCGGCTCTAGGTACCGGCGCGGGTCAGCTCGCGTGGGCGGCCAGCAGGGAGCTGGCTTCCTGGCGGGTGCTGCCGGAGGACTCAATGTGGGCGAGCTGGGCCGGTATCTCCCAGCCCTTCTTCCGCATCGCGGTGGCCCAGAGCCGGCCGGCACGGTAGGAGGACCTCACCAGCGGGCCGGACATGACTCCGAGGAACCCGAGCTCTGTTGCTTCGTCCTGCAGGTCCACGAACTCCTGCGGCTTGACCCACCGGTCCACCGGCAGGTGCCGCTCGGACGGGCGCAGGTACTGGGTGATGGTGATCAGGTCACAGCCGGCCTCGTGCAGGTCCCGCAGCGCGTCGGAGATCTCCTCCCGGGTCTCGCCCATGCCCAGGATCAGGTTGGACTTGGTCACCATGCCCAGTGCCCGGCCCTGGGTGATGACATCCAGGGACCGCTCATACCGGAACGCCGGCCGGATCCGCTTGAAAATTCGCGGCACGGTCTCGACGTTGTGCGCGAACACCTCAGGCTTGGAATCACAGATCGCCGCGATGTGCTCGGGCTTGCCGGAGAAGTCCGGGATCAGCAGCTCCACCCCGGTGCCCGGGTTCAGCTCGTGGATCTTCCGGACCGTCTCGGCGTACAGCCACACGCCCTCGTCCTCGAGGTCATCACGGGCCACACCGGTCACCGTGGCGTAGCGCAGCTGCATGGCCTGGACCGAGCGGGCCACCTTGGTGGGCTCGAACATGTCCACCGGGGAGGGCTTGCCCGTATCGATCTGGCAGAAATCACAGCGCCGGGTGCATTCGGAGCCGCCGATCAGGAACGTGGCTTCCTTGTCTTCCCAGCACTCGAAAATGTTCGGGCAGCCGGCCTCTTCACAGACCGTGTGCAGGCCCTCCTTTTTCACGAGGTTTTTGAGCTGGACGTACTCGGGACCCATCTGGACCTTGGCCTTGATCCACTCCGGCTTCCGCTCCACGGGTACAGCGGAGTTGCGCTGCTCAACGCGCAGCAGCTTCCGGCCTTCTGGTGCCAGTGTCATCAGTACTCTTTCCTTAGCATTCCACTACGTTGACGGCGAGGCCGCCCATGGCTGTTTCCTTGTACTTGGAGCTCATGTCCCTGCCGGTTTCCCGCATGGTCACGATCACCTCGTCCAGCGACACCCGGTGGGTGCCGTCGCCCCAGAGCGCCATCTTTGCCGCGTTGATGGCCTTCGCCGCCGCGATGGCGTTGCGTTCGATGCACGGAACCTGCACCAGGCCGCCGATCGGATCGCATGTCAGGCCCAGGTTGTGCTCCATCGCGATTTCCGCGGCGTTCTCCACCTGCTGGGGCGTGCCGCCCATGACCTCCGCGAGCCCTGCCGCCGCCATCGACGACGCCGAGCCCACCTCGCCCTGGCAGCCCACCTCGGCGCCCGAAATGGACGCCTGTTCCTTGTAAAGCACCCCGATGGCGCCGGCCGTGAGCAGGAACTTGACCACAACGTCGTCGCGGTCTTCCTGCGTTGCCTTGTCCATCCCCGGCGCGAAATGCAGTGCGTAATACAGGACCGCGGGAATGATCCCGGCCGCGCCGTTCGTTGGTGCGGTGACCACGCGGCCGCCGGATGCGTTCTCCTCGTTGACCGCCAGGGCGATCAGGTTCACCCATTCCTGCCAGTACTTGGGGTCCCGGTCCTTGTCCTCCTTGAGGAGGCGTTCGTGCCAATCAGGCGCACGACGGCGGACCTTCAGTCCCCCGGGCAGCAAACCTTCGCGCTTGAGGCTGACCTGCACGCACTCCTCCATCACGGAGTAGATGTGCAGGAGGCCCTCGCGGATCTCTTCCTCCGTCTTGGAGGCGCGCTCGTTGACGAACATGATCTCGCCGATGGACAGGCCCTTGGACTGGCACCGGCCCAGGAGCTCGGCCGCCGTGCGGAACGGCAGCGGCAGTTCCTTCTTGGACTCGTCGAGTTCCTTCAGCGCCGCATCCTCTTCGCCTTCGCGGACAATGAAGCCGCCGCCGACGGAGAAGAAGGTGGCCTTGTGGAGCTCTGCGCCGTCTTTGTCGCTGACGGTGAACGTCATGCCGTTGGTGTGCCGGGGCAGGACGGTCAGCGGGCGCAGGATCATATCCGTGACGCCGTAGGGAAGCTGCACGCCGCCGCCTTCACCCGCGCCGGCAAGCTGCAGCATCCCGGTTTCGGCGATCGCGGCGAGCCGCTCCTCCACCTCGGCCGGCAGGATCTTTTCGGGGTGGTACCCCTCCAGGCCCAGCAGGATGGCCGTCATGGTGCCATGGCCGTGGCCCGTGGCAGCGAGCGACCCGTACAGGTCCACCCGCAGCCCCGCGACCCTGTCCAGGTGGCCGGAGCTTTTGAGCTCCTCGGCAAACACGGCAGCAGCACGCATCGGCCCCACAGTGTGCGAGCTCGACGGTCCGATCCCGATCGAAAAAAGATCAAAGACTCCAACAGCCATGACGGTTCCTAACTAACTAATTCTTCGTGACCAGTCTGGAGTTTTTGTCCAGATAATGCGCCCAAACGAGCCTAAAACCTGCATTATCTGGACAAAAACTCCATCAGCTGAGCGCTGTGACTGACGGGTACAGCGGGTGGGCTGCGGCGAGTGCCTCAACCCGGTGACGCAGGCCGGAAAGGTCCGCGTCGGCGTCGGCAATCAATGCCTCGGCGATGATGTCCGCAACTTCACGGAACGCTGCCTCGCCGAAACCACGGGTGGCCAGGGCGGGGGTGCCGATGCGGAGACCGGAGGTGACCATCGGCGGGCGGGGGTCGAAAGGCACGGCGTTGCGGTTGACGGTGATGTCAATCGCGGCGAGGCGGTCCTCGGCCTGCTGGCCGTCCAGCTCGCAGTTGCGCAGGTCAACGAGGACCAGGTGGACGTCGGTGCCGCCGGAGATCACGGAGATTCCCTTGGCTGTGACGTCGGGCTGGACCAGGCGGTCGGCCAGGATGCTGGCACCGAGCAGGACGCGCTCCTGGCGTTCCTTGAACTCCGGCGATGCTGCAATTTTGAAGGCCACAGCTTTGCCGGCGATGACGTGCTCCAGCGGGCCGCCCTGCTGGCCCGGGAACACAGCCGAGTTGATCTTCTTGGCGATCGCGGGATCGTTGGTGAGGATGATGCCGCCGCGCGGACCGGCGAGGGTCTTGTGCGTAGTGGAGGTGACCACGTGGGCGTAGGGCACCGGGCTCGGGTGCAGTCCTGCAGCCACCAGTCCTGCGAAGTGCGCCATGTCCACCATCAGGTACGCGCCCACCAGATCGGCGATCCGGCGGAACTCGGCGAAGTCCAGCTGGCGGGCGTAAGCCGACCAGCCGGCCACGATCAGCTGCGGCTTGGTTTCCAGTGCCAGTCGCTCCACCTCGGCCATGTCAATGGTGTGGGTGTCTTCGCGGACCTGGTACGGGACCACGTTGTAGAGCTTGCCGGAGAAGTTGATCTTCATGCCGTGCGTCAGGTGGCCGCCGTGGGCCAGGTTCAGGCCCATGATGGTATCGCCCGGCTTGATCAGCGCGTGCATCACCGAGGCGTTGGCCTGTGCGCCGGAGTGCGGCTGCACGTTGGCGAACTCGGCGCCGAAGAGTGCCTTGAGTCGGTCGATGGCCAGCTGTTCGATGACGTCCACGTGCTCGCAGCCACCGTAGTAGCGCTTGCCCGGGTAGCCCTCGGCGTACTTGTTGGTCAGGACCGAGCCCTGCGCCTGCATGACCGCCTTGGCCGTGTGGTTCTCCGAGGCGATCATCTCCAGGCCGTCACGCTGGCGGCCCAGTTCGTCGTCGATCTTGACGGCGATTTCCGGGTCCAGCGTGCTCAGGTCCGCGTCCAGGGAGAGCGAGACTACCTGCTCGAACGTGGCTTCCGCTGTGGTGCTCACAGTTCGCCGCCGTTGGCTTCGGCGTACTCCTGGGCGGAGAGCAGCGGGCCCTCTTCGGTCACGGTGACCTTGAACAGCCAGCCGGCACCGTACGGGTCGGAGTTGATGACAGCGGGATCGCCGACGGCTTCGTCGTTGATCTCGGTGACCTCGCCGGTGACCGGGGAGTACAGGTCCGAGACGGACTTGGTGGACTCGATCTCGCCGCAGGTCTCACCCGCAGTAACGGTGGAACCAACCTCGGGCAGGTCCACGTACACGATGTCGCCGAGTGCTTCAGCAGCAACAGCGGACACGCCAACGACGGACGGACCGTCGCCATCAGCGGCGATCCACTCGTGCTCGGCGGAGTACTTCAGTTCAGCGGCAACCTTGGCCATGTGTGTGTTTCCTTAAGTTTGGAGTTCAAAGAGTGAGAGAGGGTTCGCCCAAACACCACATCAAGTGAGAGAGCGTTTGGTCAAAACGTGCATTAAGTGAGAGAGCGTTCGGGGATGGTGGGCTCGAGGGGCCGGCGGCCCGGAGTTTTCGAAAGCGTGCGTCAAAGCGAGGAACGAGCAGCACGCGTGAAAACTCCGGGTTGCCGGTTCCGGACCCGGCCCCCGGCGGGACTACTTCTGGCGCTTGTAGAACGGGAGGGCGATGACTTCGAACGGCTCCGCCTTGCCGCGCAGGTCGACGTCCAGGGCGGTGCCCAGTTCGGCGTGCTCGACGTCGACGTAGGCCAGTGCAACAGGGTACCCCAGGGTGGGCGAGGGCTGGCCGGAGGTCACTTCGCCGACGACGTTGCCGTCCTTGAGGACCGGGTAGCCGCCACGGCCGGCGCGGCGGCCGAGGCCCTTCAGGCCCACGAGCTTGCGCTTGGAACCGGCTTCCTTGGCAGCTTCGAGGGCGGAGCGGCCCACGAAGTCGCCTTCCTTGGACTTGAGCGCCACCACAGGGCCCAGGCCGGCGTCGAACGGTGAACGGTCCAGCGAGAGCTCGTTGCCGTACAGCGGCATGCCGGCTTCAAGGCGGAGCGAGTCGCGCGAGGCGAGGCCGCACGGGATGATGCCGAACTCTTCCCCTGCTTCGGCGACCTTAGCCCACAGGTCAGCGGCGGCCTCGTTCGGGATGAACAGTTCGAAGCCGTCCTCGCCGGTGTAGCCGGTGCGGGCCAGGATGACGTCGTGGCCGGCGATAGTGAGCTCGTTGAACGCGTAGTACTTGAGGTCCGTGATCAGCGCGTGCTGGGCCTCATCGGTCAGCTTGAGCAGGATGGCCTCGGCCTTGGGTCCCTGGACGGCGATCAGCGAGGTTGCCGCGGAGGCGTCGTCCACCTTCACGTCGAAGTTCGCTGCGCGCTCTGCCAGGGCGGCAGCCACGGTGGGTGCGTTGCCGGCGTTGGGGACCACGAGGTACTTCTCGTCACCGAAACGGTAGACGATGAGGTCATCGATGATGCCGCCGTCGGCGTTGCAGATCAGCGAGTACTTGGCCTTGCCGTCCGCGATGGCGGAGAGCTTGCCCACCAGGGCGTAGTCCAGGAACGCGCCGGCTGCAGGGCCGGTGACCCAGACTTCACCCATGTGGGAGAGGTCGAACAGGCCGGCAGCTTTGCGGACCGCGTGGTGCTCGGCGAGCTCGGAGCTGTACTTCAGGGGCATCTGCCAGCCACCGAAATCGGTGAAGGAGGCGCCGAGTTTCTTGTGCTCTTCGTAGAGAGCGGTGTAGTTCTCAGTCATGATCGGAATCCCTTAGTTTTCGAATTCGGAGAGCGGCGGGCAGGAGCAGATGAGGTTGCGGTCGCCTCCGGCGCCGTCGATGCGGCCCACGGGCGGGAAGTACTTGTCCTGCTTGAGGTGGTGGACGGGGAAGACGGCTTGCTCACGGCTGTAGTCGCGGGTCCAGTCCGTGTTCACGACGGCGGATGCGGTGTGGGGTGCGTGGCGCAGCGGGGAGTTTTCCACGGTGAAGTCACCGTTGGCGACCTGGTCGATTTCCTTGCGGATGGTGATCATCGCATCGATGAACCGGTCGATCTCGGCCAGGTCCTCGGACTCGGTGGGCTCCACCATCAGGGTCCCCGCGACCGGGAACGCCAGGGTGGGGGCGTGGAAACCGTAATCAATGAGCCGCTTCGCCACATCTTCAGCGGTCACGCCGGTCTTGGCGGTCAGGGCCCGGAGGTCCAGGATGCACTCGTGCGCCACGAGGCCGCCTTCGCCGGTGTAGAGGACCGGGAAGTACTCGTTCAGGCGCACGGCAACGTAGTTCGCCGCGAGCAGCGCGGACTTGGTGGCCTCGGTCAGGCCTTCGCCGCCCATGAGCTTCACGTAGGCGAAGGAGATGGGCAGGACACCGGCGGAACCGAAGTTCGAGGCGCTGATCGCGACACCGTGGCCGTCCTGGTGGGCTGCCTTATTGGCATCGCCGGGCATAAACGGTGCCAGGTGGGCCTTCGCCGCGACCGGGCCCACACCGGGTCCGCCGCCGCCGTGCGGGATGCAGAAGGTCTTGTGCAGGTTCAGGTGCGAAACGTCGCCGCCGAACTTGCCCGGCTGGGCCAGGCCGACCAGGGCGTTCAGGTTCGCCCCGTCCACATACACCTGGCCGCCGGCTGCGTGCACGGCTTCGCAGATCTCGGTCACGTCCGCGTCGTACACGCCGTGGGTGGAGGGGTAGGTGATCATGATCGCCGAGAGGGCGTCCTTGTGCGCCTCGATCTTCGCGTACAGGTCCGTGTGATCGATGGTGCCATCAGCCGCGGTGGCGACAACAACGACCTTCATGCCCGCCAGGACGGCCGAGGCGGCGTTCGTGCCGTGCGCCGAGGCCGGGATCAGGCACACGTTGCGCTGGGCATCGCCGTTGGCGCGGTGGTAGCCGCGGATCGCGAGCAGGCCCGCGAGCTCACCCTGGGAACCGGCGTTCGGCTGCAGGGAGACCTGGTCGTACCCGGTGATCTCCGCGAGGTCAGCTTCGAGGCCGCTGATCAGTTCGCGCCAGCCCACGGTCTGGGACTCGGGAGCGAACGGGTGGATCGAGGCGAACTCCGGCCAGGAAATGGCTTCCATCTCGGCGGTGGCGTTCAGCTTCATCGTGCACGAACCCAACGGGATCATGGTCCGGTCCAGGGCCAGGTCCCGGTCCGACAGCTTGCGGATGTAACGCAGCAGCTGGGTTTCGGAACGGTGCGTGTTGAACACCGGGTGCTGCATGAAGGCGGACGTGCGGAGCACGTCGGCGGGCAGGTCGAAGCCCTTGGCCTCGACGACGGGGCCGGCACCGAAGGCGACAACGACGCCCGCCAGGGCGTCCGCCGTCGTGGTTTCATCAACGGAGACACCCACGGTGTCCGCGTCGATGTGGCGCAGGTTGATCCCGCGTGCTTCGGCGGCGGCGATGACCTTGTCGGCCTTGCCCGGCACGGAGACCGTGAGGGTGTCGAAGAAGGTGTCGGAGACCAGTTCGCGGCCGGCGGCCTTCAGCGTGGTGGCCAGGGTGCGGGCGTGGTTGTGGGTGCGCTCGGCGATGGCCTTCAGCCCGTCCGGGCCGTGGTAGACCGCGTAGAACGAGGACACGATCGCGAGCAGGGCCTGCGCGGTGCAGATGTTCGAGGTCGCCTTTTCACGGCGGATGTGCTGCTCGCGGGTCTGCAGGGCCAGGCGGTAGGCGGGCAGGCCGGCGTCGTCCTTGGAGACACCCACCAGGCGGCCGGGCATGGACCGTTCCAGGCCCTTCGCGACCGCCATGTAGGCAGCGTGCGGGCCGCCGAAGAACAACGGCACACCAAAACGCTGGGTGGAACCGACCGCGATGTCAGCGCCCTGCTCACCGGGAGGGGTGATCAGGGTCAGGGCCAGCAGGTCAGCGGCGACCGTGACCAGCGCGCCGCGCTCCTTCGCCGCCGCGATGACCTCGGCATGGTTGAAGACCCGGCCGGAGACGCCCGGCTGCTGCAGGACGATGCCGTTGATGACACCCTCGGGCAGCCCCTTGGACAGGTCGGCGACCTCAACTTCGAAGCCCAGGGCCTCGGCGCGGCCCTTCACGATCGCGATGGTCTGCGGCATCACATCAGCATCCAGGACCGTCTTGCCGTCATGAGCTGCCTTGTTCTTGTTCGCACGCCGCATCATGAGCACGGCTTCGGCCACAGCGGTGGCTTCGTCCAGCAGGGAGGCGTTGGCGATGGGCAGGCCCACCAGGTCCTGGACCATGGTCTGGAAATTCAGGAGCGCCTCGAGCCGGCCCTGGGAGATCTCGGGCTGGTACGGCGTGTACGCGGTGTACCAGGCCGGGGCTTCGAGGACGTTGCGGCGGATCACGGCAGGGGTGACGGTGTCGTAATAACCCTGCCCGATCATCTGCACAGCCGTCTTGTTCTTACCCGCGAGCCTGCGCAGCTCGGCCAGGACCTCAACCTCGCTCAGGGCGTCCTTGAGGGCCAGCGGCTTGGCCTGGCGGATGGAATCGGGGACGGCAACGTCCACGAGGCCGTCAACGCTGTCGTAGCCAACGGCTTTAAGCATGGTGTCGATGTCGGCCTGGCGGCGGGCACCGATATGCCGATCGGCAAAGGTGGAAGGGGACGACTGGACTGTCATGAAGGAACTCCATAATTCAGGTGGCGTGCTGGGTACGCCACATTGATTCGGGTTCCTCCCCGCTCTGTATTGGACCTGAGAGTTTCCGCGCCACCTGCTTTTACGGGTGATGCTTGCACCGTCGGTGAGCCCGTTGCCGGACTGCTTTCCAGAGTTGCCTAACCGCGGCGGTACGTGGGCCTGAGAGATTCCCGGAGAGGATTTGCTCCTACGGCGCCTGCTTAACGTACTGGCAGGACTCTCCCGCCGCAGATCAAAAGCCATGTCACAAAAGTCCGTGACACGCCTCACAGCTTAGCCGGATTCCCGACCGCTAGCAATTTTACAGTCAGGGACGGCCGTCACAGCCCCCACCAAACCCAACGCGGGGTCACATCACGCCCTATATTTACGGTTTATTGAGCGTGGAGTGACCCCGCGTTGCGGTAAGAAGTCCGGTGGCGGCTACGCGTCGGTGGCCTTCCGCCGCCGTCGTTCGTTGTGCCGCAGCTGCAGGATGCGCGCTCCCCCGGCAATGGCTACAAGGATTCCGCCTCCGACGGCGGCGATGAAGAACGCCACACCCTGCGCGAGGCTGCCCTCCCAGCCGAGGAACCGGACGGCCACCATGTCCTGGTTCTGGATAAAGAAGATGATCAAAAGCACCAACACTACGAGGCTGACTGCCACCGCACTCCAGATGACCGCGGTCCGGGTTGTGCGGCTCCTGTCGGGCGCGCTCTTCGGAGCTGGCGCGGCCGGGGCGGTGGGCCGGACCGCGGGCTGGGAAGGGGCGGTGGGTTGGCCCGCGGGCTGGGAAGGCGGGTTGGGAGGCAAGTCTGAAGGGTGCAGCGGTTCTTCTGAGCTCATACCGCCATTGTCCCCCTCCATGAGGGCTTTCGACGGTAACCGGGCCGGTGACCCCGAAGGGCTTTGGACGGTCAGGCCGGGGCGTCAGCGGCCAGCCGCTCACCGTTGTAGAACTCGAGCTGCCAGCCGTCGTCGACGTGGTGGTGGGCCAGGTTGAGCACGGCGTTGTCGATGCTGTGCAGGGTCCGGCCGATGGCGCGGCTCAGGCTGACCCTCAGGAGTGTGCCGTGAGCGATCACCAGGACGCGGCGGCCGCGGAACTCCTCGGCAAGGGCCTCCAGCGCGGTCAGGCCGCGGACGGCGGCATCGTCCTCGCTTTCGGCACCCTGGAAACCGCCCGGGATGCGCAGGGCCTCCAGTTCCGGACCGGCCTGCATGCCTTCCGCCAGTCCGAAGCTGCGCTCGGTGAGCTCCGGGACGTGCCGGGCTACGGTGAGCCCGAGCCCGGCCGCAATCAGGTGGGCAGTTTCCGCGGCGCGGCTGAGCGGCGAGGACACCACGGTGTCCCATTCGTGACCGGAAAGGTTGGCGACGGCGTCGCGCGCCTGGCCGCGGCCGACGTCGTTCAGCGGAATGTCGGTGGCGCCCTGAAGCCGGCGCTCGGCGTTCCAGTCAGTCTGGCCATGGCGGACGAGGGCAAACGTCGTGAAGGTCATGCCTTCCATTGTCCCCGACGGCGGGAGGGTGCACACCCAGCGGGGACGCGGAAAGAGGAATGACGGCCTGGATCAGCTGCCGCGGGTCGCGGATCCCGACAGGGCATCGATAAGTTTGAGCCCGCGCTTTCCCCAGGCAATTTCCGTCTCCGCGCGGGCGATCAGGCCTTCATAGGTGAAAACCTTGTATTCAATGGTCCGCTGGCGGTCCACTTCCGGGGTGGCGGCCAGGCGTTTGCTCAACATCTCATTTGTTCCTGCCCGCAATTGGGCGATCATCTCCGCCCATTGGTCGCGACGAAGCGTGTGATAGTCAATATGGGCCTGCATGTGCTCCCGCGCAGCACTGGGTTCCGTCCACTCAAGGTAGGCAGCCTTCAGGTGCACGGGATCACGCTCCCGGGCATACTCCACGGGCTCGTGCATCCAGGCACGGAACGCGGCCCGGCCGTCGTCGGTGATTCGGTACTGCGTCTTCTTGCCGCGGGGGCCCCAGGAAACCTCCTCCGCTTGCAGCAGCCCCTCTTTTGCCATCTTCCGCAGCTCCGGATAGATCTGCGAATCAGGGGCATGCCAGACGAAGGCAACCGAGGACTCAAACCGCTTTGCCAAGTCGTAACCGGTCATGGGCTCCACCGAAAGCAGAGCCAAAAGCGCATAACGAAGACTCACGGTGAATTCCCTTCCAGGCTCTTGCCAATAACTATATCGATAGATAGTGTGTGATCCAAGCCACCAACTATGGACATAGGTAGTTGAAGGTTTCCCACGAAAAATCTTCATGCGTCTGGCATGCCGCCTAAGAAACGCCGCCAGGCACCGGAAAGAGGTCAAAGATGACTGTGCTCCAGTCCAGCCGTTCCACCACCAATAAAGTCCTCGGCCATCCGCTCAATGCCTGGTATGTCGCCGCCTGGGACCACGAAGTGACCCGCAAGCCGATGGCGCGCAGGATTGCTGACCGACCGCTGGCGCTATACCGCACCGAGGACGGCAAGGCCGTTGCCCTGGCGGACGCGTGCTGGCACCGCCTGGCGCCGTTGTCCATGGGGAAGACCGTGGGCAAGGACGGCATCCAGTGTCCGTACCACGGCATCGTCTACAACTCTGCGGGACGCTGCGCGTCCATGCCGGCGCAGGAAAGCATCAACCCCTCGGCGACCGTCCCGTCCTTCCCTGTCGTCGAGCGCTATCGGTTTGTGTGGGTATGGCTGGGCGACCCGACCCAGGCGGACCCCGATCTTGTCCCCGATATGCACCAGATGGACAGCCTGGAGTGGGCTGGCGACGGGGAGACCATTTTCGCTCCGTGCAATTACCAGTTGGTCCTGGACAATCTGATGGACCTGACCCACGAGGAATTCGTCCACGCCTCCAGCATTGGCCAGGAAGAGCTCAGCGAATCCGAGTTCGTGGTCACCCACGATGACCGTACTGTCACCGTGTCCCGGTGGATGCTCAACATCGACGCCCCTCCTTTCTGGCTCAAGAACATGAGGGACAAGTTCCCCGGCTTCGAAGGCAAGGTGGACCGCTGGCAGATCATCCGCTTCGAGGCGCCCTCCACCATCCGCATTGACGTCGGCGTTGCCAAAGCCGGCACCGGCGCCCCCAATGGTGACCGCAGCCAGGGCGTCAACGGCTACGTCATGAATACGATCAGCCCGGAGACTGCCAAGACCTGCCACTACTTCTGGGCCTTCATGCGCAACTATTGCCTGGACAGCCAGCTCATCACCACGCAGCTTCGCAACGGCGTGCACGGCGTGTTCGGTGAGGATGAAGCGATGTTGAAGGCCCAGCAGGAAGCAATCGACGCCAATCCCGATTACGAGTTCTACAGCCTGAACATCGACGCCGGCGGCATGTGGGTCCGCAGGCTGATCGAGCGCATGCTCCAGGCAGAGGGCCGCCTGGCAGCGGCTCTCTGACCGGTAAAGGACTCAAGGAAAAAGACAATGGCAGCAACCAACAACGAAGTCTGGCAGTCCGCAACGGTCGTGGCCGTCGCCGACGTGGCCGCAGGCATCCGGCGCATTGAACTGGAACCGTCGGCACCGAAGCATGCGGAGCCCGGCTCGCACATCGACCTCGTCGTCACCATCAACGGCGAGCAGGAGAAGCGCTCCTACTCAGTAGTGGAATCCAACGACCTCGGGAACAATCTGGTCATCAGCGTCTTCAAGGCACCCGTTTCCCGGGGCGGATCTGTGTTTATGCACTCGCTCAAGCCCGGTGACACACTGCGCATCACCCAGCCCCTGCAGAACTTCCCGTTGCGGATCGGGGCAAAACGGTATGTCCTGCTGGCCGGTGGCATCGGCATCACCGCGATCCTGAACATGGCGGCGGTACTTCGCAATGTCAAGGCAGACTACACCTTGGTCTACGCGGGCCGGACGCGGGCCGCGATGGCCTACCTGCAGGGTCTGCAGAACCTGCATGGGGACCGGCTGCAGGTCCACGTTGATGACGAGGGAAGCGGCCTGGACGTGAACGCTCTGGTGGGTGGAATCGATCTGGGCACCGAACTTTATATGTGCGGGCCTATCCGGCTGATGGATGCGGTCCGCCGCGGCTGGACGGAACGCGAGCTGGCGCTGCCCGACCTGCGGTACGAAACGTTCGGAAACTCCGGCTGGTATGACCCGGAGGAGTTCCTCGTCCGCATTCCGCGGCTGGGCATCGAAGCCAAAGTCGGGCAGGGCCGCTCCATGCTCGAGGCACTCGAGGACGCCGGCGTGGACATGATGTTCGACTGCCGCAAGGGTGAGTGCGGCCTGTGCGAAGTCCGCATCCTGAACTTGAATGGCGCCGTCGACCACCGCGACGTCTTCTACAGCGAACGGCAGCAGCATGCCGGAGAAAAGATGTGCTGCTGTGTCTCGCGGGCCGTCAGTTCCGCCACGGGTTCGCGTGCTGACGCCTACTCTTCGGGCGCGCCTGCGGTTGTCACCATCGACGTGTCCTAGACCCCCCTGATTGGCCCCACCAGGGCTGCCCGCACCGTGTGCAGCTATATCAGCAACAGCTCCCGCCTGGGAGCCCCTAGATTTCAAGGAACTTGCCATGGATCTGCGTCAACGTATAGACACCTCGAAAATGTCGCCATACCAATGGGCAATCATCGGAATGTGCGTCCTGCTCAACGCCCTCGACGGCTTTGACGTGCTGGCAATGGCCTTCACCGCCAACGGAGTCACCAAAGAGTTTGGCCTTACGGGCTCCGAACTGGGCATCCTGCTCAGCGCGAGCCTGGTGGGCATGGCCGTCGGGTCACTGTGCCTCGCCCCGCTGGCGGACATCATCGGACGGCGGCCCATGATTAATGCCGCCGTAGGCACCGCCGGCGCAGGCATGCTGCTGGCGGCAACAGCCGGCAACATGGCACAGCTTGGCATCTGGCGGTTGCTGACAGGGCTGGGCGTGGGCTGCATCCTTGCCTGCACCAACGTCATCGCCAGCGAGTACTCCTCCACAAAACGCCGCGGACTGAGCATCGGCATCTACACCGCCGGATACGGCATCGGGGCGACCCTTGGCGGCACCGCCGCCGTCTACCTCCAAAGCCAGTACGGCTGGCGTTCAGTCTTCGTTTTTGGCAGCATTACGACCCTCAGCATCCTGGTGGTCCTGCTGTTCCTGCTGCCCGAATCCGTTGACTTCCTCCTGACGAAGCGGCCCCGCAACGTGCTGGATCGCCTCAACCGGATCGCCCGCAAGACAGGACACCCCGAAGTCACGGCCCTCCAGGAACAGGAGGTCCAGGCCGCCGCCAAGCCAAAAGCCAACCCCGTTTCCGATCTCCTGTCCCCCGCCAACCGGCGTTCCACGCTTCTGCTCTGGGTGGCGTTCTTCACCACAATGTTCGGTTTCTATTTTGTCAACAGCTGGACCCCGCGCCTGCTGGTCACCGCAGGCATGACGGAAAGCCAAGGCATTACCGGCGGCCTGATGCTCACCCTGGGCGGAATATTTGGCTCAGTCCTCTACGGCGTCCTCGCCACCAAATGGAACAGCAAGATCGTCCTGGTGGTATTCACCGTGCTCTCGGCCGTCATGACCGTCGTCTTCATTTCTTCCGCCTCGATGATCGTGCTCGCCCTCGGGGCAGGCGTCCTCGTCGGCCTGCTGATCAACGGCTGCATCGCCGGCCTCTACACGATCGCTCCTTCCCTCTACCCCGCGTCGGTCCGCAGCACGGGCGTCGGTTGGGGCATCGGCATCGGACGCATCGGAGCCATCATTGCCCCGCTGATCACCGGTGCCCTGCTCGATGCGTCCTGGTCCGCCGTTCAGCTCTACCTCGGAGTCGGTGCCGTGGTGCTGATCAGCGCCGTCGCCGTCGGCATGATCCGCTCCAAGGAGGCCGCCAGGAGCGCGGCACCCGCGGAGGAGCTCACCGGAGTGTGATTCCGGCGCTACCGGCCGGAGCGCTCCCCACCAGCGGTACCACCGTGACCGAGCCGAGGTTGCGCAGCGAGGCGCGCGCCTTCGCTTCCAGATCATGCGCGACGGCGGCGAACTCCCCCAGGTGCGTAGCGTCGGCGGCCGGGATGGTGATTTCCGCGTGCAGCCGGTGGCCGCTCCACCGCAGACGCGAGGAACTTCCCGCCGGTGCATTCTCCGCGACCAGCGCGGCGAGCCGGTCCGACAAATCAGGATCGACGCCGTCCAGCAGGCGGCGGCCGACGTCGCGGACGGTGCCCCACAACAGGACGCCGATGGCCACGGAAATAAGCAGCCCCACGATGGGATCAGCCAGCGGGAAGCCCAGCCAGACGCCGATCACGCCGGCCACCACGGCCAGCGACGTAAACCCGTCCGTCCTGGCGTGGATGCCGTCCGCCAGCAGCGCTGCCGAACCGATCCTGCGGCCCACGCGGATCCGGTAGATGGCCACCAGCTCATTGCCGGCAAAGCCCACCAGCCCTGCCGCCAGTACCCAGCCCAGGTTCTGCACGGGCTGCGGCTCAAAGAAGCGGACGATGGATTCGACGGCGGCAACCACCGCCGAGAGTGCGATCATGGCCACGATGAACAGGCCTGCCAGGTCCTCGGCCTTGCCCAGGCCGTAGGTGAACGTCCGGGAGGCCGGCCTGCGGCCGAGCACAAACGCGATCCACAATGGAACCGCGGTGAGGGCGTCGGAGAAGTTGTGCACCGTGTCCGCCAGCAGGGCCACCGATCCGCTGATCAGGACGATGGCTAGCTGGAAGATGGATGTGGCGCCGAGGCCCAGCAGGGAGATCTTGACCGCCCGGATGCCCTGCGCGCTGCTCTCCAGGGCGTCGTCCACCGAGTCCGCGGAGTCGTGCGAGTGCGGGACGAACATTTCCTGGAGCCAGCCCTTGAGTCCGGTGGCGTGGTGGTGGTCGTGGCCCTCGTGATGGTGATCGTGGCTGTCGTGGCTGTGGTCATGGCTGCCATGGTCGTGGCTGTGGTCATGGCTGCCATGGTCGTGGCTGTGGTCATGGCTGCCATGGTCGTGGCTGTGGTCGTGCCCGGCGCCGTCGTGGTCGTGGCCGTGGTCCAGGTGAGCATCCGCGCCGTGGTGATGGCCGCCGTCGGGCGTTTCAGTGTGTGCGTGCTGGTGATTGCCGGTATGGGCGTGCTCGTGGCTCATTCGCCGGCCTCCCGCGGTGTGTGGGGTGTCATGCCATGGTTCGGGGCTGTCCCAAGGGAGTGCTCGGCTTGGTGCATCGCGTCGGCCACCAGCTGCCACACGTGGTCATTTTGCAGGCGGTAGAAGACCTTAGTCCCCTCCTGGCGGGTGGAGACGAGCCGCGCCAGCCGCATCTTGGCCAGGTGCTGGGACACGGCCGCAGCCGATTTTCCGGCAATCTCGGCGAGCGCGTTCACGGGCTGCTCCCCGTCACGGAGGGCCAGGATCAGCCGCACCCGGGTGGCGTCGGCCAGCATCGCAAAGACTTCCACGGCCAACTCGACATACTGGCTGTCCGGCGTTAGCCCATAAGCCTTCGTATCTGCATTCATACGCAGATACTGTCATTCTCTGGAATGCAGTTCAAGTTCCGGTCTCTTGGCGCAGCTTCCGGGGAGCCATCTTCGGCCACGCAAGCATGCGCCGGACGGCAGCTTCCAGCGCGTCGGCCCCGTCCGGGCGTTCGGCCAGCGTCACCAACTCCGAGGCCACCAAAGCCAGCTTGACGTTGCGGCGGCTACTGTCGTTGACGAGCAGCTGGAACGCGGCTTCGGAGCCGACCAGAAGCCTGCCCATCAGGATGCCCCGGGCCAGGTCGATGACGCTCCGGGTGGAAGTGGCAGCAACGACGGCGTCGTGTGCTGTCTGCTCCGTCTCACGCCGCAGCGTGGAGGTCAGGTCCAGCATGACGCCTTCCAGCGCCGTGACATTGCCGCGGGCGTCCCGGATCGCGTCGCCCGATGTGAGGACGTGGCGGACGCGGCCCTGGGCATCGATGATCCGGTGGTACATGGAGAAGTAGCCGCCGGCTTGGATGACCTCCGCCGCGATGCCCTGGCACCACGGCCTGTCCTCAGGGTGCTTGTGGGAATACAGCAGGGCCAGGGTAGGAACCACCTCGCCGCGCTGGTACCCGTGCACCAGGTACATCCCGTCCGACCACTCCACTGTCTGTGCGGGAAACTCCACGCGGAACGTGCCGGCGAGGCATTGCTCGGCGCCGAGTGCGCTCGAATAGGTCATGGGGCTGTCCAGCTTAGCCACGTGGTACCTCCAAACTGTCCGGCCGTCGCCGTTGGCGGCCGCAATCCTACAATCCTGCCATTATGGGCCTGCGACGCGCACTCCCTAAGGGCCGCTGGTCCCGAATGCGTCTTGCCCCTACGTCACCTCACTCCGGGCGCATACTTTGATCATGAACGCCTTCCTGGTCTTCTGGTTTCCTTGGTTTGTCCTCGTGGTGGTCGTGGTTTTTTGGGCCTACGGGCTGGTGGACTTCCTCAACACCGACGAGCGGGACATCCGGACGTTCACCCGGCCCGTCTGGCTGGCCATCCTGGTCTTCGGAAGTGCTGTGGGAGCAATCGCCTGGCTGGTTGCCGGCCGCCCCCGGCGACAGTAAGCCCACTTGACTTTTATACCCCCTAGGGGTATATTTCGAATTGTTGTCAGTGAACTGGTATGTCCAGGCAGGTGCCCCGCACCGCCGTCACAGCCGTTCAACCCCAGCGCCCATCACTTCGTCGCCAAGGAATGGAAACTGACATGTCTTTAAGCGGAAACCGCACCCAACTTCCCCTGGCCTCCGCCGCCTCCGGCTGCAGCTGCTGCTCACCGGCAGCCGCCGCGCCAACCGCAGCCCCCGCACCAGCCGCGGGCGCCGCCGTCGTCATGGACGAGTCCGAATTCTCCCTGGATGGGCTGACCTGCGGGCACTGCGTCAAGAGCGTGGAGGAGGCCGTTTCCAGCGTGGCGGGTGTCGAGAATGCATCCGTCAGCCTTGTCCCGGGAGGGCGTTCACTCCTGGTGGTTTCCGGCTCCGCTGATCACGCCGCCATTCGTGACGCGGTCACGTCGGCCGGATACAGCGTCAGCAGCCGGTAGGAACATTTCCCGTAGGAGGGCAGCAATGGAAAACCATACCCACCACGACTGCGACGACCACGCCGGCCACCAGCCCCCAGAACCTGTAACGGGCCAGGCCACGGCGGTAGCCAACCCGTCGGCGCAGGCCGGCCACGCAGAGCAGGCCGGGCACACCGGCCACAGCGCCCACCAGCAGCACGGCGCCGAACACGCTCACGCCGCCCACGACGATGACCACACCATGCACACCCACGGCCAGCACGCCGGGCACAGCACCGCCATGTTCAAGAACCGTTTCTGGCTGACCCTGGTTCTGTCCGTTCCGGTTGTGTACTTCAGTCCGATGGTGGGGCATCTGCTCGGCTACATGCCGCCGATGTTCCCCGGCTCGGAGTGGATCCCGCCCGTCCTGGGAACGGTCATCTTCCTCTACGGCGGCCAGCCGTTCCTTAAGGGCGGCGTCCAGGAGCTGAAGACCCGGCAGCCAGGAATGATGCTGCTGATTGCCATGGCCATCACCGTGGCTTTTGCGGCGTCCTGGATCACCAGCCTGGGCATCGGCGGGTTTGACCTGGATTTCTGGTGGGAACTGGCCCTGCTGGTGGCCATCATGCTCCTGGGCCACTGGATTGAAATGCGCGCCCTCGGCTCGGCCCAGGGCGCCCTGGATGCCCTCGCCGCCCTGCTGCCCGACGAAGCGGACCGCATTACCGACGCCGGGACGGAGACCGTGCCTGTCTCGGAGCTCCGTGAGGGGGACATTGTCCTGGTCCGCTCCGGTGCGCGGCTGCCTGCCGACGGAACCGTCGTCGACGGCCAGGCGGAAGTGGACGAATCCATGATCACCGGCGAGTCCAAGACCGTGCCCCGCGCCCCGGGTGACGCGGTGGTGGCCGGCACGGTGGCGACGGACAACACCATCCGCGTCAGGGTGACCGCCGTCGGCGAAAACACCGCCCTTGCCGGCATTCAGCGCCTGGTTGCGGAAGCACAGGCATCTTCGTCCAAGGCTCAGGCACTGGCTGACCGCGCCGCGGCGTTCCTGTTCTACTTCGCCGCCGGCGCGGGTGTCATCACGTTCATTGTCTGGTCCCTGCTGGGCAGCGTCCCGGAAGCGGTCACCCGCACCGTCACCGTTCTGGTGATCGCATGCCCGCACGCCCTGGGCCTCGCCATTCCGCTGGTGATCGCTATTTCCACGGAACAGGCCGCGCGGGCCGGAGTTCTCATCAAGAACCGGATGGCCCTGGAACGCATGCGCACCATCGATGTGGTCCTCTTCGACAAGACCGGCACCCTCACCACCGGGGAACCGGATTTGAAGGACATCGCCTCCGTTGGCGGCGCAGACACTGACCGCCTGCTGGCGCTGGCCGCCGCCGTCGAGTCCGACAGCGAACACCCCGTGGCACGGGCCATCGTCCAAGCCGCCCGCCAGCGGAACCTGGCCATCCCCGCCGCCGCCGGATTCTCCTCCCTCACCGGACGGGGCGTGCGCGCGAGCGTGGACGGACGTACTGTTCACGTCGGCGGACCGGCGCTCCTGCGCGAGCTCGGCGCCGTCGAGCCTGAAGAACTGGCACGTTCCACGCATGCATGGATGGACCGCGGCGCGGCCGTCCTGCACGTGATCGACGGCGGCACCGTTCTGGGAGCGGTCAGCCTCGAAGACAGCGTCCGCCCCGAATCCCGGCAGGCCGTGGCGGCCCTGCAGAACCGGGGAATCAAGGTGGCCATGATCACCGGAGACGCCCACCAGGTGGCCCAGGCAGTGGCCGAAGACCTGCACATCGACGAAGTCTTCGCCGAAGTGCTCCCGGCGGACAAGGACAAGAAGGTCGCCGAACTCCAGGCCCGCGGGCTGAAGGTTGCCATGGTGGGCGACGGCGTCAACGACTCCCCCGCGCTCGCGCGGGCTGAAGTGGGCATCGCCATCGGCGCCGGAACAGACGTCGCGATGGAATCGGCAGGCGTTGTCCTGGCCGGAAACGATCCCCGCGCAGTGCTGTCCATGCTGGACCTCTCCCGGGCCAGCTACCGGAAGATGTGGCAGAACCTGGTGTGGGCCACCGGCTACAACGTCCTGTCCGTCCCGCTGGCCGCGGGCGTCCTCGCCTTCGCCGGCGTAGTGCTTTCCCCCGCTGCGGGTGCTGTACTGATGTCCGCCTCCACGATTGTTGTGGCCCTCAACGCCCAGCTCCTGCGGCGGGTGAAACTCAGCCCGTCCGAGGTCCAATGAAACGCTCTCTCACTTGCTGCGGGTTTTTCCCGGACGCTCTCTCACTTAACGCGGGTTTTGCCCGGACGCTTCTCCTCCGCGGCGCCCTGATTACGGCCGTGCTGGCCATCATCGCCGGGATCTTCGGCATGCACGTGATGACCGGGAATCATGCCGCCCACGGGGATCACACCGCAGCGGTGCAGGTGGCTGGTGGCCATCCGGACGCGGGCCACGACGCGGGCCATGCCACGGCGGGGCACATGGCGGTTGGGCACACTGCGGCTGTGGAAATTGAGGCTGTGCCCACGATAGCCGGCAGCGACTCCTGCGCAGGATCGTGCCATTCTATGCAGGAGTCCGGGGCGTCGTGCATCCCCTCCGCCAAGGCGGGCGCGCTGACGGTCTTCCCACCCCAGGAAAGCGGCTTCGTCCTCCGGGCAGGCTCCGGAAGCCACACCGGCCCCACGGTTGCCTACGCCCATACCCCCGCGAGCCCAACGCCCTGCGAACTGTCCATCAGCCGGACGTAACCGGAGCTGCGCCACCACAATCCCCTCGGCACAGTTCCCAAAACGTTTGTAAGGACATTTCATGAACACGAAGATTCGAAACATCTCCATCGCCGCTGCCCTGGCGGCTTCCCTGGGCCTGGCTGGCTGCGCAGCCGTGTCCACCCCCGCCGGCGGCAACACCATGCCGGGGATGCACGGCAGCAGCTCAAGCCCCATGGCCAGCATGATGCCGGACGCCAACGCTGACCATAACCAGGCGGACATCATGTTCTCCCAGATGATGATCCCGCATCATGCGCAGGCCGTGGAGATGAGCGACATCATCTTGGCGAAGCAGGACATCCCGGCCGAAGTCGCCACCCTGGCCACCAAAATCAAGGCAGCCCAGGCGCCGGAAATCAAGACGATGCAAGGGTGGCTGGACGCTTGGAACCAGCCCGCTGGAATGATGAGCGCCTCCGCCATGCCCGGCCATGGGATGGGCGGCATGGTGGACGCGGACGGCATTAACAAGCTCAAGTCAGCCCAAGGGACTGCCGCCGCACGGCTGTTCCTCGAGCAGATGATCGGCCACCATGACGGCGCCATTGACATGGCCAATCAGGAGATCAGCGCCGGCAAGTACCCTGCGACGATCCAGCTCAGCCGCGACATCGTCACCTCGCAGGAAGCCGAGATCGTGGAGATGAAAGCGCTGCTCGCCAAGCTCTAGCCAGCAGCCCCGGGGCGCCGGCCCGGCTGCGGGCCGGCGCCTCACCGGCGTGGTGGTATCCACCGACGGCGGCGCCACTCGTGTTAAGTTGAAAGATGCCCGGCCGTACCCGGTCCGGCGCCCCGGCTGGAAAGAGAAGTTCCGTGCACTCCCCCGCACCTGCCCCCGCCCCCGACGCCGCGCCCGTGAGAATCCTGACCGTCTGCACCGGCAACATCTGCCGTTCCCCGGTGGCCGAAAGGCTGCTCCAAGCAGGGCTGGACCAGGTGTTGCCGGGCGGGTTTGTGGTGACCAGCGCAGGGACCCGGGCCATGGTGGGTGACCCCATGCAGCCCTTGTCGGGCGACATCGTGCGCACCTTCGGCGGGAACCCTGACCGCTTTGTGTCCCGGCAGCTGACCAGCAAGATCCTGCGCAGCGTGGACCTGGTGCTCACCATGACCTCCGGCCACCGCGGCGAAGTGCTTCAGCTGGATGCGTCCCTGCTCAAGCGCACGTTCACCATCCGTGAGTTCGCCCGGATGCTCGACGTCCTGGACAGCCGCGCGGACGGCACCAACGCTGTCGGGGACCAATCAGGAACGGCCGACGGCGGCGATCCCCTGAGTGCCAACACCGCCTTCTGGCGCGGGCTGCCAGCCCGGGCCGCGTCCGTGCGGCACCTGTCACTGCCGGCGGATTCCGCCGAGAACGACATCATCGACCCCTACCGCCGGGGGCCTGAGGTCTACCGCCAGATGGAGGACGAGCTCGCACCGGCGATCATCTCTGTGCTGCGCCACGCCCGCCTGAATGCGCCCGCTTAACCCGGCACGCCGACGTCGTACGCCCACTTGCCGGTGAGCAGAGCAACGCGGGGTCACTTCCCGCCGCTCTGAGGCCTCGGAAGCGGCAAGATGTGCCCCCGCGTTGGGCCAGGTGAAGTGTTAGGAAAACGACATAGTCCGGCCTATGGCGGGAACCGGGCCCGGGGGCGGACACTAAGTCATGGTGAGCACCCCAAACGGCCCTGATCGGATTGGCCCCGGCACTCCGGGCCACGATGATGCTGCCTCCGGGGAACTGACACGCCGGCGGGTCATCGCGGTCCTGCTGTCGCTTCTGCTGGTGGCCGTGGTGGCCGTATCCTCCCTGGTCTTCAACCGCCCGCCTGCGCAGGTTGCCGTCCCGGCAGCCACATTAACCGCGGCCCCAACGCCCACCCAGTCGGGGACGCCTTCCACGCCGGCACCCGCGCCTACGCCGCCGCCCGAACCCATCGCCGAGCTCAGGGCAGTGGCCATGAACATCCTCCTGATCGGCAGCGACAGCCGCGGCAATGCCAGGGAGCAGGCGGCCATTACCCAGTCCACCGGCGCGTACCAGGACCAGCGATCCGACAGCCTGATGCTGGTCCACGTCCCGGCAGACCGCCGGAGCGTGCACGTGGTCTCCATCATGCGGGACCTGTATGTAAACATTCCGGGCTACGGCACCTCCAAAATCAACGACAGCCTGCTGGTGGGCGGCATCCCCTTGGTGGCCAAGACCGTTGAGGACCTCATGGGAATCCCCATCGACCACACCCTCATGCTGGACTTCAACGGTTTCCGGGCACTCACGGACGACCTTGGCGGCATCGATGTGGACGTCGCCCTGCCGTTCCAGTCCACGCACGACACCGAGCACGTCTTTACCCCGGGCATCAACCACCTCGATGGCCAGGCGGCGCTGGAGTTCGTCCGCGAGCGCTACGCCTTCGGAGACGGCGACTACCAGCGGGTCCGGAACCAGCAGACGTTCCTCCGTGCCATCCTCACGCGGCTGACCCGCGACGGCGCCCTCCGCGACGTCACCGCCGTGCGGGCCCTGGTGAACTTCGCCGGAAACTACCTCACCGTGGACCAGGGCTTCGATCCCGTGGGCGTGGCCGTCCTCGCCTACGCGATGCGCGGAATCAACCCCAACAGCTATGTGTCCCTCACGCTGCCGACGGCCGGGCCGGGCATAGCCGCCGGCGGAGCCTCGGTGATTTTCCCTGACTACGACGGGATCGCCCAGGTGGCCGCCGCGATGCGCGAAGGGCGCCTGCCCGAGTACATATCAGCCCGCTGACGGCGGAGCTGTTCCGGCGCGGGAGCTGTTCAGACGCGGCACATCCGGCGTTCACCTGAGGGTGGGCGCCCGTGTGCCCGCTGCGTGAAGGGTGGAGGCATGACTGAACTTTCGCGCCGCACCATTGTCAAAGGGTCCGTCCTCGCCGCCGCACTGGCTGCCGTACCCACCGCAGCCCAGGCCGCCGCACCCGGCAGCCCCACGCCGTCGGGCATCCCGCTTGTCCGTAACCGGCTCACCCTCCCCAGCGGGATCGCCACCGGCGACGTCACCGCCGATTCCGCCGTGCTGTGGTCGCGCGCCTCGGGGCCCGGCAGGATGCTGGCCACCCTCCGGGCCGTGGACGACGGCGGCGCCGCGCTGGGCGGGCGGGGCGCCTTTGAGCGGACCCTCCGCGGTCCGCGCGCCACGCAGGCCTCCGACTTCACCGCCAAAATCCATGCCGGCCACCTCCCCGCCAACACCCGCTTCAGCCTCGAAATCAGCTTCGAGGACGAGGACGGCGCCGCGGGCGAAACCATCAACGGCACCTTCCGCACGGCACCGGACACCGGGACCTTCAAGAGCGGCGCCAACGGCAAGGGCGGCACCAACGGCAAGGGCGGCACCAAAGCCGACGGCTCGCCGTCGTCCGTCCAGAGCTTTGTCTGGACCGGCGATACCGCCGGCCAGGGGTGGGGCATCAACGAGGAACTCGGCGGGATGCGCGGCTACCAGGCGATGCACAACACCCGTCCGGACTTCTTCATCCACTCCGGCGACACCATCTACGCCGACGGCCCCATCGCCGCAACGGTGGTGGAACCGGATGGTCAGATCTGGCGCAACCTGGTGACGGAAGAAGTGTCCAAGGTGGCCGAAACCCTCACCGAATTCCGCGGCCGGCACCGCTACAACTCCATGGATGCCAACATGCGTGCCATGTTCGCGGACGTCCCGGTGATCGCCCAGTGGGATGACCACGAGACCCACAACAACTGGTACCCGGGACAGATCATCGACGACGCCCGGTACACCGTCCGCGACGTCAACACCCTCGCCGCCCGCGGCCGTCAGGCCTGGCAGGAGAACATGCCCATCGCGGACAGTTCGGCGCTGTGGCGCCCGGGAACGTTCGACGACGGCGGGCAGTACCAGCCGGCGCGCATCTACCGGAAGATCAGCCGCGGCCCGCAGCTGGACATCTTCTGCCTGGACATGCGCACCTTCAAGTCCCCGAACACGGACGGGAAAGAAGCGTACGCCACGTCCATCCTGGGCCAGGAGCAGGTGGACTGGCTGATCCGCGAAGTGTCGAAGTCCAAGGCAACATGGAAAGTCATCGCAGCCGACCTGCCGCTGGGCATCGTGGTCCCGGACGGCCCGGTGAATGAGGAAAGCGTCTCCAACCGCGATCCGGGCGCCCCGTTGGGCCGTGAGTTGGAGATCGCCGGCGTGCTGAGCGCGTTCAAGCGGAACAACGTGAAGAACATCGTGTGGCTGACGGCCGACGTGCACTACTGCGCCGCCCACCACTACTCGCCCGAACGTGCGGCCTTCACGGACTTCGATCCGTTCTGGGAGTTCGTGGCCGGTCCCATCGCCGCGGGGTCCTTTGGGCCCAACGCCATGGACGGCACGTTTGGCCCGGAGGTCGTTTTCTCCAAGGCGGGCCGGTCTGCGAACCAGTCCCCGCGCGACGGCGAGAGCCAGTTCTTCGGGCACGTGCAACTGGGTGAGGACAACTCCTTCACGGCCAGCCTCCGCAACGCGAACGGCGTCACAGTGTTTTCGAAGGTGCTGACCCCGGAAAAGTAGCCGGCTGTCCCGGGCGGGCCGTGGCGGCCCGCCTGGGATCCCTTTAGCTGCGGGTGGGGTCCGGGTGCAGGGGCGTCGGCCCCGGGTCCGGGATGGGCAGGGGGCCGGGAGGCTCCGGCGTCGGAACGGGGCTGGGCCTGGCTGGTCCCGGGTGGCCGGGATGGCTGGGGTCCGGGGTTAACGGGTCGGGCCCGGGCTCGGGTGGAAACGGCTCGGGTTCGTGCACTGGCGGGATGGTCATTCAGCTTCCCCTCTCACGCTGGGCGGATGCGCCTTTGCGTGATCAGGATACGCCCGCCCCCTTCACGCGATCTACGGCCGGACGCTCTCTCACTTAATGGGCGAAATTCCCGGACGCTCTCTCACTTAACGCGGCAAATCCCAGGACGCTCTCTCACTGCACGACGCCGGAGCACCGGAAAGTGATAGAGCGTCGGTCAAAAACCCGCATTAAGTGAGAGAGCGTTGGGCAGTGCGGCGGCGGCGCGTTGCGAGCAAACCCCCTACGCGGGGCGGCGCAGGTGGTGCGGTTGGTAGGCCGAGGCACGGCCGAGGTCGTCGGCGTCGTGCATGGCGCGGACGGCGAAGGCCACCACCAGGCGGGCCTCGGCGGCGTCTGTGGACCGGATGGTCAGGCTGCGGGTGCCGGCCGGCACGGAAGGGGTGAACACCTGCAGGTTCCGCGAGCCCACGCTGGCCGAATCCTTCAGCGTGTAGACCGTGCCCCAGTGATCCTCGACGGTGATTTCGGGGACCGCGGCGCCGGCAGCGGATTCCACATGTATGTTGACAACGAGACAGGTGCTCCAGACCTCCACGGAGAGCACCGTGAAGTCTGCGGCCTTGGTCATGTGCAGCCCGAACGTGGGCGGCAGAAGCATCTGGCGGAGGGTGCCTTTCGGTATCAGGTTTCTCATTATCGACCCCAATTAACAAAGTGTGCTTTTAATTACCGCGCGGTAACGAAGCCCTGTCAAGGGTCTGGCCGGGCACTTTGTGGGATGCCACATTGATCGTTATACGGACCGGAAAGTGGGTACGCCCCCAGTACGGTTCTGCACTGGCAGGACGGACGTCGATGGGGTGGTTGGTCTTGGAAAACAGCGGTTTGACCCAGGCAGCGCGGCAGGCCGGGGCGGTGGAGCTCATCCTGGTCCGGCACGGCGAAAGCGAAGGCAACGTGGCGGCCACGGAGGCCAGCCAGGCCGGCGCGGACGTGATCGACGTGCCGGCCCGCGACGCGGATGTCACCCTTTCCGCTACGGGGCAGGACCAGTCGCTCGCGCTGGGCAGGGCCTTGGCTGCGATCACTGAGGAACTCCGGCCCGATGCCGTGGTGTCGTCCCCGTACGTCCGGGCTCATCAGACCGCGGAGATTGCCGTGGAAACCGCCCGCTGGCCCGTTAAAGTCCGCACGGACGAGCGCCTCCGCGACCGTGAACTTGGCATCCTGGACATGCTCACCCGCCAGGGCGTAGAGCGCCGGCTCCCGGAAGAAGCCGAGCGACGGCGGTGGCTGGGCAAGTTCTACTACCGTCCCCCCGGTGGCGAGTCCTGGGCAGACGTTGTGCTGCGGCTGCGCTCCGTCCTTGACGAACTGAACAGCCCGGCCGGCGGGCAGCGGGTGATGCTGGTGTGCCACGACGCCCTGATCCTGCTGGTCCGCTACGTCCTGGAAGGGATGACGGAAGCGGAACTCCTGGACCTGGCCGCCAGTACGTCGATCCTCAATGCGTCCATCACCCGCTATATGCGCCCCGAAGGGCACGGCCCGTGGACGCTGGAAAGCTTCAACAGGGCGGACCATCTGACCGCACAGGGCGTCGAGGTCACCGAACACGCCGGGGATGCCAATGTCCACCCCCGGTAGCCAGTCTGCCGGTGGCGGGACAGGCCCGGGCGGGGACGGCCACGGCGGAACGGCGCCGGGCGGTCCGGGAGGTCCGCAGGCGACTCCGGTGACGCCGTCGCTGCTGCGCGGCTGGCCGCTGCCGTCTGCCGGGGAGGACAAGTACTCCCGCGGCGCGGTGGTGGTGATAGGCGGCGCCCGTGCCACGCCAGGCGCCGCCCTGCTGGCCGGACTCGCAGCGCTCCGTGCCGGCGCCGGGAGACTCACCATGGCCGTCGCCGAATCTGTGGCCGCGCAGCTGGCAGTCAGCTTCCCGGAGGCGGGCGTCGTCGGACTTCCGGAAACGAGTGACGGTTCGGTGCGGGGCTCGGGGCTGGACCCCGTTTTCGGGGATCTCGAGAGCGCCGACGCTGTTCTGGTTGGGCCCGGACTGGACGATGCAGACCGCACGGAGGACCTGCTGAGGACTCTGCTGGAAAGGGATCACGACGGCGGCAGCGCCGGCGCGGGTTCCGGAACCGGCGGTGCCACCATCATTCTGGACGCTTACGCCCTGGGCTGCCTGCCCAGGTTGGGGAATGATCTGCAGCCGTGGCACGGGCGGCTGATCCTCACCCCGAATCCAAAGGAGGCAGGGATCCTGCTGGGCCGGGAGCTGGACCAACTCGAATCCGGGGTGCGCGAGATTGCCGGGCAGTACCAGGCGGTGGTCAGCTGTCAGGGATTCATTGCGCGCCCACCCGGCGGGCAGGCTCCGGAAGGTCCCGAACTCTGGGAGATCACTACCGGCCACGGCGGTCTGGGCACATCCGGGAGCGGGGATGTACTGGCCGGAGCCATCGCCGGGCTCCGTGCACGGGGCGCCAGCGACGCCCAGGCCGCGTGCTGGGGAACCCACCTTCATGCGGCCGCCGCCGACAGGCTCGCCAGCCGGCTGGGTCCGCTGGGATTCCTGGCCCGCGAACTAACCGATGAACTGCCGGCGCTCATGCTGGAACTGGGAACCTGATCCCTGCTTCTTCCTCAATGCCCGCGGTGGCTTGGCCCTTTTCGGCGACCGGTATCCGCAGCGTCAGCACGCCGCCGTCGTACGCTGCCTTGACGTGTTCCACGTCCAAGGTGTCACCGACGACCAACTGGCGGCTGAAAGTTCCGCGCAGCCGCTCATAGGGATGGCCCCCGGCGAGGCCGGGGGCCACCTTATCGGGAGGGTCACCCGCAACTGCCGATGCGCGATCTGGCGCTGTGGCGTGCCCAAACGGCTAACCGCCCTCAAGAGGCAGATGAAAAAGAACGCGTCCGGATCCTCCCGGTAATGCTGTTTTAGCACCGCATGAAGGGCGGTTCAAGGGGTTCCCGCCGGTAACTTTCCCAAAGCTTCTACGGCACCTTCAACGCCTCATGTCCCGCAGGGGAACCGATTGACGGGGCAATTCCCAGCAGTGCCAGAACAAGGATCAGTTCCAACGTACCGAGCCCGAAATAGAGGCTCTGCAGCCAGGAGTATCCGATCATCGCCACCTCGGTGAAGATCCAGATGATCATGGCGAAGCCCGCAACCGCAGCCACCAACAAAGCCCAGGGACGCCGCGTAACCAAGCCAAAGGCGGCGGCCGCGTGCGTGCCCCCGACGACGATGCCCAGAATGAGCCCCAGCACAACGGAGGACGCGAACCAAGTACCCGCCAGATGTTCCAACGGGACACCCGCGCCGCCAAAGGCAATGGCCAGTACTGCACCCCCAAAAGCTGACAGGGCGTTGAAGATCAGGAGGGCGACGAGTCCGCCCGAGAATGTTTTGCTGGAAATCGGGAGACTCACAAGGGTCCTCATGGGCTGACTGTAGCCCCACACACCAATGACCAACAGGGACCATCGGCACCCTGCCCAGTAGGGGCCTCAGTGAGAGAGCGTCCGGAAAAATCCCCCATCAAGTGAGAGAGCGTCCGGGGGGAGGGGGCGGGGCTACCCCGGTAGCGAACGGGCGTGCCCTTTGCTGGCGGGGGTATCTATATTGAAGGCATGACTCAGACTCCGCTGCAGGATTCCGCCACCGCTTCCATCACGCCGCCGGTCGCCAAGAAGGTCCCCCACGAGCGGACCCACCACGGCGATACCTTCGTGGACAACTACGAGTGGCTGCGCGACAAGGAATCCGCCGAAGTGGTCGAGCACCTCAAGGCTGAGAACGCCTATCAGGAGGCGGTCACCGCGCACCAGCAGCCGCTGCGCGAGGCCATCTTCCAGGAAATCAAGGGCCGAACGCAGGAGACAGACTTGTCTGTCCCGAACCGCAAGGACGGCTGGTGGTACTTCAGCCGCTCGGTCGAAGGCAAAGAATACGGCATCCAGTGCCGCGTCCGAGCCCAGGACACCGGCAACCCCGTAGCCGACTGGACTCCCCCGGCGGTAGAGGCCGGCGTCGAAATCCCGGGCGAGGAAGTGCTGCTGGACGGCAACGTCGAGGCCGAGGGCAAGCCCTTCTTCTCCGTGGGCGGCTCCGCCGTGACCGTGGACGGAAACCTCTTCGCCTACGCCGTGGACAACGCCGGCGACGAACGCTTCACCCTGCACATCAAGGACCTGCGGACCGGCGAACTCCTGCCGGACGTCATCGAGAACGTCTTCTACGGCGTCAGCTTCTCCCCCGACGGCACGCGCATCTTCTACACAGTGGTGGACGATTCGTGGCGCCCGTACCAGGTCAAGTCCCACGTCCTGGGCACGCCGGTCACCGACGATGAGGTGATTTACCAGGAGGACGACGTCGCCATGTGGCTCGGTTTTGAGCTCTCCTCGGACCGGCGTCACCTCGTGCTGGGCATCGGCTGCTCCGAGTACAGCGAGACCCGGCTGCTGCGTTTTGATGACCCGACGGCGGCCCTGACCACCGTTATTTCGCGCGACGAGCGCGTGCTCTACGAGGCCGAACCCTTCCTGCTCACCGGCCCTGACGGCAACAAGCAGGAGCGCATCCTCATCACGCACAACCGGAACGCCGTGAACTCCATGGTCTCCCTGGTTGACCCGGCCGAGCTCACCAAGCCGCTCGCCGAGCAGCACTGGAGCACCGTCGTCGAGCATTCCGATGACGTCCGGGTCAACGGTGCGGGGGTCACCTCCACGCACCTGATCGTCTCGGTCCGCAAGGACACCATCGAGCGGGTCCAGGTGATGGGGCTTTCGGGGCTGGGAACCCCCGCGCAAGAGGCGCCTGTGGAGCCCGCGTTCGACGAGGAGCTGTACACGGCCGGCGTCGGCGGATCCGACTATGAGGCGCCGGTGATCCGGTTGGGGTACACGTCCTATTTCACGCCGTCGCGCGTCTACGACTTCGTCCTTCCCACCCCGGCACAGCCCGTCGGCGAGCTGCTGCTCCGCAAGGAAAGCCCGGTGCTGGGCGGCTATTCCGCTGCTGACTACGTCGCCACCCGGGAATGGGCGGACGCCGCGGACGGCACCCGCATCCCGCTCTCCGTGCTCCGGCACAAGGGCATCAAGCAGGATTCGACGGCGGCGGGCCTGGTTTACGGGTACGGCTCGTATGAGCTGAGCATGGACCCCGGTTTTGGCATCGCGCGGCTGTCGCTGCTGGACCGCGGCGTGGTGTTTGTCATCGCCCACATCCGCGGCGGCGGCGAGCTGGGCCGGCACTGGTACGAGGACGGCAAGAAGCTCACCAAGAAGAACACCTTCACGGACTTCGTGGCTGCCACCGACTGGCTGGCCCACTCGGGCTGGGTGGACCCGTCCCGGATTGCGGCGATGGGCGGATCGGCGGGCGGGCTGCTGATGGGGGCCGTGGCCAACCTCGCGCCGGAAAAGTACGCCGCGGTGGTGGCCCAGGTGCCGTTCGTGGACCCGTTGACCAGCATCCTGGACCCGGAACTTCCGCTGTCCGCTTTGGAGTGGGAGGAATGGGGGAACCCCATCACGGATCCTGAGGTGTACGCCTACATGAATTCCTACTCGCCCTACGAGAATGTGCGGGAGGTGGCCTACCCGAAGATCGCCGCGGTGACATCCTTCAACGACACCCGCGTCCTGTACGTGGAGCCGGCCAAGTGGGTCCAGGAGCTGCGGAACAAGACCACCGGCACCGAGCCCATCGTCATGAAGATCGAGATGGACGGCGGCCACGGCGGCGCCTCAGGCCGGTACGTGCAGTGGCGCGAGCGGGCGTGGGACTACGCGTTCATCGCCGACTCCCTCGGCGCCACCGAGCTGATACCGGGGGCCGGCCTGAAATAACCCCACTCGATGGAGTCCGGAGGCCTGGAACGGGTTTCCTAAAAAGCTAGCCATGCTTACTATTGTCTGATGCAGTGCTGTCCGCTGGGGGCAGATCAACCCGCGCCGGACTTGAGGTGACGTGAGCATGGTTTCCCAGCACATCGGGTGCGGCGTCAGGCCCGGAGCCACGGGCGCGGACCCCTATCTGATCCTGACGGCAGTCGTCGGCGACCTGACCCGCAAGGCCCGGCAAAATCCGGTTGTCCTGGCCGTCCTTACGGCGCTTGCCGTGGCTGCCCTTTGGGCCGCGCTCACCGCGGCTTGGCCGCCCGACGGCCGGGCGTACGGAACGGTGCAGCAATACGAACGACCAGTGGCAGACACCGCCGCCACGCCGAGAGTTGCGCAGTCCGCTGAGGCGCTCCGGGGTGGGAAACCTGGCAGCACCGTAGCACTGTTGCCCGCCCAGGCGGCCCGGCCGAGGCCGGCGGACTCCCAACTCAGCATGGTGCTGATGCCCGCCGCCAGCACGGCCGAGCCAACTGAACCGGATGCTCTTCCGGATGCTCGTCCCGCCGAACCAGCTGAACCGGATGCGCTTCCAGCTGAACCTGATGCGCTTCCGGGCGGGGAAACTCCGGAACCGTCTTGGGCGTTCCCTTTCGACCGGCCGAATGCCCCGGAGGAGGACGGCAACCAGGCCCTCGCCGTGAACACCACTGACGGCTCGGTGACCTACAGCGCAGAGTTCGCTTTGGTCTGGGCGGAAGCTGGCCACCCTGTGGCCACGAGGAACGAAGCATACGCCCTTGCCAACTGCACAGGCTGTGGGGCCGTGGCCGTGGCGTTCCAGGTGGTCCTCATTGAGGACCCACCCGACGTCATAGCTCCGCAGAACCAATCCGCAGCCGTGAACTACAACTGCCAGGGATGCAATACTCATGCGCTGGCCAGCCAGTTGGTCCTAGCCGTGGACCCCGGGCTGAGCGATGACGGGACAGAGCAACTTTCAGCACTGTGGGCCGAAATCGACGAGTACGGCAGCAACCTCGAAGACATACCGCCGTCGGAGATCCAAGGCCGGCTGGAGGAGTACAAGGGACAGATCATCGACGTCATCCAGGCCGATCAGGGTGCCGACGAGGACGGCACCGACGGACCAGCAGAGGCGTGCGACCCCGGCTCCATGTGAACCCCGGCTTGGCGCGGCCGAAGCCCGGTGGTGCCAAAATTTGATCATCATGCTTACTATTGACCGTCACTAGGCACGTCGGGGGAAAGTTGCTCACTGGGGGCAGCAGGCCCGGTGCCGGAGCTGGAGTCAATCATGAGTACTGAAAACGCCATGAACGGATTGTCCAACGAGGAACTGCTGGCCGAGGGCGCCACTGCCCTGCCGGACAAGGAAGTCGCCTCCGTCCTGGACCTGAACGCCGACCTGAATCTGGGCATCAGCGCCGCGGCACCGATCGACCTCGGCGTTGCCGCCAACGCCAACGTTGCGGCTCCGATTGACGCTGCCGCGTCCGCAAACGTTCTCTCCTTCGGGTCCGACTCGCAAGCCCTCGCCGACCAGGGAACCCTCATCAACCAGGGCATCACCGGCGACGCCACGGCGCACTCAGTGCAGGACAGCACCATTGACCAGGGCACGGCCGACGCCGGAACGGCACCTGCCGCGGCAGATGCGGCTGCCGCGCCGGCCGCCACGGATCCGACTGCCGGGGCCGCCGCCGATCTGGGCGCCGCAGTGCCGACGGATCTGTCCGGAGCTGCCGGTGCCGCGGGTGCCCTCAACGGCAACCTGCTCAACGTCGACGTGAACCTGGACGCCAATGCAGGCATCGCCGCCCCCATCAACGGTGCAGTGGCCGCCAATGCCAACGTTGCCGCGCCCATCGACGCCGCAGTGGGGGCCAACATCGGCTCCATCGACAGCCAGGCGTACGCCGTGGCCCATCAGGACGCCATCATCAATCAGGACATCCACGGCAACGCCACAGCTTCGGCTGACCAGCAGTCCGACCTGACGCAGTAGCGCCTGGATGACCACCATGCACGGAGGGCCGTCCCCGCAGGGCGGCCCTCCGGACCTGTCCCCTGCCGGTGCCGCGTCACGTGGCGACGCAGGCGCGGAAGCCGGCCACACGGCGTCGTCCTCCCTTGCCGCGGGCATCCTGCCGCCGCCGGCGCTGGCGGACGGCGTCCAGCTGATCGGTGAGACAAAGGGCTCAGGCTACAAGCAGGCCCCGTCCCTGGTCCGGCGTGCAGACGGACAGACCCTGCAGCTGACGCGCCTGCTCTACCTGGTACTCGAGGCCGTGGACGGCCGCCGCAGCGTAGAAGAAATCGCCGAGCTCACCGGCGGGAAATTCGGCAAGCAGGTCAGCGCAGACAACGTCCGGACTCTGATCGACTCCCAGCTGCTACCCCTCGGCCTGCTGCGGCTGGCAGACGGCTCCCAGCCGGAAGTCAGGAAAGCCAACCCGCTCCTGGGTATGCGGTTCCGCTACTCCGTCACGGATCCGGAACGCACGCGAAAGCTCACCGCACCGTTTGGCGCCCTGTTCAACCCGCTGATAGTTGTGGCCGTGACGGCGGCATTCCTCGCCACCTGCTGGTGGGTGCTGATGGTCAAGGGGCTCGCCTCAGCCACCCATGAGGCATTCGCCAATCCGGGCCTGGTGCTGCTGATCCTCATGGTCACTGTGCTCTCCGCCGGTTTTCACGAGTTCGGACACGCCGCCGCTGCCCGCCGCGGCGGCGCAACGCCGGGTGCCATGGGCACCGGCCTCTACCTGATGTGGCCCGCGTTTTACACTGACGTCACCGATTCCTACCGGCTGGGCCGTGCCGGCCGGATCCGCACCGACCTGGGCGGCCTGTACTTCAACGCCATCGTGGCCGTGGCCATCATGGGTACCTGGTGGGCCACCGGCTTTGACGCGCTGCTGCTGGTGGTGGTCACCCAAATCGTGCAGATGGTCCGGCAACTGCTGCCCATGGTCCGCTTCGACGGCTACCACATCCTCGCCGACGTCATCGGAGTCCCCGACCTGTTCCAGCGCATCAAACCGACCCTCCTGGCGTTGATTCCCTGGCGGAAAACAGACCCCGAGGCCGAGCTCCTGAAGCCATGGGCCCGGGCCGTAGTCACCGTGTGGGCGCTTGTCACTGTTCCCCTGCTGGTTTTCAGCATGGTCACCATGGTCATCGCGCTGCCCCGGATCCTCGGAACCGCCTGGGACAACGGAGTGAAGCAGCAGGCCGCGCTGGTCAGCAGCATCGGGGCGGGTGACTTTGCCGACGCCGCCGTGCGGGTGGTGGCGATCCTCTGCATTGCGCTGCCGATCTTGGGGATCTTCTACATCCTGCTGCGCCTGGGTCGCCAGCTCGTCACGGGCCTCTGGCAGAAAACCCGGGGCAAGATGCTGCAGCGCGGCGTCGCAATGGCCGCCGTCCTGGCCGTGGCGGCGGGCCTCGCGTGGGCCTGGTGGCCCGGTTCCGGGACCTACCGCCCGGTGCAGCCGTACGAACGCGGAACCCTGACTGATGCCACGACGGCGGTATTCCCGGCCGGTTCGTCCAGTACTTCCCTGCGGGAGGGCCAGGCCGGGAGGACTGTGGCGTTGTGGCCCGCGGGCGCTGCGAAGCCCACGCGGGAACAGCCCCAACTGAGCATGGTGCTGGTGCCGCACCAGGGTGCCGCCGCCAGCGCTCCGGAAGCTGGCGCTGGAACCGCCGCGCCGCCTTCGTGGGTGTTTCCCTTCGACCGGCCCGCCGCACCCGACGACGGAAACAACCAGGCGCTTGCCGTCAACACCACGGACGGTTCCGTGGTGTACGACGTTGCCTTTGCTCTGGTCTGGGCCGATGACGGCAATCCCGTGGACACCCGCAACGGGGCCTACGCCTTCGCCAGCTGCGCCGACTGCGCCGCCGTGGCCGTGGGCTTCCAGGTGGTGCTGATCGTGGGCCAGGCGGATGTGATTGTGCCGGAAAACCTGTCCGCCGCCGCGAACTACAACTGCGTCCGCTGCCTCACGTATGCGCTGGCCAACCAACTGGTGCTCACGCTCGACGGGCCGCTGAGCCAGGACGGCATGGCCCGGCTGAATGCCCTGTGGCAGCAAATCGCGGATTACGGGCGGCACCTGGCGAACGTCCCCCTCTCCGAAATCCAAGGCAAGCTGAACGGGTTCAAGGAGCAGATCACCGCGATCATCAAAGCCGACCCCAGCGCCACGAAGGCCGGCACCGCAACTGCTACCCCCACGCCCACACCGGGCTCGACAACGCAGCCCTCCCCCGGCTCCACGGCACCAGCGCCGCGCCCCACCGGCGGCAGCGCGGCTACAGCGCCGCCCGCTCCACCGCCCACAGCGCAAGGGACGCAGCCTGCTCCAGGCGACACGCCGCCGTCGTCCGTTGCCACTGCTGAGGCGCCGGCCCTCCCGACGACGGGTAGTGACGGAACGTCACCCGCCGCTGGTCAACCCACCCCATCGATTGCTCCGTAACGTCCCTTTTGGGTGCATAACGGCCGTTACGAAGCAATGGGTGGGGCTCCAGCCCGTGACCCGCGATACTAACCATGCTTACTATTGGGTGCAGCTTGTTTCCCACCCCGGGCCGAAGGAGCAGACATGTCTGACGCCACGCACCACGAGGTCCTCATCATCGGCGGCGGCAACGCAGGAATTTCCCTGGCGGCACGACTGCACCGGTACGGCGTTCGTGACATCGCCGTCGTCGAACCCAAAGACCACCACCTGTACCAGCCGCTCTTTTCCCACATCGCCGGCGGCAAGGCCAAAGCGGCCGAGGCTATCCGGCCGCAGGCCTCCGTCACTCCCCCGGGCGTCGAGTGGATCCGGGACGGAGCCCTGGTGATCAACGCCGTAGACAACATCGTCACACTGAACTCCGGCGAGCAGATCACCTACGGCCACCTGGTGGTCTGCCCGGGCCTGCAGCTGGACTGGGACAAGATCCCGGGCCTCGAAGCGGCGGCCCATTCGCCCTTCGGCTCCTCACACTACGAGTTCGATCTCGCCGCCAAAACCTGGACCCTGCTGAGCAGCCTCACGTCCGGCACCGCAGTCTTCACCATGCCGTCCGGACCGGCCAAGTGCGCCGGTGCCGCCCAGAAACCCATGTACCTGGCCTGCGACTTCTGGAAGGAACACGAAGTCCTCGACAACATCCGGGTGGTCATGGTCCAGCCCTACCCCACCGTTTTTGGCGTCCCCGGCGTTGATGACGAACTGAACCGGAAGATCGCCGAATACGGTATCGAACTGCGCCTCAACAGCGAACTGACAGCCGTGGACCCCCTCGGACGGACCGTGCTGGTCCGCGATAACGCGGCGGGTAGCATCGAGGAGATCCGCTACGACGTCCTCAACGCGGTTCCGCCGCAGACGGCACCGGACTGGCTCAAGGCCACGGACCTGCCGGCACCGGGCAATCAAGGCGGGTTCGTGCAGGTGGACCCGGAAACCCTCCGGCACGTCCGCTACCCCAATGTCTGGTCCCTGGGGGACGCCGCCGCAACCGCCAATTCCAAGTGCGGCGGCGCACTGCGCAAGCAGGCCAAGGTCCTGGCCAAGAACCTCGTGGCTGCCCGGAAGGGAAGGCCCCTGACGCAGAAGTACAACGGCTACGCGGTGTGCCCGTTCACCGTCTCCCGCTCAACCGTGGTGTTCGCCGAGTTCGACGCCGACTACCGGCCCATGCCCACCATCCCCAAGGTGCCCACATGGAAGGAAAGCCGGGTGTCATGGGTGGTGGACCGCGATGTCTTCCCGCAGGTCTACTGGAACCTGATTCTCAAGGGCCGGGCGTAACTGCCTTCGCGCCCCTTCAACGCGCGTGCCATTCATCCGCCAATATCGCATAGACCAGCTCGGTGGCCCACTCGCCCTTGTAGTGCCATTTGTCCACGTGCCGGGCCTCGAGCCGCATGCCGAGCCGTTCGCATAGGGCGGCCGAGGCAGAGTTGAGGGCGTCAAGCCGCGCCTCGATGCGCTGGAAGCCCAACTCGCCGAACCCCAATTCCAGCATTGCCGCCGCCGCTTCGCTGCCGTATCCCTTGCCGCGCGCCTCCGGAGCCAGGCTCCAGCCCACTTCGGCCTGTCCGCGGCCCGGCAGCCATTTGAGCACCACCTCGCCAAGGAGGCCGGAACCATCCGCGGCCTCGATGGCCAGGCAGACCCAATCGCCCTCCTTGTCAAAGCTGAAGTTGGCGTACTTGCCCACGGACTCCATCGACTTGGTATAGCTTTTCGCCGGCCCGGGGAGGAAACGGGCGGTCTCGGGCAGGGACTGGTAGGCGTGGAAGGCGTCCAGGTCGCGGCCCTCGAAACGGCGCAGTGTTAAGCGGGCAGTGCGGATCGGCAGGGTGATTTCCGGCATGAAGTGAAGGCTACGCCATGCTCCAACCAGGCTCGATCAAAACTGACAGACTGTCACTGTGGCAAAGGGACCTCATCGCATATTTCCGGTCGCGGCTCCCGGCGTGGGCAAAACCTTCACGGTCCCGCCCAAAACGGCACCGCTGACACTCGGCCGCGCCCGGACAACGGCCGGCTTCATTCTCGCCGTGCTCCTACCGGCACTCGCCACCCTCATGCTTTCCCTTGCACCGGACCTCAACCTGGCCACGCACGTGCTGGTCCATCTCACGGGGGTGATGGCGGTGGCTTTCATCGGAGGCCTGTGGCCTGCGGTGGTGGCCACGCTGCTGGACTCCCTGCTGCTCAACTACTTCGAGACGGACCCGGTGGGGACGTTCAGCGTCAAGGATCCGCAGAACATTTTCTCGCTGCTGGTCTTCCTTGGCTCGGCAATTGCCGTGTCCCTGCTGGTGGGGCTCTCGGCCAGGCGCGCCCGCGAGGCCGCCCGTGCACGGTCCGAGGCAGCCACTCTGGCAGGTCTGGCCCGGGATGCGCTGATCGAGGACGATACGGTGGCGGCTTTCCTGACCAAGGTCCGGAAAACGTTCCAGGTCCAATCCGCAGGGCTGTATACCCTGCCTGCGGACGACCTGCGTGCGGATGGCCAGCGTGCGGACAGCCAGCCTGCGGACGGCCTGCCTGCGGACGACCTGCGTGCGGATACCGGCGGAGGCTGGACGTTGCAGGCATACTCCGGCCAGGCGCCGCCCCCGCCCCCGGGTTCCCATGACCCCGCCGCCGCTGTTGAACTGGCGGACCCGGCCACTGCACTGGTGGTCGCCGGGAGGGCCCTGACCGAGGCAGACCGGCGGCTGATGAAAGCCTACGGTTCCCATCTCCTCTTGCTGCGCCAACGTCAGTCGCTCCAGCTCAAGCTGAGCGAGACGGCAAAGCTGGCCGAGGGCAACAGCATCCGGACGTCCATTCTGCGCGCCGTCAGCCATGACCTGCGGACACCCCTGGCAGGAATAAAGCTTGCCGTCACGGCCCTGCGGCGGCAGAATAAGCGGCTCCCGGCGGAGGTCCAGGCCGAAATGCTTGAGACCATCGAGTCGTATTCGGACCGCCTCGAGTCGCTGGTGGGCAACCTTCTCGACATGTCCAGGATTTCGAGCGGATCCGCGGCACCGCTCACGGCGCCTATTACCTGGCGGGATGCCATCGAAGAAGCGCTCCGAGGCATCCCCGCCGGCGGAATCAGGGTGGATCTCGCGCCGAACATGCCCCTCATCGACGCCGACCTGGGCATGCTGGAGCGGGTCATCGCCAACATTGCGGAGAACGCTTTGAAATATGCGCCGGGCTCTGACGTCGTCATTGTGGGTCCCGCCAGCGGCCCTGTAATGGCCACCATCGACGGACGCCCCTGCGGCGAACTGAGGATCGTGGATCATGGCCAGGGAGTTCCCGCTGCGAATGTCATCAGCATGTTCGAACCCTTCCAGCGTCTCGACGACGCTCCGGAGGGCATGGGAATCGGCCTGGGCCTGGCCGTCGCAAAGGGTTTCACCGAGGCAATGGGCGGGCAGTTGGCCGCCGAACCGACCGCGGGAGGGGGCCTGACCATGGTCATCCGGCTCCCCCTCTCCACGGGGCCTGAGACCGGACACCGCAATTCCCGCGATGACGGACGTTCCACAGGAGTGGGCGGGCGATGAGAACAGTCCTCGTCGTCGACGATGAAGCCCAGCTCCTGCGGGCGCTGCAGGTCAACCTGCATGCCGAGGGGTACGCCGTGCTCACCGCACTGGACGGAGCCGATGCCCTCCACCACGCCGAGAACAGCCGGCCGGACATCATCGTGCTCGACCTCGGCCTGCCGGACATCAACGGAGTGGACGTCATTACCAGGATCCGCCGGACCAGCAGCACGCCCATCATTGTGCTGTCTGCCCGGCACGGATCCGTGGACAAGGTCCGGGCCCTCGACGCCGGAGCCGACGACTACGTGACCAAGCCGTTCGGGCTGGACGAGCTCCTTGCCCGGTTGCGGGTGGCTGAACGCCGGCTCAGTTCCTCCGACGGCGGCGAACAACCCGGGACCATCGACGTCGGGGATTTCCAAGTGGACCTGGCCAGCCACAAAGTGACCCGCGACGGAGCCCCGGTACGGCTTACCCCGCGGGAGTGGGCCATCCTGCAGTTGCTGGTCCGCAACCCCGGGAGGCTCATCACGCAGCAGCAGATGCTGGCGAAGATCTGGGGCCCGGGTTACAGCAACGAAACCCACTACCTGCGGGTGTACATGGGCCAGTTGCGCCGCAAGCTTGAAGCCGACCCGGCCCGGCCCAGGCACCTGCTCACCGAAGCCGGCATGGGGTACCGCTTCGAGCCGTAAATGATTCGTCAATAATTTCCTCTTTCGCGGGCCGCCATTTTCCGCCGGTGTTAGCTTCGGAGTGTGATCTCGGGTGCGTGTGTGCGGCCCGGAAAGGACTCCATGACCACGTTGAGCAGGACCCCCACCGACCCGTCGGCCCGGCCCCCGCGCGGCAAAACTGCCCTGCGAAACTGGCTGCTGTTTGGCCTCCAGGACAGCAAGGGCGCCCACCAGGGTCCGCATGGGGTGACCACCGCCCACGAGAAGAAGCACACCTGGTGGCAGGTCATGTGCCTGACCGGTGTGGACTACTTCTCCACCCTGGGCTACCAGCCCGCCATCGCCGCCCTGGCAGCAGGCGTCATCTCCCCGCTGGCCACCATCGTGCTGGTCCTGGTGACACTGCTCGGAGCGTTGCCGGTCTACCGGCGGGTGGCCGGGGAAAGCCACCGCGGTGAAGGCTCCATCGCCATGCTGGAGCGGCTCCTGCCCCGCTGGGGCGGCAAACTCTTCGTCCTGGTCCTCCTCGGCTTCGCGGCAACGGACTTCATGATCACCATGACCCTCTCCGCTGCCGATGCCACGGCCCACCTGATCCAGAACCCCCTGGCTCCGGGCTGGCTGGGGGGACAGAACATTGCCGTCACCTTGTTCCTGCTGGCGCTGCTCGCGGCAGTGTTCCTGCGCGGGTTCAAGGAAGCGATCGGCGTCGCCGTGGTCCTGGTGGTCCTGTATCTGGGGCTGAACGCCGTCGTCGTTGTCCTGACACTGGCGGAGGTATTCACCCACACCGCTGCCGTGGGCGACTGGTGGCAGGCCCTGACCACCTCACACGGCAACCCGTTCATGGTGATCGGAATCGCCCTGCTGGTCTTCCCAAAACTGGCGCTCGGCCTCTCGGGTTTTGAAACCGGAGTGGCGGTCATGCCGCAGATCCGGGGAGCCGAAACCGACACCGAGGCGAACCCCGCGGGCCGGATCAAAGGCGCCCGGCGGCTGCTGACCACAGCCGCGGTAATCATGAGCGCCTTCCTGGTCACCACCTCCTTCATCACCGTGGTGCTGATCCCGCAGCAGGAATTCGAGCCCGGCGGCCAGGCCAACGGCCGGGCCCTCGCCTTCCTGGCGCACGAATACCTCGGTGTCGGCTTCGGCACCGTCTACGACATCAGCACCATCGCCATCCTCTGGTTCGCGGGTGCTTCCGCCATGGCAGGGCTGCTGAACCTGGTCCCGCGGTACCTGCCTCGGTACGGCATGGCGCCCGGATGGGCGAAAGCCGTGCGTCCCCTGGTTCTGGTGTTCACCCTGATCGGGTTCGTCATCACCTTCCTGTTCAAGGCGGACGTCGATGCCCAGGGCGGCGCATACGCCACCGGTGTGCTGGTGCTGATGACCTCCGCATCTGTGGCGGTCACCCTCTCGGCCCGGCGCAGCCGGCAGCGCAAACGCACAGTCGGCTTCGGCATCATCGCCGTGGTTTTCATTTACACCACCATCGCGAACATCTTTGAACGCCCGGAAGGCATCCGGATCGCCGCCGTCTTTATCGCCGGGATCATCATCATCTCCCTGCTGTCCCGCGTCCGCCGCTCCTTCGAACTGCACGCCACCCATGTCCACATGGACCGGCAGGCCCTGGAATTCATGTCGGAAGTGGTGGAAGGGCCGCTGGCCATCATTTCCCACGAACCGCTCCGGATCAGCGCTGAGGCGTACGAGGATAAGCTCACCTCGGCCATCGAAGTCAGCCATCTTCCCTTGAACCACGAGGCCCTGTTCCTGGAAGTCATTGTGGACGACTCCTCCGACTTCGAGACCGAGCTGCAGGTCCACGGCGTGGAGCGGCACGGCTACCGGATCCTGGAAGTTCACGGCCCCGTGGTCCCGAACACCATCGCCTCCGTGCTGCTCCACATCAGGGACGTGACCGGGCTGATGCCGCACATCTACTTCCGCTGGACTGAAGGGAATCCGGTGACCAATCTCTTGCGGTTCCTGTTCCTGGGCGAGGGTGAAATTGCTCCTGTCACCCGCGAAGTCCTGCGGGAGGCCGTACCGGAGGTCACCAACCGCCCCTGGGTCCACGTCGGCTGAACGGAACTGCACCATGAGTTGGCGTGACGTAGGCGGGGTCAGGTTCGATGCTCCGGCTCACGAGGTGGTGGGTTACCAGGGCCGCGGCGTGGACGGCGCCGCATATTTGCCGCGCACCGGAATCCTGTTCATGGACGCCGCCGGGGACCCGTGGTGGATCATCTTCCAGGAATCGGCCGGCATACATTCCCGCCGCGCCCTGGTCCGCGGTGATGTCCTGGCCTGCAGCGAGCACCACGACGAACTCGTCCACGTGCGGGTCCTTGCCGCAGATGTGCTCCGTGCCGACGCGGATGCCGCGTTCCTGCAGAACGCACCGCTCAGCCTGGAGGAAGCCGCGGAAGTGGCCGCCCGCATCCCCCGCCCCGGCGGGTGAGGGGTCAGCTTTGGGACGGGTCCAACGGGACCGGGACGATCGGCTGATCGTTCGCCGTCAGGTCGATGCCGAAGTCCTTCGCGAAGACGAGCCGGGTGTCCTTGTAGATGCCGGGGTGGTTCTCGTCCAGTTCGAAGACGCGGGCCCCACGGAGCGGTTCCGCTCAGCGCCGTCCAGCCCGTACGCGCCAAAACCCGTTCCGGGACCGTAGCCCAGCTGCACGCCGTAGTAGTCACCGACGTACGTGTTGACGTGATCGTGCCCCACAAAGTATCCCCGCACGTCCCCGCGCTCCAGGAAGGCGTTGAACAGGCCGGAGTTGAAGGGACCCGGGCACTCGTCCTCGTTGCGCTCGCCGACGATGCTGTGCTTGGCGACGGCGCGTGCGTGGTCGGCGTCGGTCCGCGAGTCAATGCTGGCGAACCACATGTTCCGGTGCTCGTGCAGGGCGATGTGGCCCCACATGAGGGAGGGGATTTTCGTTCCGTACTTCTGCTCCGTGGCGATGGACTGGTTCCGGTACCAGGTGACCTGGTCCATGCGTACCCAGTCCCAGTCCGGGTAGCCTTCGAAATTCTGTCCGTTGATGGCGTCCGGGGCGTACCGGCCGGTGTCAATGAGCCATAGACCGAAGGCCGGGTCCTTCGACCGTGAGGACTGGACCAGCAGCTGCGAGTTCGAGGTACCGGTCAGGCCGGGCACCGAGTCGGCGTTGACGTTGTAGGCGTAGCTCTGCAGGAACTGAAGCATCTTGGCCTCGGTCATGCCGGTCCGCTGCGCCGAATCCTCGTCGTGGTTGCCAAAGGTCACGGCCCACGGGATCTTACGGCTCTCCATAGGTTTGACCACGTGGTTGAGCGCCTGCTTGACGTCCAGTTCCGTGTCGCATCCGCCGTTGATGACGTCGCCGTTGATCACCACGAAGTCCGGCTTCTCCGCATCCAAGGTCCGGTCCATCAGTTCGATGGTACGGCGGTCCGTCTGTTCGTCATCCTGGGTGTCGTTGAACTGCACCACCTTGAACTTGCCGTCCGGACGGAAAGCAAGCGTGGGCTTCGGCGCCTTCGCACCGGGGGCGGCCTTGCCGGCGCCTGCAGCTGACACCGTAATTCCGAGCGCCCCGAGCGTTCCGGCTGCCGCCAGGGCTGCTCGCCTGCTGAGTGTGGGCTGGTTGATGCGTGAAGTCACTGTTCCCCCTCGTTGCTGTGGCGGCATCGTTTCGTGCCGCCTTACCGCCGCGACAATAGAGGAGCCAGGTATCCGGCCCAGGAACTGGCAGTGAACGAACGGTGCGCCCGAGGTCCTCAGCCAGCTGGGTGTACGACGGCGGCAGTCGCCTCCGCGATGGCCCGCTCCTCGTCGGTGGGCACCACCAAAACAGGAATTGCCGACTCAGGGGTGGAAATCACGCGCGGTTCCTTGGACCGCTGTGCGTTCAGGCCGGCGTCGAGCTCTATGCCCAGCGCGCCCAGCTTGTCCGCTACCAGCGCGCGGAACTGGTGCGAATTTTCGCCAATGCCCGCGGTAAACACGAGCGCCTTCGCGCCGCCGACGGCCACGTGATAGCCGCCGATGTACTTGGCCAGCCGGTAGGACGTAACCGCGAGCGCCATGGCCGCCTTCGCATCGCCCGCCTCGGAGGCCTCCACCACGGAGCGCATGTCGTTGTTGCCGGCCAGGCCCTTCAGCCCGGATTCACGGTTGAGCATGGTGTCAAGGTCCTCCGGCGTCCAGCCTGCCCGCCCGAGGAACACCAGAATGGACGGGTCCAGGTCGCCCGAACGGGTGCCCATCACCAGGCCCTCGAGCGGGGTGAAGCCCATGGACGTGTCCACGGATTTGCCGCCCCGGATGGCCGTGACTGAGGCGCCGTTCCCGAGGTGGGCGATGACGCCGTCGAACTCTTCGACCGGCAGGTCCAGCAGCGCGGCGGCTTGGTGCGTCACGTACTCGTGGGAGGTGCCGTGGAAGCCGTACCGGCGGATTCCGTGGTTGGTGTAGAGCTCGTCAGGGACGGCGTAGCGCCAGGCGTGCTCGGGGAGGCTGCGGTGGAAGGCGGTGTCGAACACGGCAACCTGCGGCAGGTCCGGCCATTTCTTGGTGATGGCGCGGATGCCCAGCACGTTGGCGGGGTTGTGCAGCGGGGCCAGCGGGTTCAGCCGTTCGATGGCGCGGGTGATCTCGTTGTCGATCAGGACAGGTTCGGCGAACCGCTCCCCGCCGTGCACCACCCGGTGACCGACGGCGCCGAGTTTCAGGTCGCCGAGCTCCGCATGGATGGCCGCATCCACCTGCTCCAGCGCCTCGGCATGGTCCCGGGGGCCCTCAATCTCGCCGTCCCCGCCACCGCCGGTGCCCATGCCGATCTTCTCGATCAGCCCCTCGGTCAGCACGCTGCCGGCGGCGACATCGCGCACCTGGTACTTGAGCGAGGACGAGCCGGAATTGATGACGAGCACAAGCATGCGGGCCTCCTGAGCCTTGCTGGCGTGGTTACTGCCACTATAGGTGGGGCCGGCGCGTGTTTGACGGGACCCCCGATGGTGATGTCAGCCTCCCGCAATATCCCGCAGGGTCTGCAGGTGCTCGTCCCAGGCTGTCCGTCCGGCGGGAGTCACGCTCGCCGAGGTCCGCGGCATCTTGCCCGCAAAGCTCTTCCTGATCTTCACGTAAGCGGCTTTTTCCAGGACGGCCAACTGTTTGCTGAGGACGGAGTCGCTGACCTGGATGGCGTCCCGCAGGTCCTTGAAATCCATCGATTCGGCGCCGGCGAGGGCGGCCATGATGGAGAAGCGCACCGGTGCGTGGATGAGGTCGTTAAGCCGGTGGCGGGGATGATCCGCGGCCGTGCTCATGCCCGCAGCTCGCGGAAGGCACCTGCTAGGCCGACTCCGGCGAGTACGACGGCGGCGCTTGTGTAATACCAGAGGTTGCCGTCGCGGAAGAGGCTGACTCCCGCCCCCAGGGCGATGCCGTACAGGGCGAAGTAGGCAATCAACGACGTCAGGAAGCGCTTGGTGTACCCGGCTTTGGTGGACGTCTGGAACATGGGCCAAATGCACGCTGTGACTGCGGCCCAGATTCCGACGGCGGTTGCCAGGATGGGAGCCCCGTAGCCTGTGTGGGACACGATGTGCATGCCGATCATCAGCATGGAGCCCAGGATGGCGAGGCTGGTAAAGACCATAGCGACAGGCCACGCGACAGCGTTGATGGAGGCGGCACCGATTGATTGCGCCTTCGCCAGGAGCTCCTGCGCCTCGGCTGGGGTGGGGGTTCCGGTTGCCTCGTTCATGGTGTTGCCTTTCGCTGGCGGCTGATGCACCCATCGTAGGAAAGTACTTTCCATTGCGTCAAGTACTTTCCACTCCCCGTTGCGTCAGCGGCCCTAGCCTGCATAGAGTCGGCAGACACGTTGCACTACGCAGAGAGGGACTTCCATGCCGAACGACACCACTCAGCCCGACAACTCAAACCCGGATGCCGACACCGCGGATTCCGCCAACACCGGCGGAACGCAGGACCCCACCGGCGTCGAAGGCGCCAACCCGGCCCTGGACGACACCGGCAAGCCTAAGGCCGCGGAAGTTGGCGAAGCCCCGGAACAGCCTGAGAATCCGCAAAACCTGGACCTGACGCCCGAAGGCCTCTCCGATGAGCCTGCCAAGCAGGAGGACCCGGACAGCGTCGCCAAGCCTGAGAACAGCTAGGGCCGTTCAACCTCGCCGGCGTCCACGGCCTCTACGGAGATGAGGACCAGCCCAAGGTCACGGACCTTCGTAAGCACCCCGTGCAGCGCGGCCTGATCAGCCACGGGCCCACTCAGCGTTGTGGTGCCGTCGGCTTCCGGGGTCACCACGAGGTCGTCGAACCAGGCCGACCAGTGCTGGTCCAGGTGCCCGCCGATACGGATGTCGTATCGGGTGGGCACCTGCCGGTTTGGGGGCGCAGTCATGATGCCCTCACACGGGCCGCCGCCCCGGCTGTCACTTCACGGCTTCCGGCTGGACCGGCGAAGCGACGGCGCCCGGGATGGTCCGGGCCGCCGTGGTGCGCAGTCCGCTCCACAGCGAGTAGCCCAGGCCGGTCAGTGCCACGCCGATGGGCACGGCGAACAGCCTGTCATTGACCTGCGGCAGCAGTGGGAGGGCGAGGGTCGCCACTGAACCCACGGCGAGCAACGCCGCGGCCCAACGGGCGAGCACCCTTGCCCGGAACAGCGCGACGCCGAAGAGGAGGCCGCCGCCGAGGAACGTGACTGCGGAGGCCAGGTTCAGGCCGAACATCAGGCCGATATCGCCCGTCACGGGGTCGCCCATGACTGTGGCAAAAATGTCGTTGACGTAGCCCGGTTCAGTGCGGGCGAGGGTCGGCAGGACAACGGCGCCGATGACCTCCATGCTGATCATGATGAGGTAGCCGGCACCAAACACGAGGTAGCCCACCAGCCCGAGCACTCCGGCCCGCGTAACCTGGCGCAGGTACATGCCGGTGATGCCGATGAGTGACAGGCCGGCCATAAGCACCTTCAGGCCCTGGCGGACCGTGTACTCCGCGGTGGTGGCGAATTCTGCGTCCAGATGGGGGTGGTTGATCTGGACACCAATGAACAGCAGGCCCGCGGCGGCCGCGCTCAGGCCGGCCCAGCGGGTGAGTTTGGTGGTGGTGATGGACATGTCAGGCTCCCTGAATGGTGGTCTGCGGCAACGGAGGCGCTGCCGGCTAACTCCAAGGTAGGGACCGGCGGGGTGAGCGCGCGTCACCCCATGATGTGACGGTCAGGGTGAAACCGGTTCCGCTTACAGCAGGCCGCCGTCCCGCCCACGGAGTACGGCGGCCCGGCGGCTGGTGACGCCGAGCTTGGTGAAGATGTGTTTGGTGTGCGTGCGCAGCGTGTTGTGTGAAATGAACAGGGCGCGGGCGATCTCCGGGCCGCTCAGCTCACTGTCGAGGAGCCTGAGGACCTGCAGTTCCCGCTCACTCAGCGGGTCAACGTCCGACGGCGGATGCTCCCCCGGGCGCGAAGGTGCCGGCTGTGAGGGTGCAGGCTGTGAGGGTGCAGGCTGTGGAGGCGCACCCAGGCCGAGCAAACGCAGCGCGTGGGCGGCAGCACCGCCGTCGTGCGTTGAATCATTCCCTGCCTCACGCACTGCCCCGCGCAGCAGCTCCAGCAGGGGCTGCCCCTCGTTCAGGAACAGCCGCACATACCCATCCGGCTCGGGCGAACCGGTCAGCGCGGAAGCTAGCGCCTCCTGGGCCTGCGGGTCATGGCCCAGCGCATCATGCGCGAGGGCCTGCAGCAGGCGGATTTCCACCACACTGCCCGCACGGCCGGAGTCCTCGGCGGTGGCGAGCACCCGGTCCAGCAGGTCAAGGCCAGCCTCGGCGGCGCCGCTACCAGGGTGGTCCCGCTGCTGCGCAATCAGCAAACGGACCAGGGTGAGGTGGCTGTACTCCCGCATGTAATCGGCGTCATCGGCGGCCGTAACGCCAGCCGCGCGCGCCCAGGCTGCGGCCGCGGCCAGGTCACCCTGGCGTATCCGGATCCGGGCTTTGATGGCCGGGATGGGGCGTACCGCCGGGAAGAACCCCGGCCGGAATAGCTGCTCCGCCTGGTCCAGGTAACCGATGGCGCTGCCCGGGTTCCCCTCGTGTTGGGCAACCAGCCCCCTCGCCACGAACCACCGGTAGCGGCTTTCGGTCATGGGCCCTTTGTCGATGAACGGCGCGGCGGCATCGAGGTGCCGGATTGCGCCGCCCAGGTCACCGGACTGACGGCAGAGCTCGCTGAGGGCCACGTGCAGCTCGGCGCTCGCCCGCAGCATGGCTTCGCCCCGGCCATCCGCCTGTTCCAACGCGGCCTCGCAGATCCGCTTCGCTTCGCCGGGCCGGCCAGCTGCCTGCCACATGTCGGAAAGTATGACCGTGCTGCTGAGCTCGTCCAGCTTGTTTCCGGCCAAACGCAGGTTCGCAACAGCCTGCGTGAACGTCTCCAGCGCACGGGCCACATCGCCTTCCGCCCACGCGGCAAGCCCCAGGAATGCGCCGGCCGCGCCGCGCGCAAAATGGTGGTCCGGGCCGGCCAGCGCCAGGGCATTCCGGGCATGGGCCGAGGTGCCGGCCACATCACCCATGGCCTGCGCGAGGGACGCCCGGTACATGGCGATGGTGGCCGGCAGCATCCGAACTTCTTTATCAACAACCCGAGGCGCGGATCCGGCAGGTGCCACATCCGCCAGCGCACGGTCGGCGTCGTCGAGCCGCTGTTCCACCCCGGTGAGGTCGCCGGCCGCCATGAGCATCCCGCCGTAATACACGCTCAGAGCAGGGCTTCGCCGGATGGCGGCATCCGGCAGCTCCTTCAGCCACCCGAACAGCACGGCGTCCTGGCGGCTGCGCCGCAGCACCGGTACGGCGAGCTCCATCAGCTGCGCCGTACGGTCAAAGTCCAGGCCGGCGAGTGCGTGCCGGACGGCGTCCTCAACGTGTCCCTGTGACTCATACCAGCGGCTGGCGCGCTGATGCAGCAGGGGAATCCGGGCGGGCTCCTCGCTGAGCAGCCGTCCACGCAGCACGTCAGCGAAAAGGTGGTGGTAGCGGAACCACTCGCGCCGGTCGTCCAGCGGAATCACAAAAAGGTTGGCGCGTTCCAGGGCCACTAGCGTGGCGCTTCCGTCATCGCGGCCCGTCACCGCGTCACACAGCGGTCCCGTGAGCCTGCCCAGGACAGCAGTGTCCAGCAGGAATCTGCGGACGGCCTCCGGCTGGTGCTCCAGGACCTCCTCTACCAGGTAGTCCACGATGTACCGGTCGTTTCCGGCGAAGCTCTCGATGAAACCGGCGGCGTCGTCGCGATCCCTGAGCGAAAGCGCGGCCAGCTGGAGCGCGGCAATCCATCCCTCGGTCCGTTGTGCCAGCCTGGACACCTGCTCGGCGGCCAGATCCAGTCCCCCAACATCATTGAGGTACGCCGCGGTCTCGTCCGGGGTAAACCGCAGGTCGGCAGCACGGATCTCCGTCAGGTCGCCCCGCACCCGCCAACGGGACAGGGGAAGATCGGGGTCGGACCGGGTGCTCAGCACCACGTGCACCTGCGGCGGAAGGTGCTCCACGAAGTAGGTCATGCCGGTACGAACTGCCTGGCTGTCCACCGCGTGATAGTCGTCCAGCACCAGCCACACGTCCCGGGCCACCTCCGCGAGGTCGTTCACGAGGGAGGTGAGGATCAGCTCGGTTGCCGACGGCGAGGACCCGAGAAGCTCAAGCGCCCCGGTTCCGACGCCGGGCACCGCGGTCTGCAAGGACGTGACAACATAACTCCAGAATGAGGCCGGCTCGCTGTCCGCCGGTTCCAGGGAGAGCCAGGCAACGCTGCCGTCCCCGCCCGCCGCACCCAACCAGTCCGCGAGGAGTGCAGTCTTCCCGAACCCCGCGGGGGCGGACACCAGCGTCAGCCCGGACTCCGCGCCGACCCGCAGCTTCTCCCGAAGCCGCGGGCGAGCCACAAATCCCCGACGCGGCGCGGGGACATAAAGCTTCGTGGCAATCAACGAACGCTTCATGCGGTCCCGTTCTACCTAGGCGACGGCGGCACCCGGCCAGGTGCCGCCGTCGAACGTTTGAGTTTGGAAACCCCTAATCCCAACGCGGGGTCACTTAACGCCCAAAGTTACCTCCGGAAGGGACTTTAAGTGACCCCGCGTTGCTGTCCGCCGGCACCTGCGCCTGGATGGCCGTGATGGCCACCGTGTTCACGATGTCCTCCACGGTGCAGCCGCGGGAGAGGTCGTTGACCGGCTTGCGGAGCCCCTGCAGGACGGGCCCGACGGCGACCGCTCCCGAGCTCTGCTGCACCGCCTTGTACGTGTTGTTGCCGGTGTTCAGGTCCGGGAAGATGAACACGGTGGCCTGGCCTGCCACGGACGAGCCCGGCATTTTCGACTCCGCGATGGAGGCATCCACGGCGGCGTCGTACTGGATGGGACCTTCGACGGCGAGATCCGGGCGGCGCTTACGGACCAGTTCGGTGGCCTGCCGGACTTCGTCCACGGCCTCGCCCGAGCCGGAGCCGCCGGTGGAGTAGGACAGCATGGCCACCCGGGGCTCCACGCCGAACTGCGCGGCGGTCTCCGCGGAGGCGAGTGCGATGTCCGCCAGCTGCTCGACGTTGGGGTCCGGGTTCACGGCGCAGTCGCCGTACACCAGCACGCGGTCCGGCATGAGCATCAGGAAAACCGAGGAGACGATTTTTACGCCGTCGCGGGTTTTCACGAACTCCAGCGCGGGCCGGATGGTGTGCGCGGTGGTGTGCGCGGCGCCGGAGACCATGCCGTCCACCACGCCCAGCTGAACCATCATGGTGCCGAAGTAGCTGCCGTCCTGCATGGTTTCCAGCGCCTTGGCCAGGTCCACGCCCTTGTGCGCCCGCAGCCTGGCGTACTCCTCGGCGAATTTTTGGCGCAGCTCCGAGGTGGCCGGGTCCACGATGTTGATCCCTGACAGGTCGATCCCGTTGGCCGCGGCCAGCTCCCGGACGTCCGGTTCAGGCCCCAGGAGGGTCAGGTCGCAGACATCACGGCGGTGCAGGATTTCCGCGGCGCGCAGGATCCGTACGTCCGTGCCCTCCGGCAGCACCACGTGCCGGCGCTGCGCGCGGGCCCGCTCGATGAGGTCGTGCAGGAACCGCAGCGGGGTCATGCGCTCCAGGCGGGGCAGGTGCAGGCGTTCCACCAGTTCGGTCTCGTCCACGCGCTTGGACCAGAGGCCCAGGGCGGAGGCCACCTTCCGGCGGTGCCCGGACCAGATCTCGCTCCTGACCTCGGAGACGCGCTTGGCCGTCATGTAAGTGTCCTCGCCGGCGGAAAACACGGGGAAGGGCGCCTGCGCCAGAAGCGGGTAAATATTGGCGTCCGGCGCCAGGCCGCCGGTGAGGATCAGCGCAGAAGGCACCGGAAATTCGGGTGAGAACGACGACGCCAGGCAGGCCACCATCACGTCCGCGCGGTCCCCCGGGACGATGACCAGGGCGCCCTCTTCCAGGACATTCAGGAAGTTGCCCACGTTCATGGCCGCCACCTTGATGTCCCTCACGTCGCGTTCCATGTCCGCGCGGCCGGCGATCTGCCGCACGCCCAGTGCCGTGGCCACCTCGCCGGTGGTGGGCCGGGCGATCTCCTCAAGCTCAGGCAGCACGTACACCGGCCGGCCCGAAGCGCCTACCCTCACCTCGGCCGCGATCCTGTCCACCAGCTCCGGATCGGCGCGGTTCACCATGATGGCCAGCAGCGCGCACTTCTCCGCGATCAGCTCCTTGCGGGCAACTTCGACGGCGGCCGCCGCCTCCGCCACGCTGAGACCCTTCGCGCCCACCACGGCCACCACGGGGGCGGCCAGGTTGTTGGCCAGCCGGGCGTTGAGATCGAACTCGACGGCGGCGTCCTGGCCGGTCAGGTCCGTCCCCTCCACGATCACCACGTCGCAGTCCTTGGCGATGTCGGCGAAGATCTCCACGCAGCGGGAGTCGATCTCGGCCCGTTTTCCGTCCGCCAGGAGGGCACGCACTTCGCCGGACGTCAGGCCCCCGCGGCACCGGTCGTCGTCGAGCCCGAAACGCGCCTTCATCAGTGCCACCATGGGGTCATCCGCGGCGTCCGGGCCGTGGACCACCGGCTTGAAGAAACCGATCCGGTCCGCGTGCCGGTGAAGTGTGTCCGCGAGGCCCAGGGCCACAAGCGATTTGCCTGAGCCCGGAGTGGTTGCGCTGACGTAAATGCCTTTGGCCATGGTCCGCCCTTTGCTGTGCTGGTGCAGGTACCAACCATCCTTGCACCTCCCGGGTCGGCGCAGGTCAATCCCTCCAGCACGGACCCTCTCTCACTTAATGTGGATTTTCTCGGGATGCTCTCTCACTTTCTTGAGGAAAGTGAGAGAGCGCTTCAAAAAAGCACCCATTAAGTGAGAGAGCGTCGCGGCGGGTGGAGCGCGTGGCAACTTATTGCCAACTTGAGGCAACCGATTGCCAAAAGTTGTTTCCTCCGCTACGGTAGTACCGCGTCGACGGAGCTGTGGGCGCCGTCTCAGAACAGGAAAAGCAATGACGCAAACCCCCTCGCCTACGGGCACACAGACACACGGTGCGCTTCACCCTGCCGCCGTCAATAAGACCGAACTGCGCCGCGCCGGCTGGGCCGGTTTCATCGGCACCGTCCTGGAAAACTACGACATGGTTGTCTACGGCGTTGGCACTGCCATCATCTTCAACACCCTGTTCTTCCCCAACGTCTCCCCTGCAGTCGGCTTCATCGCCAGCTTCGGCGCGTACGCAGTTGGCTTCATCGCTCGGCCCATGGGCGGTCTGTTCTTCTCCCGCTACGGCGACAAGATCGGGCGCAAGTTCGTCCTCGTGGCAACGCTGGCACTGATGGGAACCGCCACCTTCGCCATGGGCCTGCTGCCCACCTACGAATCCGTGGGCATCCTCGCCCCCATCCTGCTGACAGTGCTGCGCTTTATCCAGGGCTTCGGCGCCGGCGCCGAAATGGCCAGCGCCGTGGTGCTGCTCGCCGAGTTTGCCCCCAAGGGCAAACGCGGTGCCATGACCTCGCTCGTCTGGGCGGGTGCCGCCGTCGGCTCCGTTTTTGGTTCCGGCGCGTGGATCCTGGTCCAGCTGCTGCCGCGTGAAGACCTCGAGTCCTGGGGCTGGCGCCTGGTGTTCCTCTCCAGCGCGCTGGTGACCATTGCGGCGTACCTGATCCGCCGCAACATGAAGGAATCCCCCGTCTTCGCCGAGCTGAAGAAGGAGCACGTCGAGGCCGCTTCGCCGGTCTCCGAGGTACTCAAGAAGGGCCGCCGGCCGCTGCGCCAGGTCTTCCTCATCAACATGGGCACGCACGCCCACTCCTACATTTACCAGGCGTTCCTGGGCACCTTCCTGATCTCCGTTGTCAGCGTCGAGAAGTCACTGATCCCCCAGATGCTGGCTATGGGCGGCCTGTTCGCCATCCCCGCGGCACTGATCGCGGGACGCGCCACCGACCGCTGGGGACGCAAGCCCGTGAACGTCGTCATCCTCGCGTTCCTGTTCCTGTTCTCGTTCCCGGCGTTCTGGCTCAGCAGCACGGGCAACGTCTGGCTGATCGCCCTCGTCTACGCCGTCGGCTTCACGTTCGCCGTTGAGGGCGGCATCGCGGCGCAGTCCGCCATGTATGCCGAGCTGTTCGGCTCCAAGTACCGCTACGCCGGTGTGGCCATCGCCCGCGAGTTCTCCGCCATCTTCGGCGGCGGCATCGCACCCATCATCTGCTCGGCTCTGCTGGCCTGGATGACCAACTCCTACTGGCCCATCGCCGTCTACATGATGATCATCGTGGGCATCTCCCTGTTCCAGGCGATCAAGGCCCCCGAGACCAAGGACCGAGACCTCACGCTGGAAGAAAACGCCAGCTAACTGCACTCCGTTACAAAAGCGGTGGACCACCCCAGGTGGTCCACCGCTTTTGTTTTGTCCCCGAGCTCGTGCGGCTACGGTGGAAGGACAGAATCAGCCGCAAACGAAGGAAGGCCTGCCATGAGCCATCACAAAGAGCCGGACCCCGGATTCATCGTTCCCGACCCCTCCACCCTCCGGGAGGACAGCCCCGGCGACGTCGGTGACGAGGCCAACGTCATCCGGTTCAGCGAAGAGCAGGCGCTGATCGAGGAACAGCTGCACGGCATCCGCCCGGACACCTACAGCGTGCCGCGCGGCGGGCCCACCATGGAGGAAGCGCGCGGGAACATGGACCTGACCGACACCGGCACCGGCCCGTCGGATGACAGCAGCGACGACGGCCTCCACGGCGGCGCGGAAGCCTGAGGACGTCTGCTTCAGCAGCCTGTGTTGCCAGCGGGCCGTGTTAGCGGGCCATCTCAAAGCTGGTAATCAGCCTGGGCTTCCAAGGTTTCATGGACGCAGAGTATGTTGTGCTCCGTGTCCATAAACCAGGCGCACTTCTCGGAGTCCGTGGTGCAGATATGGTTTTCGGTCCTCAGATGGGGCAAGTCGTAATCCTGGAACCGGACGCCTCTGGCCTCCATGTCCTGGACGGTCCGTTCAATATCGCGCACCTCGAAACTGAGGGCGGTGTGCTCGGAATGCTTTCCATCCGAGACTGGCTTCAGCTGCAGCATCGGGCCGCCGTCGGCACCGAGTAACTCGCTTCCATCCTCAGTCGTTCTGCGGAGCGGGAGGCCCAATTTTTCAGTATAGAAACTGTGGGCGCGCGCCACGTCATCAACCGGCAGGATGGTTGTGGCTGTGTTCAGGGCTAGGTTCATTTCGCCACCTCCTACGGGGGAAAGCTTACGCCTGGCCGCCCTCAAAAGCTTCGGACCGTGCGCTGTCACCTTTGCTTCCGGCGGGTGGCTATGTCGAGGGCTAGTGGAGGTAGGGGCGTTGCGGTTCGGTGGTAGGAGTGATCTGGGGGTCCGTCATGAGGATGGCATTGGTGCTGTCTTGGTTCGGGTTGCGTCCGAATCCGCCGGTAGCGGTGATCCAGTTCCCTTGCTTGTACTGCTTTTGCCAGCCGGCTTGTCGCACTGGGACTCCTACCGGCTGGGCGTCAACGGTGCAGCAGCTGACCACAAAACGGGTGACGTAAAAGACGTTTGTCGCGTCCTTCGGGTCGGCGGTGATGAATCCGGTGATTGTGGGCGTCTTGTCGGCGAAGTAGTCCTCACCGGGGCTGTAGCGGAGCAGCGAGGCCCAGTCCCTCACAGTGAAGTCGCCGGGGTCGTTCTGTAGGAGGTCAGTGGTCTGGTGCCGGCTCAACGTGCCGGAGTGATTCAGGTCCCGTTGGTTGGCAGCCTCAGCCGTCAATGGGGACGGCGGCAAAATCAGTAGGCCCAGAACGGCGGCGGTCACGATGAGGAGGCTGCCCGCTGCGCGCAGCCGCCCGGTCTTCGGTGGCTCCGCATCGGGGTGTCCGTGCGGATCTTCGCTATCCTCCTGACGCATGACGAAGCCCGCAATTGATACCGCCGCGGCGATCAGGGCCATGGACACGGTGAACGGAACGTAGCGCGGGTGGATGTACAGCTCGAGCTTGCCGGTGAGGGCCAGCCACAGCGTGGCGGCGGTGCCGATCAGGCTCAACATCACCCCGTGCCGCCCCACAAACCCTCTAAGAAGCAAGGTTGACCCCCCATCCGAGCACCGCAGCGCATAACGAGATGAGTCCGGTCAGATGCAGGAGCGTTCTGGCCGTGAAGGTGGTTCGCAGCAAGGCAAGCATCTTCACGTCGATCATCGGGCCGAACACCAGGAACGCCACAATCGACCCCGGCAGGAAGGTGGCCCCGAAGGAGAGGATGAAGAACGCGTCAACGGTGGAACAGAGGGAGACGATGAAGGCCAACACCATCAGGGCGAGCACCGACCACAGCGGATCGCTGCCGAGTGCCACCAGAATATTGCGCGGCACGCCGACCTGGATGAGCCCGGCCAGGCCGGCGCCGATGAACAGGGCCGGCATCATGGCGTTGGCTTCGCGCTGGAACAGCTCGACGCTTTGACGCAATTTTCCGTGTGGTGAGTGATGATGGTCGTCCGCGTTGCAGGCCGCTTCGAACCGCGGCGTCAGCAGGCGGTGGGGCTCGCGGTTGCGGCTGTAGAGCCAACCGATGAGGTTGGCGATCATAAATCCGCCCGCGATCCGCCACACGAGAATGCCGCTGTCCCAGCCAAACGCCTGCTGCGTGGTGATGATGGTGATGGGGTTCAGGATGGGGGCTGCGAAGAGGAACGTCATGGACTCGCCGACGCCCAGCCCCTTCAGCATTAGCCCGCGCGTCGTGGGTACGTTCCCGCACTCACACACGGGCATCAGCATCCCCAGCAGCGAAAGAACCATACGCCTCGGGAGCGGGCGGGACGGGAGCCAGCGGAACATAAAATCCGGTGGCAGCCATACCTGCACGAGGATCGAGACCAGGATGCCCAGAAACACAAAGGGCAGCGACTCGACGATCACGCTGATCGCGAGCGTGAAGAAGTCCCGCGCAGCGCCCTCGATCCCGGCCGTCGCTGAGGGGGCCAGCGTCCGGAAGAGAAGGGCGATGGCAACGATTACGCCGATGGCAAGGACGAGATTAAGCCGCCGGTATCCAGCAGCGCGGCGTTTCTCCCTGTCGGCCAGCCGTTCCGGGTCCCAGGCCGGCGCGGCGGCCACCGGCACGTTCTCTGACCCCGGCGCCGGTTGCCCCATGCAGCGAGGTTAGTGGCCGGGTCGCCGGTAGGCAAGGGTGAGGCGCCCCGCGCTCCCCCGGGCGCGGTCATCGAACCCGGGTAGCGCCTGTCAGTTGGGCCGCTGGCCCTTCCGCCTCCGGAGCACCACGAGCAGCACGCCTCCGACGGCGAGCGCTGCGGCCGCGAGGCCGCCCGCCAGGAAGAGCCCGGACGCGCCGGTGCTGGCCAGGGTTGCGGGGCGTTCATCTCCCAGCGGACGTACGACGACGGCGGTGCCGGCTGCGGGGGTCGGCGCACCGTTCGCGGCAGGCGCCACAGCCGGGGTTGCGGCCGGCGGGACAACCACCGGCGCGTCGACAACCGGCGGCACAACCACCGGCGCCTCGACAACCGGCGGCACAATCACCGGCGCGTCGACAACCGGCGGCACACCGACCGCCGCGTCGACAACGGGTGGGGCGGCCGGAGGCGGAGGCGCAGCCGACACCGGAGTAGCCGCGGCGAAATCGAACGCCACGGCTCCGGATGCACTGAATCCGTTGACCGTTTCGGCCGTAAAACGCAGGGGCCCGTCGCCGGCAGGCGCAGTAAACGACCACGTCCCGTCGGCGTGCACCGGCACTTCGAAGGGCGCGTCTCCTGCCAGCGTTACCTTGACCTTTGAGCCGGCCGCGACTGCGGAGGCCGGCGCGGCGGCAACCATGCCTGTGACGGTCTGGCCGGCGTCGAACGTTGCACCGGGGGCGGGCGCGGTCACGGTGGGCTTGTTGAGGAAGAGTTGCAGCTGGACTCCCCCGGGGATGCTGGCGAGAGAGTTCTCGAGGGTGGCGGCAATGGCCCGCGTCTGAACGCCGTTGAGAATTTCCGCTCCGGTGTGCGTGCCCACCGCGTAGTTGCCGCTGATCCAGGGGCCGCCTGAATCACCGCCCGCGGACGTGACGGATGTTGAGTCGAAGGCGCGCACAGGACGCAGGTCGTTGTCGTAATTCGGCGGCATACTCTTTGACCCGGGCATCATCAGGATGGCAATGGAATCAATAAAGCCGCACTTCCACCCTGTCGTCCGTCCCGACCGGCACACGGGATCGCCCTGCACCGGGGCTTTGGTCCCCACAATCTTGACGGGGTCCGGAGTTTTGGCATCTCCCCAGGTGGTGGCGGCCGGCTCGAGATTGAGGCCGGGGGCGATGTCCTTGATGACCGCAATGTCGGTGCCCACTGGAGATCCATCTGCCGTTGCCGCGGCATTGTTGGGCCCACCGAACTGGCTGAACCCGAAGTTGCCGAGTGGGGCCAGCGGAGGCAGCGGCCACGGGGTGGGCGAAGGACTCCCGCTGGCCGGTGCCCAGCTGAGCGGCTCAAGGCCGGCAGCCTTGGCCGAACCGTCCTGGGTGCAATGCCCGGCGGTAAGTACCAGTGGAAGTCCTGTGGGCCCAAACGCGCTGAAGCCGGTCGAGCACCTGACCATGCTGTCGACAAAATATCCCTGGCCGCCGAAAATATCGTCCTCGGTTTTGACGGCTGCGCCCTTCTCCAGCTGCACATTCGCGTAGCGGGACACAAACTGCGCAGGGGTCAGCTTGCCGGCGGTGGCCGGTGCAGGTGTGGTCCCCGGCGGGGAGGGCTGTCCGCCCCCGGTGACGGGGGCATCGGATTCCGCAGTATTCACGGAACCGGTGCGGATCACAAAGTGCCCGTCAGTGTAGGCAACGGCCTGAAGGCCCCGGGTTCCAACCTCCCTGACGTAGGCCTGGAACAGCTGATCAATATTTTGCGCCACCAGCTCCGGTGCAGAAGGAGCCGGATCCGGCTGAACTGCGGCGGGGGTGGCACTTGGCACGGGGGCGGCCGATACAGCCGTGGATTCGGGCGTTCGGGAGGACTGTGCCGGCCGTGCAGCCATGGATGGCGTCAGCACAAAGTGTGCCGGGCCAGGTTGGTTGAGCTCATCCACTTTGGCGTGGAGGGCCGGGCCCGCACCTTGGATGAGGATCTCGCCGTTCTTCAGGCTGACGCCCACAAAGCCGGGAACCGCCTGCAGGGCGTCGAGGGCGTCGGCTGCACGCCGGCCAAGTTCCCCGGCGGCGTTGAATTCCGCCAGGCTCATGCCCAGATCACGAAGCACGGCTTCCGAAAGGCCCGATTCCGACGGCCCGGATGAGGGAGAGGAAGCTGCTGCCGAATCGTTGGCGCCCGGGGCGGCCACCGCCGGGACAACACCGAATCCCAACACCAGAGCCATGCCTGCGATTGTTCCTGCGGCAGAAATTCGTTTCATTCGGGTAGCCGTTCCGCTCGTCCTGCTAATACGTCCGTTCCGCACGGAAGCTGCTAGGCCTGCTCACGTACCGGTCCACCACCTGTCACAATGGCCACTTAAGTCACAAGGGTACCGGCCTGTTGAGGAGCCGATCAATGGCGTTGATTTCTTCCAGGCACAAACCGTGCTCCAGCAGGAACGCCCGGGTATCCAACTCCCGGACGAATTGCACCACCATCCGGCCCCGCTCTTCCAGCAGTGGCGTAAGTTCTGCGTCGTGGAGGTAGCGCTCACGCGCGTGCGGAGGACCGTGCGTCCGGTAACGCTCGTTGATGCCGCGGGCGGCCTTTGAGTAACCGTCGGCGATGAGTTGATCGGAGTGGCCCGCGAGATCCTGCATCATGGCCGCAACCATTCCGCTGCGGTCCCGGCCGGCCGCACAGTGAATGACGACGGCGCCCGTTACGGCCTCAGCCACAGCCCGGAAGACTTCCACGAACTTCGCCGGGTAAAGCCTGACGTTGTGCAGGTAATGGGCGGGATCGTTGAGGTACGGGCCGCAGACGGCGGTAAACCGCGGGTCGCCGGGTTCCTCGGTGGCGGCAATGACGATCTTCACGCCTGACCACGCGCGGTCGGCCACAACCGGGTCCGTGTCCCGCCGCAGCGCCTCGCGGGGGTGACGCAGATCCACCACGGTGCGGACGCCGTCGTCGTACGCCTGCTGCCACCCGGTTTCGGTGAGCCATTCGCGCCGCCCCATGCGGTAGACGCCGCCGGCGACGTGCCAGGCATTAACGGCCCCGTCCCAGCCCACGGGCCCGCCTCGTTTGTCCACCCGCAAAGCTAACCACAAAGCCGCTCCCGGCTCTATGCGCGGATGCCGGTATTCATACGTAGCCGGGTATACGGAAAGTCGAGTACACCCACTCAGTGACGGGTGCCGGCTTGGGGCGTACGGTAACCATTACCCGTTTGTGTCGCTCGTCCAATTGATCAATCTGAGGGGAATCCGATGGCAACGTCAGCAGTACGACGACGGCGCTCGGCTTTTGCAGCCGGGCTCGCCACCATGGCCATGGCGCTGGGCTTTGCAGCCGTTCCGGCGGAGGCCGCACCTCCACCCAAGGCCGACTATGTTGCGCTGGGTGATTCCTACACGGCGGGGACAGGGGCAGGCCCCTTCGACATTTCGTCCGCTCCCCGGTGTCTCCAGAGCCGCGGCGGTTATGCAGACATCGTTGGTAACACCGGTCGGGTAAATCTCGAAGTCAACGCCGCTTGCAATGGGGCACTCCTGTCGCCGAATAGCCCGCTCTATATGGCGGACACCAGTGCCACCACCGTTGCCGAACAGATTCTTGCCAATGGGGGCCCCCTCGCTGCAGCCGAATTTGTCACCATCACGGCCGGCGGCAACGATGTGGGCTTCAGCAGTGTGGTTCTGACGTGCGCCACCCAACCGCAAAATTGCGCGGCCGTACTTCCGCCCACTGCCACCCTCACAGACCTTCGCGTCGGACTGGCCGAAACGTACGGCGCCGTTCGGACGGCAGCCCCGACCGCAAAGATCGCTGTGCTTGGCTATCCCAGGCTGTTCGATGCCAGCGTGAGCGTGCCGAACGTTGACCCGTCAGTACTAAATGCACTCAACACGGCAACCGACGCCCTGAACGCCACCATTGCCTCCGCCGCTAACGATGCAGGAGTGCAGTTCGTCGACGTCACCAACCGGTTCATTGGCCACGCAGCCAATTCTGCTGATCCGTGGATTGTTTTTACGCCAGATAACCTGATGAATCCGCAGAACCTGCACCCGAACCCGGCCGGTTATTCCCTGGGCTATGCCGCAGCGACAATGGGAGCCGTGAAGCCGGCCCAACTCGCCCGGCGTTAACCGCTCTGAGCTAAAGCTGTGAAGCTCGCCAAGCACCCCCTACCGGTGCTTGGCGAGCCTGTGTTCGAGCCCATTCCGGACCATGGGCCACTCGTGTTCCAGGATGGAGAACACCACGGTGTCGCGGAGGACGCCGTCGCTGGTCCGGCGGTGGCTTCGCAGCACGCCGTCCTGCTTGGCGCCGAGCCTGGCAATGGCCTCCCGCGACTGGTGGTTCATAAAGTGCGTGCAGAATTCCACCGCCACGCAGCCGATGGTCTCGAAGGCGTGGCGTAACAGCAGCAGTTTCGAGTCCGGGTTGGTGCCGGTGCCGTGAACGGACTCGGCATTCCAGGTGTAGCCGATCTCCACTCGGGGCGTGGCGGCGTCGATATTGCAGTACGTGGTCATGCCGATGATCGGCCCCGGACCGCCCGTGGTCGGGTCGATGAGCCTGGTGGTGAACGGCAACATGGACCCCTGCGCCTGCATCTCCAGCCGGCGTTCAATCTCCGCGGTCATTTTCTCCGGCTCGGGAACGGACGTGTACCAGAGATTCCACAGCTCGCCATCGCGCGCTGCGGCGACTAGCCCGTCGTGGTGTTCATGGCTGAGCGGTTCAAGGATGACGTGCCGGCCGGTGAGGGTAATGGGTTCGAGAAAAGTCACGGCACCAGCCTAGGCCCGCCAACCCCTGCCGGTTACTCTGGGGACACCACCAGGACCCGAACTGAGGGAGTAATTGTGACTGGACCTAATCCCGATCCGGAGGACGACAAGATCACCGGACTGGAACCGGGCGGCGGTGTTCCTCCCGGCGAAACACCGCCCGGTGAAGGTTCCGTGGCGGGCACGCATGAACCCGTAATTAAGGGCTCAGGAAAAGGCTTGCAGGTGTTCTGGATAGGCGCCATCGCCGCCGGCGTACTGCTGGTCCTGCTCTTCTTCATCGGCTACATTGTGGGTTTTTTCGACTGACCGGCTCTGAACCGAACGCCCGCTACACCACCCGGATACCCAGGTGTCCGGCAAGGAGCGGGGCCAGCAGGCTCAGCTGGTAGTCGTCTACCACCAGCCCGGCCAAGCTGCCCAGGCCGCTGATGGTCCGGAAATCGCTGCCGCGGACGTCGAAGTCCTTCAGCCGTGCACCAGTGAAGTCCAGCGCCCCAATGGTGCAGTTCTTCAGTTCCACCCGGGTTCCCATGGCGGAACCCAGGTCCAGTTCGTTAATGATGCAATCAGTGATCAGGACGTCCGTCAGTTTGGCTCCGCGCAGGTTGAGGAAGTCCAGCTTGCCGCCGTCGATCCGCACGGACTGCATGCCGCTCTCGTAGAGTTCAGCCGACCCGAGCCGAGGGTTGTTCAGGTGCACGTCACGCCACGTGGAACGGGCCGCCCTGAACACTGGCGCGTACAGCTCGGACACGATGCAATCGCGGAAGCCTGCCCCGCGGAGTTGGGTGTCGTTAAACGAGACGCCCTGGAACTCGCACTCAGCGAAGTCAGTGCCGCTCAGTTCGAGACCGTCGGCAGCTACGCGGCTGTACCGGACGCCGTCGTACTTTTCACCCCGCCGGAAATCCGGGGCAGCGTCCTCGGTCAGGTCCTCCAACCGGACCTCCGAGAGCCGGGGACCCGTGACTTTGGGCAGCTTGGCCGCCACTAGAGCGATTCCGCTTTGGCCGCGATTTCCGCCAGGTCCTTCGCGAGGGCCTTGCGGGTGATGCTCATGCCGATCTTGCCGAACAACGCCATGGTGACCTTGCTGAGAACGGTGGGATTGACGACGTCGGCACCGAAGGTCAGCGTAAGGTCCGTTCCGCCGTCCCGCTCGGCCAGGCTGAAGCGGGTGGTGTAATCGGCGCCGCCCTGGTGCGCCTTGACGGTGGTGCTGCGGGGCGGATCGGCCTTGGCCACCCACATTTCCACCGTTTCAGCCCGGCCCATCATGGTCCGCGTTTCCTTCCAGCGGGTCCCTTCACCGTAGGGCCCGTCGGTGAGCAACTGCACGGCCTTGATGCCGGAGAGCGTTGCGGGGGAGCCTGGAATGTCCGAGATAACGGTCCAAACCTTGTCCGGACGGGCATCGATGTGCTGGGTCAGGTTTGTTGTGTGATCCATGCATCGAGCCTAGCCGGGGAGCGTGACATCGGGCAGGAGTTGTCCCGGGGGCTTGAAATGATAAGCATGCTTTGTGTTATGGTGAAATTGCATTGTTCGATCAACGCACAACGAAAGGCGGCCAGCCATGGGCCTCGGAGACAAGATCAGCAACGAAGCGGAAAACCTCGGCGGCAAGGCCAAGGAAGCGACCGGAAACGCCACCAACAACGACCGCCTGAAGGCCGAAGGCCAGACCGACCAGGTCAAGGCTGACGCAAAGAAGGTCGGCGAAGACGTCAAGGACACCTTCAAGAAGGACTAGTCCTTCAAGAACCGGAAGGCGGCGGATCCTCATGGGGGATCCGCCGCCTTCCTTTTGCCCTTTTCCTGGAGCGCGGCGGCTACCCTTGGCCCATGACCTACGTCGACATCAGTGCCCGGAGTGCCGCTGCGGGAGGTTCGCCCTCCCTGGGCGGATACCTCGCCACACCCCCGGGCCCCGGCCCGTTTCCCGCCGTCCTGATGATCCACGAAGCGTTCGGGCTGAACGACCAGATACGGGCACATGCGGACAGGCTGGCCCGGGCGGGGTACCTCACGCTCGCGGTGGACCTGTTCAGCGACGGCGGTGCCCGCCGCTGCCTGGTCAGCACCATGCGCAGCATGATGACGGGGAGCGGCCGGGTCTTTACCGACCTTGCCACAGCCCGGGCCTGGCTGGCCGCCTCACCCTTGTCCACCGGAAAAACCGGCGTGATCGGGTTCTGCATGGGCGGCGGCTTCGCCCTGCTGGTGGCCCGCGACGGCTTTGACGCGGCCTCGGTTAACTACGGCCGCCTGCCCCAGGACCTGGAGGGAGCCCTCCGCGGGGCCTGCCCCGTCGTGGCCACCTTCGGCGGTAAGGACAAGACCCTCAAGGGCGCCGCGGACAAGCTCGAGACCGCGCTGGACAACCTGGGGATCGAAAACAGCGTCAAGGAATTTCCCACCGCCGGCCACTCGTTCCTCAACGAAACCGAGGAAGGTCCGGCAGTGCTCCGGCCGCTGATGCGCGTGATGGGCATCGGCCCCGACCCCCAGTCCGCCCCCGAGGCGTGGCGGCGGATCGAGGACCACTTCGCCCGGCACCTGAAGGGCTCGGACGCAGCGGCAACGCCAAATAACGACGTCGGCGGGTCGCCCCCGAGAGGGTGACCCGCCGACGTCGTACTTCTGGGCGCCCGGTTACTGAGGCGGAACCGTCAGCTGAAGAGCTCACTCTTGGGCTCGTTGTGCTTGACCTTCTGCCAGCCCAGCCACAGCACCAGCGCGAAGAACGGGATGGTGGCAAGGGTCCAGAGGCCCAGCATGAAGACTTCGCCCGTGTCGCTGGTCATGGTGTCGAACCCGATCAGCACGGTGATCGCGAGCAGCGCCACGAGTCCCGCCCAGCTGGTCCACGGCGAGCCGGGCATGGGCAGCGACGACACCTTGCCCTTCTTCTTCCGCAGCGCGATCTGGCTGGCGAAGATGGAGCCCCACGTGAAGATGACGCCGATGGAGGCCGAGTTCAGTGCGAGGTCGAACGCGTGCGAGCCGCCCAGCCAGATGTTCAGCAGGATGCCCACGAGGTACACAGCGGCGATGGCCAGGATGCCTGCGTACGGGATGTGCCGGCTGGACATTTTGGTCAGCCACTGCGGGGCATGACCGTTGTTGGCCATGGTGCGGAAGATCCGGCCAATGGAGTACAGGCCGGTGTTGCAGGAGGACAGCGCCGCGGTGATGACGATCATGTTCATGACGTCGCCCATCCAGGCCAGGCCCATCTGGCCAAACACCGTCACGAACGGTGACGTGCCGGCGTGATACTGGTCCGAGGGCAGCAGCATGGCCAGGAGGGACACCGAGCCCACGTAGAACACCACGATGCGGACCACAACGGCGCGGATGGCCTTGGGGACTTCGCGCTCCGGGTTCTCCATTTCGCCGGCGGTAATGCCCACCAGTTCGATCGCGTTGTAGGCGAAGATGACGGCGTTGAGCACCAGGATCATGACCAGGGCACCCTTGGGGAACATGCCGCCGTCGTCGTGGAAGAGGTTGTTGACCGAAGCGTGGCCGTCGCCCACCTTGGCGTTGGTGACCACCATGAACGTGCCGACGGCGAGGAAGGTGACGATGGCCGCCACCTTGAGGCAGGACGCCCAGAATTCAAACTCGCCGAACGCCTTGACGCTGAGCAGGTTCACGGCCACCAGCAGCACCAGCGCGGCGATGGCGGACAGCTCAACGGGGACGTTCGGGAAGAAGAACTGGAAGTAGAGGCCGATCGCGATGAGCTCGGCAATGCCGGTCATGGCCCAGTTGATGAAGTACATCCAGCCGGACAGGTAGGCGCCCTTCTTGCCGAACATCTCCCCGGCGTAGCTGACGAACGAGCCGGAGGTCTGGCGGTACATGATCAGTTCACCGAGCGCCCGCATCAGCAGGTACGCGATCACGCCGGCGATGGCGTAGGAGAAGATCAGGGCGGGTCCGGTGGAGGCCAGGCGTCCGCCGGCGCCCATGAAGAGCCCGACGCCGATCGCGCCGCCCATCGCGATCATGGTTACGTGGCGGCGGCCCAGGGTCTTTTTGTAGCCCTCGGCGCTGAGGGAAGAGTCGACGGCGGCGGATGGCGCCGCCTGGCTCTTAAGTTCTGTGGGGGTACTTTGAGGCACAACAATTCCTTGTGGAGTCGGGGGGTGGCCAGCACAAGGTCCCAGGCGTTGAGGGCCCGCGCGGCTTTTCAATCTTACAAGGTGCCGTTATGTGTTCGTGACGCGGGCAACACTCAGCGGCGGTTAACGCGAATTAAAATGGCCAACTGGCGGATCGCACCAAATGATATTTCGGCTTGATTCCGAAATAACGCACAAGCTGCGAAGTCATTCGGCCGGTCATCAGGCTCGCGCCAGCACCCCGCGGTCCATCGAATACCGGATCCATCGACCTGCCTCGGCAGTCCTCGACTTTTCGTTCTTCTTCGCATTCCGGGCAAACCAGTCCCGGAGGGCGCGGTCGTGGCTGACCATGACCAGGGTCCCGGCGAAGTCGGCGAGCGCTTCCTCAAGCTGCTCCACCAGCACGGGCGCCAGGTGGTTAGTGGGTTCATCGACGACCAGGGTGCTGAAGCCACCCAGGAGCAGGCGGGCGAGGGCAAGCCTGCGCTGCTGGCCCGCGGACAGGCTGCCCACCGGGACGTGGAACTCACTGGTGCGGAACAGGCCCAGGCGAAGGAGGGCCTCGGCATGTTGATCGACGTTGCCGCCCAGGCCCGCCACGAAGGCTGGCAGCAGACGCAGCGAAGGCCGCTCAGGCAGTTCGAGCTCCTGCTGCAGGTAGCCGACGCGGGCCGGGCGCACCACAGCCCCCTCGGCCGGTTCCAGAGTGCCGGCCAGCACGGACAGCAGCGTGGACTTGCCGGCGCCATTGGGGCCGGTGATGAGGATCTTGTCGCCGGTCCACGCTTCAAAATCTGTAGGACGCAACCGGCCGGGAACACTCACGCCGCGAACCGAGAGCACCGCCGAGGGCTCATCCAGGCCGGCCGACGTCGGCAAGACTTCAGGGCCCACGGCCAGATCCGCGTTCAGCCGCAGGGGAACCGGCGGGCGGTCAACCGGGCTGGCCTCAAGCCGGCGGAGTCGCTCCTGGGCGTTGCGGACCTTGCTGGTCGCCGCCTTCTGCCAGGTGCCGGCTTTGAAGTCGAAGCCCATCTTGTCGCCGTCGCGTTTGCGGGCGTAGCCCATCTTCCCGGTCACGGTGTCCGCCTGCCGCTGTTCGGCCTCCATCGCGTCGATCCACTGGTGGTAGTCCTGGACCCAGCGCTGACGTTCTGCGGCCTTCTCGCGGAGGTAACCGTCATAGCCGTTGCCGTAACGGGTCACCGCACGGCGCTCGGCATCCACCTCGATAATGGTGCTGGCCACCCTGCGGAGCAGCACGCGGTCGTGGGACACCACCACCACGGTGCCGCGGTGCGCAGCCAGCCGGTCCTCCAACCACGCCGTTCCGCGGGCATCCAAGTGGTTGGTGGGCTCGTCCAGGAGCAGGATGTCCGCCGGATCGGCCAGGACACAGGCCAGCGCCACACGTTCCTGTTCACCGCCGGAGAGCGAGCCCAGGAGCCGGCCCCGGTCCAAGCCGCCCAGGCCCAGCCTGTCCAGCGCAGCCTCCACCCTGGATTCCGCCGCGTAGCCTTCGCGCAGCTGGTACTCGGTCTGCAGCCGGCCGTAGGTCTCCAGCTCGTCATCCTCGGCGTCGGCCAGGCCAGCCTTCAGCCGGTCCAGCTCGGCCTCGAGCATCCGCAGCGACGCCAGGGATGCGTCGATGGCGGCACCGACGGTGAAGGATTCCGGCAGCCCGTGGGTCTGGGCAAGGTAGCCCAACCGCCCGTGGCTGCTCACGGCGCCTTGGTCGGGAGCCTCGAGCCCGGCCAGGAGTCGGAGCAGCGTGGATTTCCCGGCGCCATTCTCGCCGACGATCGCCACGTGCTCGCCACCGGTGATGACCAGGCTAATGCCGTCAAGCAGCAGCCGGTCGCCGTACCCATGGGAAACGCCCGAAAGATTGAGATGTTCAGTCACAGGAAGTCCTTTTGATTTTCCGCAGTATGACCGCCGGAGCAGATGCAGGCTCAGATAAGGCTCGACGGCGGCCGTGGATTGGGAGGTTGCAGTCCGGTCCGGCCGGGCTGCTGCTTAGGACTTCATCGGTCCAGCCTGCCTTGGCCAGGCCGGCAGGTCAATACGGAATCCCGAATAAAAGTTTTCGGTATGCCTAAATTAGGCTATCTTGGTGGTATCAGTTCGCCCCGATGATGAGGACCGTGATGGCTATTCCCACACTTCAGGCACGGCGTGCGGCAGGGGGGCGATGGTCACGCCTACTCCTGATGGGACCGGCGTTTGTTGCCGCCATTGCCTACGTGGATCCCGGGAACGTTGCCGCCAACCTGACGGCCGGTGCCAGCTATGGGTACTTGCTGGTCTGGGTTTTGGTGGCGGCGAACGCGATGGCCGTTCTGGTGCAGTATCAGTCGGCGAAGCTCGGCCTGGCAACGGGTATGAGTCTCCCCGAGATTATGGGCCGGCGCCTGGGCAAGGGCCGCCGGCGGTTGTATTGGGCCCAGGCTGAAGTCGTGGCCGGGGCGACCGACATGGCCGAAGTCATCGGCGGTGCGGTGGCACTGAACCTGCTCTTCGGGCTGCCGTTGCTGGCCGGTGGCATCATCATCGGCCTGGCGTCGATGCTGCTGCTGGCTCTGCAGTCCTCCCGCGGCCAAAAGTCTTTCGAGTACGCGATACTGATCCTTCTGGGCGTGATCGCTATCGGTTTCGTGTCGGGGCTTTTCGTGAATCCACCGGACGCCGGAAGCGCCTTGAACGGCCTGATCCCCCGCTTTGAGGGAACGGATACGGTTCTTCTCGCGGCCAGCATGCTCGGGGCAACCGTGATGCCGCACGCCATCTATCTGCATTCGGCGCTGGCCCGGGACAGGCACGGCTTCTCGGAGGATCCTGCCGTCCGGACACGGCTTATCCGGGCGACCCGGTTCGACGTTGCCGGGGCCCTGATGCTCGCCGGGATAGTCAATATCGCAATGCTCCTACTGGCCGCGTCGAGCCTTCGCGGCGTTGAAGGGACGGACACCATTGCCGGCGCCCACGCGGCTGTCACCTCCGCTCTCGGCCCGGTCATTGGCGTGGCGTTCGGCATCGGGCTGCTGGCGTCGGGCCTGGCCTCAACATCGGTCGGCTGCTACGCAGGTGCCACCATCATGGGCGGGCTGCTGCGGGTCCGCGTGCCGCTGCTGACCCGCCGTGTGATCACCCTGATCCCGGCACTGGTGGTCCTGGGGGCCGGGATCGAGCCGACCCTGGCCCTGGTTCTGAGCCAGGTCCTGCTCAGCTTCGGAATACCGTTCGCCCTGATCCCCCTGATCCGGCTCACGGGAAAACGCGACGTCATGGGCATCCACACGGACTCGTTGCCGCTGAAGATCGCAGGCTGGACCAGCGCGGCGCTGATCGTTGTCCTGAACTGCGTCCTGATCGCCCTCACCATCACGGGCCAGACCTGACGAATTCCGCACCCACGGGCCGCGAGGCGGAAGTTAAGCTGAATGCATGACAACCACACACCGGCGACCACCCGCTCCGCAGCCTGAGCTGTACCGGTTTTCCCCTCTGGATTTCGGTAACGTCGGCCTGTACGTGGCCGTGGCCGGACTGTTCGCCGTCGCCGGTGAACTGCTCGCCCCGCTCCTGCGGCAACTGGCCCCCAGCCCCGCCGCCGCCTCCTACGGTGTGAACCTGCTCTTCTACGGGTCCGTTGGCATCCTGGCGGTGATTGCCGCGCGGCGGGTCATAAACCGGGACCTGCGGGTGCTGGCCACACGGCCCTGGTTCACCCTCATGATGATTCCCGCGGCGGTCATAGCCATGATGATTCTCACCGCGCTGGTGGTCTCGGCCGCCGGCGGGGTGCAGACCTCCGCAAACCAGGCCGGGCTGCAGGACCTGATGCAGCAGGTCCCCGCCTGGCTGATGGTGCCGGTGGTGGTGATCGTGGGCCCCTTCGTGGAGGAGTACATCTTCCGGCACCTGCTGATCGGCAAACTCAGCCGGCGGGTCAACATCTGGCTGTGCTGCGCGCTGTCCGCGGTCCTGTTCGCCGCACTCCACATCGTGGGGCAGGAAGCGATCACCTTACCTGCCCTACTGCCCTACCTGGCCATGGGCGCCACCCTGGTGTTTGTGTACGTCTGGACCGGGAGGAACCTGATGTTCTCCTACTTCGTGCATGCGGCGAAGAACCTGCTCGCAGTCATTTTCATCTACGCCATCCCGCCGGAGCTCTTCGAGCAGCTCCAGCAGGCACAGCCCTAAGCCAGCCAGTGAGGAGGGGGCTGCCTCCCCTATCCACCAGTCCGCCCCCGCGACTAGGTTGGTGCCATGGGACTGAAGATCCAGATGGTGGTTGACAGCAAGAACCCGCACGAGCTCGCTGACTGGTGGGCGGAAACCCTGGACTGGGCCGTTGAGCCGCAGGATGAGGCCTTCATCCGCTCCATGATCAGCCAGGGCTACGCCACGGAAGAGGAAACCCTCACCCACCACGGCAAACTGGTGTGGCGGACCGGACAGGCCATCCGTCCGCCGGAGGAACTCGAGGCCAAAGCACCCGGCCACCGCGTCCTGTTCCAGGCGGTCCCGGAAGGAAAGACCGTCAAGAACCGCGTCCATTGGGATGTCCGCCTGGACGGCCGGGACAAGGACGAGGTCCGGAAGCAGCTGGAAGCCCGTGGGGCCACGTTTCTCTGGAGCGCCAGCGAAGGGCCGCACGGATGGCACACCATGGCCGATCCGGAAGGCAACGAGTTCTGCATCAGCTGACCCGATTACTAGACTTGTCCGGTGAGCAACCAAATTCCCGCCAAGGTGTCCGATGTCTTTGACCCCACCCGCTGGCGCACCGTCTCCGGCTTCGATGACTTCCAGGACATGACCTACCACCGTCAGGTGGAACGCTCCGCGGACGGCACCGTGACAAGGGACCTGCCCACCGTCCGGATCGCGTTCAACCGCCCCGAAGTCCGGAACGCGTTCCGGCCCGGCACCGTGGACGAGCTCTACCGGGCCATGGACCACGCCCGCATGACGCCGGACGTCGCCACCGTCCTGCTCACCGGCAACGGCCCCTCCCCCAAGGACGGCGGCCACTCCTTCTGCTCCGGCGGGGACCAGCGGATCCGCGGCAGGGACGGCTACCGCTATGCCGACGGCGAGACCCAGGAAACCATCGACCCCGCCCGCGCCGGCCGCCTCCACATCCTGGAAGTCCAGCGGCTCATGCGCACCATGCCCAAGGTGGTCATCGCCGTCGTGAACGGCTGGGCCGCCGGCGGCGGACACTCCCTGCACGTCGTCTCAGACCTCACCATCGCCTCCCGCCAGCACGGGAAGTTCAAGCAGACAGACGCCACGGTGGGAAGCTTCGACGCCGGTTACGGCTCCGCGCTGCTGGCGCGCCAGATCGGCCAGAAGGCAGCCCGGGAAATCTTCTTCCTCGCCCGCGAATATTCCGCTGAGGACATGGTCCGCTTGGGTGCCGTCAATGAGGCTGTGGACCACGAGCGGCTCGAGGAAGTGGCCCTGGAATACGCCGCGGACATCGCCCGCCAGTCACCCCAGGCCATCCGCATGCTCAAGTTCGCCTTCAACCTCGCCGACGACGGCCTGGCCGGCCAGCAGGTCTTCGCCGGCGAAGCCACCCGCCTCGCCTACATGACGGACGAGGCCGTGGAGGGCAAGGAAGCCTTCCTGGAAAAACGCGACCCGGACTGGTCCCGCTTCCCGCACTACTTCTAAGGCAGGACGGCACATGAACATCGGACGCCAGCACATCGGGCCTCTGGACATCGAACCGGCGCTCACCGCACTGGCCGCCGCGCTCCGCGGTGAGGGACCCGCCGTCGAACTTTCCGTGAACCCGGACGGCGAGCTCGTGGTGGGGCACACGGAGACCCCTGGCTGCGATGACGCCGTGGCAGTGGTCAGGACGTCCGGCTCAACCGGGGCGCCGAAGGCCACGGTGCTGACCGTTGAAGCGCTGGCGGCCTCCTCCATGGCCACCGCGCTTGCCCTCCAGGGCGAAGGCCAGTGGCTCCTGGCGCTGCCGGTGCAGTTCGTGGCCGGCGTGCAGGTCCTGGTCCGGTCGCTGTTCGCCGGCACCCGGCCATGGGTCATGGACATGTCCGGCGGCTTCACTCCCGCAGCATTCACTGCCGGCGCCCTGGAGTTGACCGATAAGATCCGCTTCACCTCGCTGGTGCCCACGCAGCTGCAGCGCCTCCTGGAATCGCCGTCGCCGGAAACCCTCGCCGCCCTGCGCCGGTTCGATGCCATCCTGCTGGGCGGCGCACCGGCGTCGCACGCGCTGCTGACCGCCGCCCGCGAGGCCGGCCTCAGGGTGATCACCACCTACGGCTCCGCGGAAACCTGCGGCGGCTGCGTGTACGACGGCGTGCCGCTCACCGGCGTGGAGGTCCGGATAGCGGAGGACGGCCGCATCCTGCTGGGCGGCGACACCATAGCCGCCGGCTACCTCGACGCGCCCGAAAGCACGGACACGTTCTTCGAGGAAGACGGCGTCCGCTGGTACCGCACCAACGACCTTGGCACCCTCGACGCGGACGGCCGGCTCACCGTGCTGGGCCGCGCCGACGACGTCATCATCACCGGCGGTGTCAAGGTCTCCGCCGCGCACGTGCAGGAAGAGCTGGAAAAGTCCGACGGCGTCGCAGCGGCCTTTGTGGCCGGCGTTCCGTCTGCGGAATGGGGCCAGGCCGTGGCTGCCTTTGTGGCGCTGGCCCGCGCCGGCGCCCCGCCGGGCGCGGAAGGCGCCTCCCCCAGCGGGGATCACGCCGTCGTGCTTGAACACGACTGGCACCAGCGGCTGGGCCTGCTGGCACCCAAAACCGTGCTGGCCGCGCCGGAGCTGCTGATGCTCCCCAACGGCAAACCGGACCGCCTGGCCATGATCGAGCGGCTCAACGCCCTGCATCAGGGAAAGTAGAGTAGAGCTGCACCGGCGCCCATCCGCGGCCGGCGCGCAGACCGTTACACCGTTCTTCCCAACCCAACACGAGGTACTCACCGTGGCCACAGCCGCACAATGGATCCAAGGCGCCCGCCTCCGCACCCTGCCGGCCGCCATCGCCCCCGTGCTGATCGGCACCGCAGCGGCCTATGAGCTGGATTCGTTCCGCCCCGTCAACGCCGTCCTGGCGGCCCTGGTGGCGCTGCTCCTGCAGGTCGGCGTGAACTACGCGAATGACTATTCCGACGGCGTCCGCGGCACCGATGATGACCGTGTCGGTCCGCTGCGCCTGGTGGGTTCCGGCGCAGCCCGGCCCGAGCACGTCAAGTACGCGGCATTCGGAACGTTCGCCATGGCCATGCTGTTCGGCCTGGCACTGGTGGTGATCACCCAAAGCTGGTGGCTGATCCTGGTGGGAATCGGGTGCGTGATGGCAGCCTGGGGCTACACCGGCGGCAAAAACCCTTACGGCTACATGGGCCTGGGCGACGTCTTCGTTTTTGTCTTCTTCGGCCTGGTGGCAACCCTCGGCACCACCTACACGCAGGCCGGACAGATCAGCCTGTCCGCGGTCATCGGCGCCATCGGCACCGGACTGATCGCCACGGCGCTGCTGATGGCCAATAACGTGCGCGACATTCCCACCGACATCCAGGCCGGCAAAAAGACCCTCGCCGTGCGCCTGGGCGACAAGCACGCCCGTGAAAGCTACGTGCTGATGCTTGCCGTAGCCATCCTGCTGGTGGTGATCCTGGCGCCCGGGCGGCCCTGGATCCTGATTGTGCTGCTTCTCATCCCGGCCTGCCTGATGCCGGCCTGGCTGATGATCAACGGACGCAAACGCAAGAGCCTGATCCCCGTGCTCAAACAGACCGGCCTGATCAACCTCGGCTACAGCGTGCTTTTCTCACTGGGGCTGGTCCTCAGCCACGGATTTTAGGCGTCGGGCGTCTTCGGGGTGCTGGAACGGATGGTGACATCCGGGTTGGTGTCCAGGAGGCTGTCCTCCGCGTCTGCGTCAGCAACCTCGCCGGCGCTGCGCAGCGGCTTGGCTTTGCCGGAGAACCGGTGGTGCAGGGAAGCGGTCGCGTCGTCGCGCTGCTTCTGGAAGAACAGGTAGCTGACGGCAAAAGCAATCAGCCCGGCGCAGATCACCGACAGCACCGCCCCCAACTGCAGGAACATAAACAACACAAAGAGCGGCGCAAACAGCGCCAGCCGGATCAGGGAGTATTTCAGGAAAGCCACCGTCCAAGTTTAGCCGCCCTCCCTGAACGCCAACCGCCTGCGGACGATAGACTTAATGGCATGCTCTTCCGTGTGGTTCTGGCCGTCGCAGTACTCGTCGTCTTTGTGTATGGACTGGTGGACGTGATCCGCACTGACGCCCGCCAGACGCGGGGCATCTCGAAGCCGGCCTGGATCGCCGTGATGATTGTCCTGCCGGTAATCGGCGCCGTCCTGTGGCTGCTGATCGGCCGTCCCGGGAGCACCGCACCGGTACTCCGGCAGTACAGCGGTCCCACGGCTCCTGATGACGATCCCGATTTCCTCCGGAACCTGGAGATGCGCCGCCGGAAGCAGGCCGAAGCCGCCCGCCTCAAAAAGCTCAAGGATGAGCTGGAGTCGAAGGGCGACGCCGGTCCGGCCGGCACCGGATCCGACGGCACGGGAGACGCAGACACCCACGACACCGGCGACGTGAAGTAGGACCCATGCCCCAGCACCCCGACGGAGACCACCAACTGCCAGTTGCCCCCGCCGGGGCTGTTACGCCCCCTCCCCCGCCGCGGCCCGGCCTGTCCTACACCGCCCCGGCACCCATTGAAGTCATCCCGGAGACTCCGCGCAGTATCAGCGTGGCCCGGGGGCTCTGGCTGCTCAGCCTCATCGCAGGCAGCGCCGTCGTGGTGGGATCTTTCCTGACCCGCACCTCCAACTTGGAGCGGCTCCGACCCGTGGTGGACGAGATGGCGCCCGGCGGCGATGCCGACGCCATCAGCACCTCCGCGGGCATCGTCTTTTGGGGCAGGAGCGTTGGCATTTGATGGTCCGCAAATCTTTTCTGAATTTGTGGGTAGCCCGGCCTCGCTGCTGGGCTTGAATCAAACTTAAAGGTCCCCCTGGGGACGGGGCATCGGGCCGCCTCCCCCTACTGTCCAGCCTCGGCCGGGGTTTCGGAGCCGGTGCCGTTAGGGGTTGTAGGGGATTCACTCGCTTGCGGGTTCTCGGTTCCCAAGGCAAGCCTGAGCCTTACCAGCAGGTCCGAACGGTTTTCAGCGCCCAGACGGCGGCGCATCCGGGCAATGTGATGCTCAGCAGTGCGGGGCGAGATATAGATGGTTTCCCCAATCTCCCGGTAGGTCTTCCCCTCCAGCACCAGCCTTGCCACTTCTTTTTCCCGTTCGCTCAGCACCGAAGGGTCCGGCTGGACAGCGCCATTTCCGTTGCCCTGGTCCTTGGCGGGCGCAACGCGGGCTTCAGACTGGCCTGTGGAGGGAGCGGAGGAGTTTCCCTGCGGGTGTAGGTCCTGTGCGCAGGACAGCAGGCGCACCATGTCCTTGCGCTCATCTGCCCGGGCAGCGGCTAGCCCGGCAAGCCGTGCACCTTCCCAGGGCATCCCGACGGCGTTCAACCCACGTGCGGCTGACTCCACATCCGCGACCCTGAACCTGCCCGCGAGCACCGATACCCAGGCCTTCCCTGCTGAAGCCAGCTGCGAGGCAAGGTGGCTGTGGTCCGCCGCCCGGGCAAGTGCTGCCGCATGGGGTGCCAGATCGGTGGGGCTCTCGTTCAGCAGTGCCGCCTGGACGGCCGCCCAGTGCAGGGGTACCGCCCACAGCGGCGGACTGCCAAGGTCCCGCAGCAGCTTCCACGCTTCCTCGAGATAATGCGAGACGCGCCTGGTCTCCCCCAGCCGGGCTGCGGCGATCAGGAGTTCCCCCCAGGGAAGGAGGTTGTAGAGGTCCACCGTAGTGTGGAGCATTGCTTCGCGGGCGCGCTCCCAGGCCAGGATGAGGTCGTGGACTTCGCCGCTTCTGCGGGCCAGGCCCACTTCCAAGGCAACGCACAGGAATTCGTCGCGGGGCACCAACGGCCAGTGATTGGCTTTTGAGGCTTCATTGATGGCCAGCCGCGCCTCATCCGGGTTGTCCTGTTGCATGGCCGACCACGCCTGGAGCAGGAACAGCCGCGGCTTGACGGCGTCTCCTCCCTGGCCGGCAGCGGCGGCTGCATGCGCGATGGTTTCGGCCAGATGCGGCTCGCCGCTGTGCAGGGCAACCAGCGCAGCCAGGGCTCCGGGCGCGTCGGGAATGGGCAGGGCAGCCCCGGACGCGTTCAGCATGTCCGAGGCATGGATCAGGAGCGGCAATCCCTGATGCGGGTCCCCGGACAACGATTCCACCAGGCCCATGGCCGTTTGTGCCTGTGCCACGGCGAGGAATGTAGGTGACGCCGGCTCGGAACCGGCCGGGAACATTGCCTCGGCAGCCGCACGGTTGCCGCGGCCGATCATTGCCACCGCGGCCGCCGGTCCGGATGGCCCCACCCGTTCCGGACCCAGCCAGCCGTAGACGTCTGCGCTGCGGGCGAGCATGCCCCGCTGGGCCCAGACAGCGGCCGAGACATCTACGCCGCGCTGAAGGTCCGGCGGATTAGGACACATCAGGAGCCCATCGATGATCCGCCCGGCAGAGTTCAGGTCTCCCGTGGCCCACGCCGCCTGGGCCCGGCGTGCTGCGGTTGCCATCTCATCCGCGCCGGCAAGGAGGGCTTCCTCGTAGAGTTGGACGGCTAAGCCTGGATCGTGTTCCAGGGCGCGGTCCCCGGCTTTTTCGAGTTCAGCGGCGACACGGTTGTCAGCTAGCCCGCTGCGCGCCAGTTCACGCGCGAATTCTCCCAACGGGCGGCCCTCCGCGGCGAAACACGCCACCAGCTCACGCTGCAATGCCTGGACTCTCGGGGTGGGAGTGGCGGTGAGGAGCGCGTGCTGAACTGTGCCTACCACCGTGCCGTCAGGTTGGAGAAGCCCGGACGATTCCGCCCGGGCCACCAACTCTTCCATGCTCTCCACTTGGCCTTCGGCCACTCTGCGCTCAAGGTCCGCAGGCAGCGGTCCTGGCAAAGTGAAGCCTACCGACAAGGCCAGGAGGAGTTCCCGGACTGCCGCGTTCTCCCCGTGGAACTGGTTGGCAATGTGCTGGGGATGAGGGGGCGCCGTTGATTCCTGGGCCGGCGCGGCCTCGTGGGGCATCATGCGTCACGCTGCCGGCACGGTGGTCGGACTAGGCGACGGGGCTGGCGCGAGGGTGGTTGTAGGAGCCGGAGCGGGAGCCACCGAAGTCGGCGCAGGCGCGGGAGCGGGGGCGGGAGCGGGCGCTACCGAAGTCGGCGCGGGCGCGGGAGCCGGCGCAGGCGCGGGAGCCGGAGCAGGCGCGGGAGCCGGAGCAGGCGCGGGAGCCGGCGCAGGCGCGGGAGCCGGCGCAGGCGCGGGAGCCGGAGCAGGCGCGGGAGCCGGAGCAGGCGCGGGAGCCGGAGCAGGCGCGGGAGCGGGAGCCGGAGCAGGCGCCACCGAAGTCGGCGCAGGCGCGAGAGTGGTTGTAGGAGCCGGCGCCGGCGTGGTGGGGGCAGGATCGACACTCGGTTGAGGCGTGGTGGTCGCGGGCGGCGTCGTAGTCGACGGGGTGGTTGCAGGCGGTGTGGTCGCGGGCGGCGTGGTAGCCGGCGGGGTGGTTGCAGGCGGGGTGGTTGCAGGCGGCGTCGTAGCCGGCGGGGTGGTTGCAGGCGGCGTCGTAGCCGGCGGGGTGGTAGCCGGCGCGGTGGTTGCAGGCGGTGGCGTCGTAGTCGGCGGCGTTGTCGCAGTGGATGTGGGGGACGTAGTTCCGGGCGTTCCCGGCGTCCCGGGCGTTCCCGGTGTCAGGGGCGTACCCGGCCCGGCTGCAAGGGTGGGACTGCTCGACGTGCCTGACCCGCCGGGCGTGGACCCTGTGGCCCCTCCCGGCGTCGAACCGTTGGATGGGGGTGACGAGGCGGATGGCCTGCTGCTGGGTGAAGCTGCTGCCTCGATCCCCGCTGCCGGGGCAGCCGGGGCTTCCGGTTTGGCGCTGGCTTCAATGCCAACCTGAGGTTCGTTAGCTCCCGGCGCCGCGGCAGCAGGGCCGCCGCCCGCTGGTCCGGCCGCACCCAGTGCGGCCGGACCTGGAGTCGCAGCCTGGGAGGGCGTGGTATCCGGCGCGAGCATGGCCGTGAGGCTGCTCAGGCCGCCGGGGCTTTGGGCCGCAGTGGCGGACAGGATGGTGAACAGGGCAGCACCCGCAGCAACCGCAGTTAGCCGCACGGCCGGACGCGGGGCATGCGTCCCGCCTTTCGCCACATGTGCATGGTCATGGTGGGCGTGGCCCGCAGGAACCCCCCTGGCACCGTCGCCGACGGCGGCGGTGCCAGTCAACGAGCCAAAAGCTGCCCCGGGCTTACGGGACCAACTCGCACGACGGTCGGCGTCGTGCGGCTCAACAGCTACATCTACTGGCGCCGGGATTCCGGGTACCGCGTCAGCGGGCTCGGCGGCAATTGCCGGCTGGGCCCTCACGGCGGCCACAGCCGCACCAAAGCAGATCGAAGACTTTGGATCGGCATCCACTGCGATGGGCCGGTCCAGCTGTTCTGAAATCAGCTGCGCCACCAGGGGTATCCGTGAAGACCCTCCGATCAGGAGCACCGCAGTCAGGTCCGCCGGCTCCAGCCCGAGGCTTTCCAACGAACTTTCGAGGGCATCTACGGTGGGGCCGATGTCATCGCCGCCGATTCCTTCGATGCCGCCCGGGCTGCCCAGGAATTCAAAGTGGCCCTCGCCGGCCTTCCGAAGGATGGCGGTGTCAAAGGTCCCGCCGCCGAGATCGTAGACGGCGATGGTGCTGCCGTCCTCCACCCGCACCTGGGAGGCGTAATGCAGCGCCGCTGCTTCCGGCTCGGTGATCAGGGTGACGTTGCGCAGTCCCCCGTTTGCCAGGGCTGTGAGGACAGCGGAGGTCCGGTGGGCGCCCCAGGACGCCGGGTGCGTGATGATAATTTCCGCCGGCCGGGAGCCCTCTCGCTCTTCGGCCCTGTCCACTACCCAGCGGGCCACCGTGGCGAAGATTTCCTCAGCCGGAAGCGTCAGCGTGCCCACGGCGAACGGAACGTTGTCCCCGATCCGGCGCTTGAACTCACGCACCACGCGGCCGGGATCGTCCAGGCCGCGGCGCTCGGCAGCTTCCCCCACCAGGATGGGCCCCTCTTCGGGGTAGTACACCACGGACGGCACTGCGGTTCCGCGGAGGCCCAGGGGCAGGCTCTCCGGAGCGGCCTGGACGCCGTGGTCAAGGGTGGCGATAGCGGCGGCAGTGAAACTGGTCCCGACGTCGATGGCGAGAACGTAGCTCATAGGTACCTCAGAACAGCGCAGCTGGCCAATCCGCGAGCTTCATCACGGACGAGCTTCAACCAAGGTAGCATTACAGCCTGCCGGGCGACACCCTCATTCGTACATCGATTGGCGAATCACGCCACCGTGTCGGGAGGAACCGAATGAAACCCCTGCTCAGAGGCCTGAGTAGGAATGCAGGCCGTTGAAGAACTGGTTAACGATCGTGAAATTGAAGACCACGCAGAGGTACCCGACGATCGACAGCCAGGCGGCCCTGGTCCCGGTCCAACCGCGTGTTGCACGGGCGTGGAGGTAGCCGGCGTAGACCACCCAGATCACAAAAGTCCAGACTTCCTTGGTGTCCCAGCCCCAGAACCGGCCCCAGGCCTTTTCGGCCCAAATGGCGCCGAACATCAGGGTGAAGGTCCAGCCGATGAAGGCGATGGCGTTGATCCGGTAGGAAAGGTTTTCCAGGCTCAGGGCGGAAGGAACCAGGCGCATGAAGCCAAGCTTGTCGGCGCCGCCGGCAGCGATGGTCTTTTGCCGGTGGGACTGGACCAGTTGCAGCGCGGACATGGCAAAGGTAAGGGTGAACAGCGCCGAGGACATCACGGCGATGGAGACATGGATGACCAGCCAGTAGCTCTGCAGCGCGGGTACCAGGTGGCCCACCGGAGTCCAGTAAGCAACGGAAGCGGCCACCAGCATGATGATCGCAAGGCCCACCACAAACGTGCCCAGGAAGCGCAGATCGCGCCGGATGAGCACCAGCAGGAAGACGGTGACGGCCACAAAGGCGCCGGTGGTCAGGAACTCATACATGTTGCCCCACGGCACGCGGCCGGCACCCAGCGCACGGGTGACCACACCGGCGCCGTGGATCAGGACAGCGAGAACGGTCAGGGCGACGGCAACGCGCGCCGGAACTCGGCGTTCGGCTGCGTAGCGCATGTCGGCGTCGGCCGTTTGCCCTTTCGCGGAGCCTGTTCCGGCCTGCTTGGCAGCGGACGACGACGGCCGTTCGGCCCGTCCGGCAGGCCCGGCCAGGTGCGAATCCACCCTGTTCGCTGTCGCCACTGTGCCGGCAGACGCACCTACCCCGGCTGCGACCGCAACCCTGGCTTCGGGAACAGCCCCCGCAGCCTCCGCCGCCTTGAGGTCAATGGCGCGCAACGCCTTGCTGCTCTTGGCCAGGTCCCAGGCGAAGGCGATGAAGGCCACGGTATAGGTGCCGGCGGCGAGCAGCATCAGCAGTTCGCTGTATGCGCCCATGGTTTCGTTGATGACGAAAGGCATTACTGGTCCTTTGTGGGTCCGGCGGAGCCGGTGGGGATGGTGACGGAGTCTGCGCCATTATGGCCCTGGCGGCTGGGAGTTTGCTGGGTGGAGGCGGGATCGGCTGGGTCAGCCGGGCCGCCGTCGTCGGCGGGAAGCTGCCACTCGTCGGTAAGGAGCTTGCGGATGGCTTGCGCCTCGGCGGCCAGCCGGTGGTCCTCACCGCGGGCCAGGAGCCCGTATTCCACCATGGTCCGGCCGTCCTCGTGCGTGCCGGTGCGGACCCAGACGCGGCGGCGGTTGACGTAGAGGGAGGTGATGAGTCCCGCCACGGCCAGCAGCGCGAAGATGAGGGCGGAGACCTGGCCCGGGTTGTGGTGGATGTCCACGCCGACGTAGCGCTTCACGCCGTCGAAGCTGATGCTGCCCTTGCCGTCCGGCAGGGTGTAGGTGCTGCCGGGCGCCAGGGTGATGCCGCCGGCGGCCAGCTTCCGGTTGTTCAGCGGGGTGAGGCCCTTGACGTCGAGTTCGAAGACGTTCTGCGGTGCACCGTTGTCAAGGCCAAGGTCACCGAAGTAGGAGTTCAGGGTGAGCTGCGGGTTGAAGAGGCCCGGATCGCCGCTGAAGGAAACACCATCGTCGGTGATGAACGCGGTAGGCAGGAAGAACCCGACGAAGCCCAGCTGGTCCGGCCGCGCATCGGGTACCTTGATGACCACCGAGGAGTAGTAGTTCTGGCCCTGGAGCTTGGCCACCACGGGGCCCTGCATGGCCACGTTGCCCGCACCGTCGCGAATGGTCACCACGGGGGCGTAGCCGTTGCCTGTGAGGTAGATGCTGGTGCCGCCCAAGGTGACGGGGTCGTTGACCTTAAGGTTTTCCTGCTTGGCAGGCGCATCCGGCGTTTCCCTCGTGGTGACCTGGGCGTTGAAGTCGATGGGCTGGCCGAACTTGCCCGGCGATTCGCGGTCGAACGTGACGTCGAATTTGTCCAACTGGATGGAGTAGGGCTGCAACTGGCTGGACTGGAAGTTGGTGCCGGGCGTGAACTGGTCATAACCCACCAGGGTATTCACGAACGTGTCGCCCTCAACGAGGATGCGCTGGCCGCTGTAGCCGAACAGGCCGCCGATAGCCACGGATACCAGCACGCCGATCAGCGAGGTGTGGAACACCAGGTTCCCCACCTCCTTGGCGAAGCCGCGCTCGGCGCCCAAAGACGGCCGCGCGCCGTCGTCGTCCCTCACCTCAACGCGGTAGCCGCGCTTCCGGAGCAGCCCCGCGGCGCTGTTGATGGCGTCCGACGCCGGGAGGCCGGCGTCGGCGGGCACCACCAGGGTGCCGTACTCGGGGAGGCGGGAGAGCCTTATGGGGGTCCGCGGCGGCTGCGAGCGCATGGCTTTGTAGTGGGCGATGGCGCGCGGCACCACGCAGCCGATCAGCGAGATGAAAAGGAGGATGTAGATGGCCGAGAACCACGCCGAGGAGTAGACGTTGTACAGCTGCAGCGTGTCCAGCAGTTTTCCGTACTCGCCATTGTCCTTGATGTACTGCGTTACCACGAACGGGTTGGTGGGGCGCTGCGGGAACAGCGACCCCGGCACCGCGGCAACCGCCAGCAGCAGCAGGAGGAAAAGCGCCGTGCGCATGCTGGTCAGCTGGGTCCAGGCCCAGCGCAGCATCCCCAGGGGTCCCAGGACGGGGAGGGCCGCTTCAGCCTTGGCAGCAGCTACGGGGGCCGGGGACTTCTTGTTTTCTTTCACGCGCTCGCTCATCAGATCGGCAACTTCACATCAGTTTGGAACCAGTACTGCAGTTCGGTGACCCAGGTGCCCCAGACACCGCTGGCCATCAGCAGACCGAGCAGCACCAGGATGCCGCCGCCTATCCGCTGGATGGCCAGGCGGTGCTGGCGGAAAAAGGACATCACGCCCATGCCCCGCCGGACGGCCAGGGCAATCAGCAGGAAGGGGATGCCCAGGCCCAGGCTGTAGACGAACGCCAGGAAGGCGCCCTTGGCTGCGGATGACCCGCCGGACAGGCTCAGCAGCTGGACCGCGGAGTAGGTGGGGCCGATGCACGGGGCCCAGCCCAGGCCGAAAGTGAGCCCCAGCAGAGGTGCGCCCCAGAGGCCGGCAGGCGGCTTGGCGTGGATCTTGGCGTCCCGCTGCAGCCACCCGAAGCCACCCATGAACACCACACCCATGATGATCACCAGGATCCCCAAAAGCTGGGTGATCCAGGCGTTTTGTGAGCCAGTGATCAGGGTGCCGAGCTGGCCGAAAGCGCCGCCCAGCAGCACAAAAATCACCGAGAACCCCAACACAAACAACCCGATGCCCGCGAACATCCGGCCGCGCTTCTGTTTTTGCAGGTCCACCCCGCTGAGGCCGGTCACGTAGCCCAGGTAGCCGGGCACCAGGGGCAGCACGCACGGCGAGAGGAACGACACCAGGCCGGCGAGCAAGGCCACCGGAATGGCGAGCAGCAGCGAGCCGCTCAGGATGGTTTCAGCGAAGGGGCTGTTCACGGTCCGGGACCGCGGCTACTCTGCCACGGCGGCGGTAATGAGGGCTTTGAGGGTGCCCTTCTGGATTTCGCCGAGCACGCGGGAGGCTACCCGGCCCTGCTTGTCCAGGACCAGTGTGGTGGGGACAGCGCCGGGGGGGACAATCCCGGACACGGCCAGGAGCACGCCGCCGTTTTTGTCGTCGAAGCTCGGGTAGGTGAGGTTGAAGGTCTTATCAAAGGCCTCGGCGGTGGCTTTTTCGTCGCGGAGGTTGACGCCAAAGAACTGCACGCCCTGGTCCTTGAACTCCTGGTGCAGCTCCTCCAGGATGGGCGCTTCCACCCGGCAGGGCGCGCATGCGGCGAACCAGAAATTCAGGACCGTCACCTTGCCCTGGAAATCTGCGGGCGTGACGGTGGTGCCGTTGAACAGGGTGCCGTTGACGGCGACGGCGGCCTTCCGGTCTCCTGCCGCGAATTCCGTGACGGAGCCGTCGCCGGCGATGTAGTTCTTGTTGTCACCGGCCTTGGCCTGCTTGGCCAGGGCATCCTCCTGCGCGCAGGCGGAGAGCCCGAGCGTGAGGGCGGTCAGGGCGGCGCCGCCGGCGGCCAGGATGGCGCGGCGGGACGTTGGGCGCTGGGTGTTTGTCATCTCACGCTCCCGGGGTAGTGGCAGCACCGGGAAGAAGCGCGGCAGCGGGCTCACTGTACTCAACGCGCAGGAGGGAGCCGTCGTCGTCGAACACCAGGGAGGTGACGGATGTCAGCGTGCACTCGCGCTTGCGGGGATCATGCCAGAGCGGACGGCCTTCGGCGCTGAGGCGGGTGGCCCAGATGGGCAACTGGTGGCTGACCATGATGGCCTCGGGTCCGGCCACGCCGTAGTCTCCCGCGGCCAGTTCGATGGCCCGGAGCCTGGCGTCCTCGACGGCGGCGCGGACGCGCACCGCCTGCTCCTTGTACGGCTCGCCCCAGGAAGGCCGGAGGGGGTTAATCAGGCGCGGCCAGTGCTTGGGCTTGCGCAGCTCAGCCTTGTTGACCTTCATGCCCTGGAAGTAGTTTTCCGCTTCGATGATGCGCTCGTCCGTATATATCTCAAGGTTCAGCAGCTCCGCCGTGGGGGCTGCGGTTTCCTGTGCCCTGACCAGCGGCGATGCGGCGAGATAGACAATACGGGCACCCTGGGCCGCGCGGTCCGCGAAGTGCGCAGCAAGGGTCTGCGCCATCTCCCGGCCCAGCTCGGAGAGGTGGAATTCGGGCAGCCGTCCGTACAGAACGCCGTCGGGATTATGGACCTCGCCGTGGCGGAGCAGATGGACAGTGGCTTGGGGCATGTGTACCAGTTTCTCAAAGATGGCGTGCGATCCGAAATCTTCTACATTGCGTAGAACTGAAACTCTGGGAAAAAAGTTCCTGAACATGGAACAAAACATGCAAATGCATGCTTATAGTAGGTGCAGCGGATAGTTGAGAGTTCAACCGATCAGCCTATCCGGAAGTACCACCCGACAAACCCAAGGAGAAACACCATGACTCTTCCCGCAGACGTCACCACCGGCACCTGGACCCTCGACAACTCACACAGCGAAATCGGTTTCACCGTCCGCCACGCAGGCATCAGCAAGGTCCGCGGCCAGTTCAAGGATGCAGCAGCAACCCTGGACCTCGCCGAAAACGTGGCCGATTCCAAGATCAACGCCACCATCCAGGCCGCCAGCTTTGACTCCGGCGACGCCAACCGCGACGGCCACGTCCGCGGCGAAGACTTCTTCGACGTCGAGAAGTTCCCGGAAATCTCCTTCGTCTCCAACGGCCTGGTGAACGCTGGCGACAACTACGAGCTGACCGGCGATCTCACCATCAAGGGCGTTACCCGTCCGGTCACCCTGGAGACCGAGTTCAACGGCGTTGCCGTTGACCCGTTCGGCATGACCCGCGCCGGCGTTTCCGCCGAAACCACCATCAGCCGCAAGGACTTCGGCCTGACCTGGAACGCAGTGCTCGACGCCGGCGGCGTGCTGGTCAGCGACAAGGTTGCCATCAACCTGGAGCTGGCCTTCATCGCCCCCGCGGCATAATCCTTCGCACACTGAGCCCGGCCGCCGGATCCCCCAAGGGGTCTGCGGCCGGGCTCAATACTTTAACCCCGGCCGTTCCCCTCCAGTTCGCCTCGAATCTCCTCGTTAACCGGGAATACGCCGTCTACAGTGAGAGCCATGACCAACCCTAGTGAAGACCCGCAGCCCCAGCAGCCCGGCGGACGGCAGTTCCAGATGCCTACCGATGGTCCCCGCAGCTTCAACGACGTCATGCCCAAGGGCGGTCTTTCCGGCATGTTCAGCGTGACGGGACTGCCCACCGAGCTCAAGGTCTCCTACTGGATCTGGCTCGTCGGCGGCATGCTCGGTGTCTTCGGTAGCTTCTTCGGCCTCCTTGCCACCCTGGCCCTGTTCACCGTCGCCCCGGGGTTGGCTGCTTTGCTGCTCCTTCTGGTTCTGGTGGCACTCGCCCTGGCCGTCGCCCAGATTGTCCTCGCCATGAAGATGAAGGAAGGCAAGGAGTGGGCCCGCCTGGCGCTCACCATCGTCGCCGGCGTCTCACTGGTCCTGGCGTTCCTCAGCGGCAGTGTGGGTGAAGGCATCGGCAACAACTGGCTCGGATTCCTGATCAGTGCCGCAGCAACGGTCCTCATGTGGCTACCTAACTCGCAGGCCTGGTTCACGGCCGTCAAGGGCCGCGCTTAGGCGGTCCGTTTCGCGCCGGCCTGGACTACCTGATTGACGCCGTTCAGGCCGGTTCCGCTACTCGGTTGGGGCATCCGGGCTCAGCCGGGAATACCTCTTTGGAATGACCCTCCGTGGCGCGGCCGGAGGGTACGGTTGAACTAAGCCGTACTGGGGGCAGGGCCAGTGGACTGCACCCAGCAGCCGAACTGACTTCCAACCTGCAAAGGACCGCTCATGAGCACGCCAGTCCCGCCTCCCGTCCCGAACGAGCCTGAGCCCGGCAACCAGCCGCCGGCACCCCGCTACGGTGAGAACAGCCCACAGCCCGGGCAGAACGCACCACAGTACGGCCAAAACGCACCGGAGTACGGGCAGAACGCTCCCGCCGCCCCGCAATACGGGCAGAACGCCCCGCAATACGGGCAGAACGCTCCACAGTACGGTCAGAACGCACCCGCTGCCCCGCAGTACGGGCAGAACCCACCGCAGTTCGGCCAGCCCACTCCCCCGGCTTATGGCCAGCAGCCGTACAGCCAGTCCCCCTACGCCCAGTACCCTTCGGAAAAGCCGCAGGCCACCGGGCCGGGCGGCGTTCCCCAGCTGGTCAACATCTCCTTCTGGCTCCTGATCGCCGCCGCTGCGGTGTTTGTCATTTCCATGCTCATGGGCATCACGATGCTCGATGACCCGCAGATGCGCCGTGCCTTCGATGACGCGATGCGCAGCAGCGGCGCCACCGGCACCGAGTTCAACTTCAATGATTTCAAGGGCGTTCTCGCCGGAATGCTGGTGGTCATCGCCATCGTGGGTGCCGGCCTGTACCTGCTGGTGGCCTTTTTCATCCGCAAGGGTAAGAACTGGGCAAGGATTCTCGGCACCGTATTCGCGGCTCTGTCTGTCTTCGGACTGTTCCAGGTACCCAACATCGGCACCTTGGGAACGCTCGCGGGCATTGCGGCGATCGTGCTCCTCTACCTGCCAGCCGCCGCTCCTTACTTCCGCAAGCAGCAGCCGTTCGCCAACCCCTACACCACGCCAGGAAACCCTTACGGGCAGTAGGGTTCCACGCAGTACCCCACACCTCAACGGGCGTGGACCTCACCGGCCGCCGAACGACAACCTAGGCGGTCTGGTCCGGGGTCTGCGCCCGTTGCGCGTGGTAGGCCAGGATCTGCAGTTCGGTGGCCATGTCCACCTTCCGGAGGTTGACGTCGTCGGGGACCTGGAGCATGACGGGAGCAAAGCTCAGGATGCTGTGGACTCCAGCTGCCACCACGCGGTCGCAGACCGCCTGCGCAACCGCCGCCGGCAGCGCCAGGACCACCATGTTGGCTCCAGTTCGGTGGAGCACTGTTTCCAGGTCCGCGACATCGCTGACACGCAGCCAGCCCACTTCGTTCCCCACCACGAGCTGATCGGCGTCGAAAATTGCCACCACGTCGAAGCCTCGGGATTCAAAGCCGCCGTAGCGGGCCAAGGCCTTACCCAGGTTGCCGGCGCCCACAATGGCAACTTTCCAATCGTGGGTCAGCCCGAGCGCCGCGGAAATATGGCGGCTGAGGTACTGCACTTCGTAGCCGACGCCGCGCGTCCCGTAGGAGCCCACGTAGGACAGGTCTTTGCGGAGGGTTGAGGAGCTCACGCCAGACGCTTCCGCCAGGGACTCCGAGGAGACGCGCTCCACGCCGTCGGCGAGCAAGGTGTTCAGGGCGCGCAGATAGATGGTCAGTCTCGCCACTGCAGCGGGCGGAATCTGTTTGGCGATCTCCCCCGTCGGCGCCGCCGATGTACCGTCTACGGCCCGGGGAGATGAATCCAGCGAACTCACTTGCCCCTCCATTGCCTCGCGTTGTGACTCCACTCTAGATCCCCGTCGCCGCTGTCAACAAAAGCCGGCGTCATGCTGTGCAATCGGTTGCCTAATCGTGCAGGAGCCGTTGAAGGACGCGTTCCAAGCGAGTTTCGTCGATCTTCCAGAAGTCGCGCTGCACTCCATTCACCAGCACCACCGGGATTTCCTCGGCGTACCGCTCACGCAGTTCGGGCAGTTCGTCAACCTGCTGTTCCGTCCACCCAAGCCCCAGTGCGGAGGTAACGCGTTCGACGGCGTCGCGCGCGTCTTCGCAAAGGTGACAGTCTGCTTTGGTGATGAGGACTACCTCCGGGTTGGCCATGCTTTAACCGTATCGCCCTTGGGGGCGTATAGCGGCGCACGGTGTCCGCCAACGCCTCGTCGGGAATCCGCGCGGCCGGCCATTGACTAGACTCGTGGACATGCCCGAGGAGAAGTACGTCGCTGTTGTCACCCAGCCGGATGCGGTGATGCAGACCAGCGAAGCGGCCTTCTTCGACGTCGACAACACCCTCATGAAGGGTGCCAGCCTCTTTCACGTCGCCCGAAAGATGCACCAGCGCGGCGCTTTTACCCTGGCGCAGGCAGCCGGCTTCGCCTGGAAGCAGTTCAAATTCGTGGCGCGCGGAGAGAACATGGACGATGTCCATGCGGTCCGCGATTCAGCCCTCACCCTCGCGGCGGGCATCACGGTGGATGACATCAAGGCACTGGGCGAAGAAGTGTACGACGAAATGATCGCCTCCAGGATCTGGCCCGGAGCGAAAGCTTTGGCGGAGCAGCACCTTCGCGTGGGACGGCGCGTCTGGCTGGTCACGGCCACGCCCATCGAAGTTGCCACCGTCATCTCCACCCGTCTGGGCCTCACTGGGGCACTTGGCACTGTTGGCGAAGTAGCCGACGGCATGTACACCGGCCGGCTGGTGGGTGACATCCTGCACGGCTCGGCCAAGGCTGTAGCAGTCCAGGAGCTGGCCGACGCGGAAGGGCTGGACCTCAAGCGGTGCTGGGCCTACAGCGATTCCTACAACGACATCCCGCTGCTGACGCTCGTCGGGCACCCCGTGGCCATCAACCCCGATTCCAGGCTGCGCGGCCACGCCCGCGACCACAACTGGCCGGTCTACGATTTCCGCTCCGGCCGGCGCGCCGCCACCCTTGGCCTGAAGGCGGCAACAGCGGGGGGCGTGGTCTACGGGCTCTGGAAAGGCTTCGCCCGCATCCGCGGGCCCCGCATGTAACTGCTGGAACGACAAAAATGCCCGCTGCCGGAAGGGCAACGGGCATTTTTCACGCTTGTCGAAGTATCTCTACTTCTTATTGCGGCGCTGGTGACGGGTCTTGCGAAGCAGCTTGCGGTGCTTCTTCTTGGCCATACGCTTGCGACGCTTCTTAATAACTGAACCCACGAAAGTTCCTCACAAACTAGATGTAGTACCTGTCTGATGGAAAAGGTCCGTGGACAGAGCTACAGACAAAAACAACTGACAGATTCTTACAATGACGTAAAACGTTCCTTAACAGGGTACCGCTTCTTTGCGGCGGCCACTGACCGTAGCCGTCCCATAGGCCGTAACAGTGCTCAGGCCGTTTCGGTGTGCCCGTCCACTACAGCGCCCTTAAGATACTGCTCGACGGCGCTTTCCGGCACCCGGTACGACCGGCCGAAACGCACCGCGGGCATTTCGCCGGAATGGACCAGGCGGTAGACGGTCATTTTGGAGACGCGCATGACCTCGGCCACCTCGGCCACGGTCAGGAACTTCGCGTTCGAGAAGTTCTGTTCTGCGGACATTTCCCTATTCCTTTGCTGACGGATGACGGCTAACCCCAGCTGTGTTCCATTGCGGTGTGCCGATGCTGAGCCATCCACCAACCATGTGATAGATACTCTAGAGGTTCATGGGGCTGTAGTGAAAGTCATCCGGAGTAATCACTATGCAATACGGCGTTTCCGGGCAGACGCCGCGAGCTGGTCGAGCACCGAAACTGTAACGTCCCACTCCATGCACGCGTCTGTCACGCTCTGCCCGTACACCAGCTCGGACGTGCCCGCGGCGTGCTCGGCAACATCCAGGTTCTGCGCGCCGCCCACGAGGAAACTTTCCAGCATGACGCCGGCGACGGCCTGCGCTGCCTGGCCGCCCTCTTCAAGCTGGGCACCGATTTCCAGCGCCACCTCGGCCTGCCGGTGGTGGCTCTTTCCACTGTTCGCGTGGCTGGCATCGACGATCAGGCGCGGGTTGAGGCCCTTTCCGGCGAGCTTGGCAGAGGCGCTTTCGACGTCGGCTGCCGAGTAGTTCGGTCCCTTGCGTCCGCCGCGGAGGATGACGTGAGTGTCAGGATTCCCGGCCGTGGCCACCAGCGCGGCGCGGCCGTCGCCGTCGATTCCCAGGAAAGCCTGGGCCGCCACGGCGGCGCCGCATGCATCGACCGCAACCTGGAGGTCGCCGTCGGTCCCGTTCTTGAAGCCGATGGGCATGGACAGGCCGGAGGCCAGCTGGCGGTGGATCTGGCTTTCGGTGGTGCGGGCACCGATCGCTCCCCAGGAGATCAGGTCCGCCATGTACTGCGGGCTGATGGGCTCGAGGAACTCGGTGGCAGTGGGCAGTCCCAGTGCGGTGACCTGCTGCAGGAAGTGACGTGCGGCGCGGAGGCCGGCCTCCATATCGTGGCTGCCGTCCAGGCGGGGATCGTTGATCAGGCCCTTCCACCCAACCGTGGTGCGCGGCTTCTCGAAGTAGGTCCGCATGACAATCAGCAGGTCTTCCTTGTGCTTTTCAGCCTGGCTCACCAGCCGGCGGGCGTACTCCAGGCCGGCCTTGGGATCGTGGATGGAGCAGGGGCCCACGATGACCAGCAGACGGTCGTCCACACCGTCCATGATGGCGCGGACCTCATCGCGTCCGCGTTCGACGACGTCTGTAATCCGGTTATCAAGCGGCAACTCGGCGATGAGTTCTGCGGGCGTGGGCAGCGGGGCGAATTCGCTGACGCGCAGGTTGGACGATTTTGCGGGAGTGGCTGTTGCGGGGCTCATGCTCGGGGTCCTGTTCCAGATAGGAAGCGGGCCCAGATCAGAACCCGCCGGAGAAATGGCGAAGGGCAGAGAATGATCTCTGCCCTGTTGGCTCTGAAGGAAGTTGGATGCGTGTCAGTTAGACGCGGGCCCCTCCAGAGCCAACGAAAAATACGCATACCAACGGTTTGTCATAGGCACACGATAACCACGCGCACCGGGCTCCACAAAATCGCTTTCGTCACACTGCGTAGCCCCGCTCACCCGAGAAGCTTGCGGAGGTACTGCAACTGCCGGATCCAGTGGTGCTCCTGGCCGCCTTCGTGGTTGTTGAACCGGTATATCTCGATCTCCTTGTGTGCCGCGGAGTCGCCGCCGTAGGCGTTGAAGCTGGCGAAGACGGTGGACGGCGGGCAGACGTCGTCCATCAACGCGACCGAGTACAGGGCCGGGGCAGTCGCCGCCCGGGCGAGGTTGACGCCGTCGAAATAGTTGAGAACCTCCAGCATCTGGTCGTACCGGTCCCGGTGCCGGCCCAGGAAGGCAGCAATTTCCGGATAGGGGCCACGGGGTGCGGTGTCGATCGCCCTGGGGAAGTCCTGCAGGAACGGAACGTCGGGCAGCGCGGCGATGACGCCGTCGAGCCTTCCTGCCACCAGCCCGGCTACCGCCACCGCGATGCCGCCGCCCTGGCTGATTCCGGCCAGGACGACGCGCGCGTCATCCACCTCCGGGTGGGACTGCGCAGCTTCCACCGCCCGGAATGCGTCCACGTAAACGCGGCGGTAGTAGTAGTCCTCGCGGCTGCCGGCACCTCGCGTCATGAGCCCGGCATACGCGACGTCACCGGCGGACCGGTGGGGGTCCGGAGTGTCGCCCACGATTCCGCCGAAACCCTGGCCCCGGGTGTCCATGATGAAGTGCGCGTAACCGGCCTGCGCCCACTTCGTGTCCTGATTAACCAGGCCACGCCCGCCGGAGTAGCCGACGTACTGCACGACGACGGGCAGCCGGCTCCCAGCCTGCCGGTTCGCCGGGAGGTGCAGCCAGGCCTTGATCGGTGCGCCGCCAAAACCCGCGAACGTGACGTCGAAGGTGTCGATCACGGATAAGTGGTTCTCCACCTGCTCGAACGTGGCTCGAAGCGGGTATGCCTGCGCCTCCTCGATGGTCGCGTCCCAGAAGCTCCGCAAATCCGCCGGCGCTGTGATGCTTGAGGTGTAGCCGCGGAGCTGCTCAAGAGGGAGGTCGAAGAGGGGCATCGTTTGCCGGTCCTGTCTCGTCTGGAATACCTCTGGAGATCCTATGTCATACAACCGTGCGGTGACAGTATCCGGCTGGCCAGGCGGCCTGCGGCGCGAACCTATGAAGCTGACCCACGCGGCCGCAGATTCGGAGGCGGCCACGGCTTTCCCGGATTGTCCGTTTGCGATGACGGCTTGCGCGCTAGGCGGCCAAGGGCATCCCAAAGAGTTCCTCGGCCCGCCTGACAAGATGCGCGGGCACGTCCGATTCACCGCTGCGTCCATCGTTTCCCAGGAAGACGGCGCATCCGCGCCCGGCGCCGGCCAGGTCAAGGCCGCGATCGTAGGTTAGCTGGGCGGCGCGCAGGTTCGACGGCAGGTTCCGGATCATGCCTTCCGCGTTCAGGTAAACATGCCAGTCACCGCGCGTGATTGACTCAATATCGCCATCAACCAGTTCCTGAAGGTTCTTCAGGGTGGCTTCGATCGGCTCGATGCGAACTGGTTCTGCGATGCGGGCCGGGATTATTAATGCCGTAAACATGGTGTTCATTTTTCGTCCTATTTGCTTTAACCACGCCCCGGATCCGGATGTTCCCGCCCGCTCGACGCCGCGTGAAGAACGGCTTCACGGAAGGTCGGTTCGGGGATTTCGCGGGTTCCTTGGGCACTCTTCCGAAAAGGAAGTCCGACGGCGGCGAAAATGTCAGTGCCTCGAGGCAGAGTATTCCTATGGAGGCTTTGACGGCGCAGCTCGCGGGGAACGTCGGCAGTACCGCGGTGCTGACGCGCGTTGGTGTTCCTGCGCCGGTGAGCCTGACAGCGGCGATCGCGGTGGTCCGAGCCGCAGTCGCTGCCGCCCCGGACCAGCTGGCCATGGCAGGCTATGCCGAGGCCGCCGAATTCGCCGCCCAGGCCGAGGAGCTCTCCCGGTCCGTGGACTACCTGCAGATCCTCGCCGCAGGGGCCGTGGACCGGACCCGCACCCAGGCCAT